>JAMCVD010000019.1:16659-44933 GCA_023381995.1 Deltaproteobacteria bacterium
TACGGAGACGTTATGGGTCGTACCCCCCTTTACCGAAAAGAGCTTTGTTTTACGAGCGGAGGAGAAAACTCTTTCTTCATGATCACAAATGGGAGAGGAACCAGAAAAATACTTGTTCCCCTAAAGACCTTTGATGCGACTATTATATCAATATCGCTGTCTTCCCTTTCTGTTCCTTTTGCATAAGAACCAAAGACGAAAATTTTGTTGATACTAATTCCTTTTTGTTTAAGTAATTCCCGCAAAACATCCTTTACCTTTATAATTTCTTTTTTAGCCATAATAGCAACTCCTTTGTATGTGTATGGTCTAATATGTTTTTTGTTAAATCTTTTTTATAGTCTTTCATCAGTTTGTCGAGTTCATCCGGATATCTGGTCGGCACACTTAAGCTATTTAACGTATCTATAAAAATCTGGATTTCCTCGGGAGGCTGGAGTTCATTTTTTTCACAAAAATAATTCCCATAGGAAAGGCATGTTCTTTTCTCAGCGTACAAAAGAGAACGGTGTTTATTATAATACCATCATCTGCTTATGGACGAGCCTTCTAACGAGGTAAAATCTCGCGTCCATTCTTGCGTCCAAGTGATTAATATCTGTTGAGTAATTCGGCCCTCCGGGAGATATTTGGCAGGGCTATATTCTCGACAATTTGATGGCCATTCCCGTGCTGATGATATGATAATAACAGTTCCTCCGGCCCACGCCAGCCCGTCCATCTATTTCATATTTCACGGGCTGTCCCTGTTGCTCTTGTTTTATCACATCTTTAGCGTATTACAAACTTTCAAAGTTGTATATTCCCTACCAGTTCCCTCCGCCTGGGAATTGCGGTCCAGTGTATGGCCAGAATTGCGGGCCATCGGCTATGCCGGCCAACTCGGTCACCGTCGAACCATAATTACCGGAGGTGCCCTCGTTCGTCACCCATACGTTCCCGAAGCTATCTATTGCTATGCCTTTGGGACCATTGCTGCCGGTGATTACATATGTCCCTTCAACAACGCCTGTGGAGCTTAACTCGATCAACGTACTATTTATTGTCTTATCATAGCAATCCACCCACACGTTCCCAGCATTGTCGATTGCAATGCCCCTCGGGGAATTGCACACGTTAAAGATGTGCGCGGAACTGTAACCAGACGCGTAGGTCAGCTCGCTTATCGTGTCTCCGGAATTGGCAATCCAGACATTTCCCGACCTGTCAATAGCTATACCTTCGGTCGAGTTGCCCATGGTAAAGCTGCTTGGTGCTGCGGCATAATCCGGGTAGGTGAGTTCGCTGAGCGTGTCCCCATTGACACTATTCGTTACCCATACATTCATGTTTGCATCCACTGCAACGCCGGATAGAAGAGGATAGGTACTCCAGGAGACGAGCGTGTAGGTATTCGAAGCTGCATAACCCGATGATGAGGTTACTTCGCTTATCGTACCAGCCCCGCTGTTTGCCACCCAAAGATTCCCGGATTCGTCTATGGCTATGCCGGTAGGCATGTAGAGACCTGTGATCGTTGTCAGGACGCTTCCCGACAGGCTGAGCGCGATCACATCTCCGCTGGAATTGTTCGAATTGTCTGTTACCCAGACGTTCCCGGCAACGTCTATGGCGGCGGCATAAGGCGCATTAAACCCCGTGACCGTCGTAAGGACTGAGCCAGTGGAGTTGAGCTCCGTTACCGTGTTACTCGCGTCGTTCACTACCCATATATGATGGTTACCGTCGATTGATATGCCGATAGGACGTCTGCCGACCGTAAACGTACCGGTGGTCACCGGAGTTGCACCTATCTGGTTCGAATATCCGCTTTCACCCGTGCCATTGACCGCAGTAACTACGAAATAATATTTTGTGCCGTCCGTCAAACCAGCGACCGTGAAGCCTGTAGCCGCTGTAAAGCCTATGTTCGTGTAAGGTCCGCCGGAAACAGCCGATTGGTACACATTGTAGCCAGTAACGCCGGGACGCAGTTTGCTTACCGTCTTATCTGCATATTGGGAAACCCATACATTGCCTGAAGTATCGATGACAATGCTGTTGGGGTGGTTGCTTACTGCATACGTGGCTACCGGGTTACCCGAGCCGTTCAGCTCGGTAACCGCATTGCCCCAATCAGAGACCCATACGTTGCCAGATGCGTCAATGGCAATACCATCCGGCGTTGGACCCGCAGGATAGGTACCAATAGTTACACCAGAACTGCTGAGTTCAGTCACGGTATTGTCACCATAATTCGCGGCCCAGACATCGTTCGAAGTGTCCACGGCAATGCTATAGGGCTCACTGCCAACAGGATATGTACCCTTGGTCACGCCGGTGCCTCCTATCTCGGTCACCGTATTACTGAACTCATTGGCGACCCACACGTCGTTCGACGCGTCTATGGCTATTGACATCGGCCCGGACCCTACCTGATAAAGTCCGATGGTCGTACCGGATGGATTCAACTCGCTCACCGTGTTATCATTATAATTTGCGACCCAGATGTCGCCCGAATGATCTACCGCTATACCATGGGGTCCACTACCTACGGAATAAGTAGCAAGGATCGTGCCGCTCAGGCTCAATTCGGTCACATCGTTACTGCTCATATTCGCGACCCATACATCGCCTGATCCGTCAATGGCGATGGACAACGGCTCCGAGCCGACACCATACGTCCCTATGACGGCACCGGCAACGTTGAATTCGGTGACCGTGTTGTCCAGATGGTTGGTGACCCAGACGTTCCCTCCCCCATCTATCGTCATGCCAAAAGGCTCCGTGCCTACGGCATACGTGTTCCAGGCAAGCGATAGACGCGTGTCTCCCACGAGTGCAGAAAGATTGGTCGGGGGTAAAATTTGTGAAGCAGAGGGGATGGCGCTTTGCTGATTCGAATATCCGCTCTCGCCAGCAGCGTTGACCGCGGTAATAACAAAATAATACGTTGTCCCATTTTTCAAACCGGTAACGGTATAGTCCAAGTTTGTCGTTGTGCCTGCTTTTGCATATCCGGTACCCGATGTCGTTGATGTATAAATGTTATAGCCCGTTGCACCGGTTGACGCATTCCAGGTAAGGCTGACCTGCGCATTACCGGCAACAGCAATAAGGCCGGTTGGCGGATTCGGCTTGGTGCTCGACGCCTGTGGCGTTGCACCCACTTCATTTGAATAGCCGCTGTCGCCTGCGCTGTTCACCGCGGTCACGACGAAGTAGTACTCTGTGCCATTTGTCAAACCGGTTACTATATAATCGGTAGTGGTAGTTGCATTTACCTTTGAATAAGGACCGCCCGAGGTAGTCGATTGATAGACGTTATATGATGTCGCACCAGATGATGCATTCCACTGTAGCGTCACTTGCGCATCAGCAGGCGTTGCAATGAGGTTTGTGGGTGCGGCCGGTCTACTGGTCCCTCCTCTACTGCCACCACTACTCTTATTACTACTGCACCCTGCCATAAGAATTATGGCAAACCCCAGCAAACCAACCAAACCATAGGCTACTTTTTTCATAAGCGTCCTCCTTACCGACTCTACCATGATTCCATGCAATTCATGCTTTCGTTACTATTTTGTACTTAATAATATATATCATTATCAGTTAGTTACATATCAATGTCCTTATATAATGTCAATAGGAGTTAAATAGGTGTAAAAATAGGGATGGGGTGAATATGCGTCTCAGTCCAATAGGTTACGGAGTTCTACCGTTATTTGACAAACAGAGAGCAATGAGATGGAATAAAGCAGTGCGGAAGAGTGTTTCAAGGCAAAAATACGCTGTGAAGTGGCGGTATGTTTCGGATACGACCACGGAGGGGAAAGAGGTTTATTATGGGATTAAAGAAGATAAAAGATAACGTGTTCTGGGCAGGAGCAGTGGACTGGGACAGAAGGTTGTTCGACTCTCTCATTCCGATACCCGACGGTACAAGCTATAACGCATACCTGATTTTCGGCAAAGATAAAACAGCCTTGCTGGATACCGTGGATCCGTCCATGACGGACGTGCTGATGCAAAACCTCAAGGATGTCAAAAGCATAGATTTTATTATATCTCATCATGCGGAGCAGGACCATTCTGGCTCAATACCGGCCGTGCTCGGCAGGTACGGCAATGCGAAGGTCGTCACATCATCAAAGGGCAAAGCCCTGTTGGTCGATCATCTTCATATCCCCGATGACCGTATCGTTACCGTGGAAGACGGTGCCAGGCTCGATCTCGGCGGCAGGACGCTGGAGTTCATCTATACGCCCTGGGTCCACTGGCCCGAGACAATGGTCAGCTACCTTCATGAGGATAAAATACTTTTTACGTGCGACCTCTTCGGCTCGCACCTTGCCGTATCCGGGCTTTATTGTGAGGAAGAATGGAAGGTGTGCGAATCGGCAAAGAGGTACTATGCGGAGGTGATGATGCCGTTCAGGACGAACATAAAAAAGCATCTTGAGCGGCTTGCAAAATACGATACGGCAATCATCGCACCGAGCCACGGTCCTCTTTACAACAACATTGACTGTATTGTAAAAGCACAAACACAGTGGGTTTCCGATGCTGTGAGCAACGAGGTCATTATACCCTATGTGTCCATGCACGGCAGCACCCGCTTACTGGTGGATTATCTGACCGATGCGCTGGCTGCCCGGGGTATTAAAGTGGAAAGGTTTGATTTGACCGTGACCGATCTCGGGAAGCTTGCCATCGCCCTTGTTGATGCAGCGACCGTGGTCATAGGATCACCTACAGTGCTTACTGGGGCGCATCCTATTGTTATATCCGCGGTGTTCCTCGCGAATGCGCTGAGACCAAAATTAAAATTTAGCTCAATTGTCGGTTCGTATGGTTGGGGCGGCAGGATGATAGAGGATATTCAGAAGACAATGCCGAACCTCAAGGCCCAGATGTTGGAGCCCGTACTTGTAAAGGGCAAGCCCGACGCTCAGGCTTACAGTGCCGTTGAAAGACTTGCGCAGGATATAGCTGCGAAGCATCATGACATGAATATACTCTGAACGATTTTATGAGAAGATACAGATGCACGGTGTGCGGGTATATATACGACCCTGTACAGGGCGATCCCGATGGCAATATTCCACCGGGTACTGACTTCAGCGACCTGCCGGATACATGGGTATGTCCGCTTTGCGGAGCAATGAAAGACGAATTTGAGATAAAAGAATGAACCCGTCATAAAGAATAATGAACAGTGATGAGCATTTCCGCAAAGCGTCCGTGCCAGCAGCCTTTATCTTGTTAAATCTTCGCGGTAGTTTACCACGGCGCTTCAGACATAGTCTCTGAAGTCCACCATCCCCTTTATTTTCTCCTTCCTCACGAACCTCATGACGTTCTCCAATGCCGCCCGGACGCCCATTGCGAGGACATTCTGCACTATGGCCGAGTTGTGCGGGGAGCCGAGCAGGTTCTGTAGTCCGAAAAACGGGTGGTCTATGCGGAACTCCCCGTGTCTGAACGGCTCTACCCACCACGCATCTATCCCTGCCATGAACTCAGGATTGGCCTTTAAATGGTCGTACAGGGCGCCCTCGTCGACGATCTCGCCCCTCGCCACATTGATCAGGACCGCGTCCCTCTTCATACTCCCGAGCTGCTCCCGGCCGATGATCCCCCGAGTGTGCTTGGTCAGAGGAAGCGCGATGACGACGACGTCGGAATGCGACAGTACATGGCCCAAGTCCTTCAGCGTTCCGACGAACGCGACCTCGTCGTCAGTCCTGCCCGAGGTGTTTATCGCGAATATCTTCGCGTGGAAGGCCCGCAGGTAGCAGGCAACGGCCCTTCCTATGCCCCCGTAGCCCAGTATCCCGCACACCGCGCCGTCGAGCATCCTGCTCTTGGTGAGCTGATCAAACTCGCCCCCTGACATCTTTCTGTGCCCGGCCACGAGCCCCTTGAGGAGCGCAAGCGCCATTGCCATGACATGCTCTGCCATGGGGAGGGAGTATGCGCCGACGTTACTCGCGACGACCATGTCAGGCCTCAGCCTGTCGAAGGGCAGGTGGTCTGCGCCTGCGGACACGAGCTGGAGCAGCTTGACGTTGCCCATGGAGGAGAAATCCCCTTCTCCGTATTCCCGTGAGGGGCTCCAGGAAAGCAGGACATCGGCCCCGGAGATGACTTCGGCCCTCCGTGGCTGCGGCACGTCGTACAGAAATGCCACACTGCAATGGCCGCTCAATGTCTTTTCGATCATCCCTCTCTCTTCGTCGGGTACAGCGAACGATACAACAAGATTGTACATACGACCGTCCCTTTGCTCACGACGTTGAACGCCGTTTAGACAGGATAAGCCGGCTCTCATAATCTATGACATGTTTGTGGGGAGTTCAAATCCCTCCGCGGCCGCACTGACCACTTGAGATTTACGTGCATTACATGGTATCATGTCCCTGTGAGCGACCAGACGAAAATACTCGTCGTCGACGACGAGGAGAACATAAGGTTTGCGGTATCCAATATCCTTACGACCAACGGGTACGCTGTGGTCTCCGTCTCGAACGGCGAAGACGCCTTTCTCGAGCTGAAAAAGCTGTCGTACGACTTCGTGATATGCGACGTCAGGATGCCCGGAATGGACGGCATGGAGCTGCTCAGGACGCTCCAGCACAACAGAATGGAGACCACCGTCATCATGATGTCCGCCTACGGGAATATCGACAGCGCGATAGAGGCCATCAAGGCGGGGGCGTACGACTATATACCAAAGCCCTTTAAGCCGGACGAGCTCGTCCTGACGGTAAAGAAGGCGGAAGAGCGCCTGAAGCTCTACAGGGAGAACCTCGTCCTTAAAAAGGCTATCGCACACGACTATGATTTCAATTCGATAATCGGCAAGAGCGAGAAGATACTGGGCGTCCTGAACGAGATAAGGCGGGTGTCCAACTACAAGACCACCGTGCTCATCACCGGGGAGAGCGGGACGGGCAAGGACCTTGTTGCAAAGGCGATACACTATAACAGCGATAGGAAGGACAGGCCGTTCATATCCATCAACTGCGGCGCAATACCGGAAAGCCTGCTCGAGAGCGAGCTGTTCGGCTATGCAAAAGGCGCGTTCACGGGCGCCTATGCGGCAAAGCAGGGACTGTTCGAGACCGCAGATACAGGCACCATGTTCCTCGACGAGATAGGGGACATGCCGTTCAATCTTCAGGTAAAGCTGCTGCGTGCCATCGAAGAGTCCAGGATATCCCGTATCGGCGATATCAGGTCCACTGCCGTCGATATAAGGCTCATCGCGGCCACGTCCAAGGTGCTTCCGGAAGAGGTAAAAAAGGGCACGTTCAGGGACGATCTGTTCTACAGGCTGAATGTATTCAATATAAAGCTGCCGCCCCTCAGGGAGCGCAGGGAGGACATACCGCTCCTCTCGGTGCACTTCATGAAGAAGAACGCAGTGAACCTGGCAAAGCCGATCAAGGGGTTTGAGGACGGGGTCATGGATATGTTCATGGGGTATCCGTGGTACGGCAATATCAGGGAGCTCGAGAATGTAATCGAAAGGGCATGCATAATGACCGAAGGCGAGCTCATAACCGCTGAAAGCATACCCGACTCCATCAAGACAAAAAAGGAGAGTGGTTCCCCGGCCGCCGAGGGCCTCTCGATAAGACGGGCACAGGCCGGCCTTGAGGCCGAGCTGATTAAAAAGGCACTGCAGGAGACGGGCGGTAACAAGACGCGGGCATCGCAGATCCTCGAGATAAGCCTTAGGGCCTTGATGTATAAGTTGAAAGAATACGGTATCGAATAATCGAAGGAGGACGGTATGAAGTGGTTCGCTTTGTTTCTCGGTGCATTGATGCTTGTGGCGGGCTGTCAAAAAAAACCGCCGGTCAGGACCATGTTTTCCGGTAATACGGTGACCGGACAATCGCGCAAACGATCCGTGTCAATACGGCCGGGCAACCCGGTAGTTGGTGACACCCTTGCGGTTATCGCGTCCGAGGGCATGAGTGTCAAAAGCATCGCATGGTACATCAACGGCCAGCAGTATGCGGTTGCGGCCACCTTAAACGGCGGTTTCAGAAACGGCGACGCCATTACCGCCGTGGTCTCTTACACGGACAACAGCGGCAGAGAGGTGGAGCTCGCTTCTCCCCCTGTCGTGGTGGAGGGTGCCCTTCCCGTTATCACGTCGGTAGCCCTCGAGCCTCTGTATCCTACCCGTGCGACGACGATGCACGTCGCCGTAAAGGTGTCGGACGCTGCCGGGGCCCCGGTCAGCTTCTCATACAAATGGTACGTCAATAATGCCGAAGTCGACGATCAGACGGGAGATAGCTTCAGTTGCAGTGCGTACAGGCACGGGGACGTCGTCCGCGTCACCGTAGTGCCCTCGGACGGCGAGCAGAGCGGCAAGGGCGTATCGAGCGGCTACATCGCCATACGGGACGCCCCCCCGGTCATAGTATCGAGCCCACCGCCTGCGTTCACGGGGGACACGTACTCATACCAGATAGCGGCGACCGACATCGACGGTGACCCGCTGACGTACAGGCTTGAGTCGAAACCCGAGGGCATGACCGTAAGCCGGGAGGGGCTGATAAGATGGGATACAAAAGGCGTAAAGTCGCCCGTACGGGCAACCGTTACGGTGGTCGTGGACGATGGGTACGGGGGCAGCTCGTCCCAGACGTTTACAATCGATCTCGAGAGGGGAAAACCATAATTATAGATAATTATATGTCAATGAGCGTACTGTATTTATAAAATACTTGACATTATGTTTTACCTTGTGTATCTATGATGCCAAGCGAGGTATAATAAATGGGGAAGCACAACAATTTAAAACAATTGCGGAGCAAAGCGCTGATGAGCAAAGCGGAGCTGGCAAGAAAGGCGAACATATCTGTCCTCACCATAACAAGGATAGAGCAGGGGAAGGAATGCAGGGTGGATACCAAGAGGAAGATCATACAGGCACTGGGGGTCAAGATCGCCGACAAGGACAAGGTGTTCCCTGATTAAGAGGGGAAGGAGGTTTTATGGCTTTTTTGAGTGGCGGTAAGCAGCTTATAGGATTGGACATCGGGACGAGCAGCGTAAAACTGGTGGAACTGAAGGCCGTCGGGAAAAGGGGCTACCAGTTGATCAATCTCGGCACAGCGAACCTCCAGCCAGACACGATAGTTGACGGCGACATAATCAACACGGCAGCGGTCACGGACGCTATAAAGAGTATCCTCGCCAATCTGAAGTTAAAAACAAAGGGCGTTACTACCGCCGTGTCCGGACATTCCGTGATAATGAAGAAGATAAACATGCCCATAACGACGGATGAAGCACTGGCGGAATCGATACAGTGGGAGGCGGAGCAGTACATCCCGTTCAACATAAATGAGGTAAACTTGGACTTTCAGGTGCTCGAGAGGTCGACCGCCGATGGACAGATGGGAGTGTTCCTGGTCGCGGCAAAGAAGGAGCTCATCAACAATTACATAACTGCCATAAGCGATGCAGGGCTCCACACGACGATAATCGATATAGGCGTCTTTGCCCTCCAGAACATGTTCGAGATCAATTATCCGGAGTACATCAATGATACGGTCGTCGTGATAAATGTGGGGGCGAGCATTACCAACTTCAACGTCGTGAGCAAAGGGATACCGATATTCGCAAGGGACCTTACCCAGTCCGGAGGCAATCAGATTACCGAGGAGATACAGAAGGGCCTGAACATATCCAGGGAAGAGGCGGAGAAAAGAAAGGTCGGGGGAAGCGGGAGTCCGGTCACACCGGACGTCATGGAGATCATCAAGTCCACATCGGAGGCCATCTCCGCGGACATACAGAGGTCCATAGACTTCTATCTGTCGACCGGCGGAGAGAAGATAACAAAGATCATGCTGAGCGGAGGGACCGCCAAAACTCCAAACTTCACGGACTCCATAACCCAGAAGACGGGCCTGCCCGTGGAGATCATAAACCCGTTCAAGAATGTGGCAGTCAATACCAAGGTGTTCGACGTAAACTATATAAACGAGATAGCGCCAACCGTATCCATCGCCGTCGGTTTAGCTATAAGAAGGACCGGTAATTAATATGATAAAAATCAATCTGCTCAAGCAGGCAAAAAAAGGTGCGACTGCAAAAGAAGTCGCGATATACCAGCAGCTCATAATAGGAGGGGTTTTGGTGGCCGTTGTCGTGGCCATACTGTTCTTTATGGAATACACCATGAACAGCGCGATCTCCTCGACGAGGGCGAACATCTCCCGGCTCAACCAGAGGCTGGTCCAGCTCAACAAGGAAGTCAACGAGATTAACGACTTCAAGAAGATGAAGGACCAGATAAAGGCCAAGCTCGATATTATCACCACGCTCGAAAAGAGCAGGACGGCCGAGGTCCATCTCATGGATGAGCTATCGAAGTGCATCCCCATAGACCAGACGAGCATACTGTCGAAAAAGCTCTGGCTCATATCGCTTGAGCAGCATGGGGACGTGCTCGGCATGAGCGGCGTAGCACTGGACAACAGTACCCTGGCAGAGTTTATGGACAATCTTTCCCACGACCCGTACTTTGGGGAGGTGAACCTCACCGATACGCAACAGATAAAGTCGAACGACCTGCTGCTATACAAGTTCTCACTGACATGCAAGTTTCATCCTATCCCTGGTGCCAAGCAGGGGCAGTGATGGTGAAAGGAGTAAAGGAGTAACTAGTATGGATATCAATGCCTTATCAAAACTGAACATGCAGCAGAAGCTGCTGGTACTGGGGGTTGTGCTGGTACTTGTATTATTGCTGGATCTGTATGCCTGGCCCGGCTACCTGTCCGAGAGGAACACATACGCTGGGCTCCAGTCTCAGGAAAGGTCCCTTCAGGCAAAGGTCCTGGAGACCCAGGCGATAGCCGACCACAAACAGGAATTCCAGAACGAGCTCAGCAGCCTTACAGGGCAGCTGAACGAGGCCCTGACCAAGCTGCCGAACAGCGCCGATGTGGACAAGTATCTGGTCACCCTGAACACCCTGTCAAAGACCGCGGAGCTCAATGTTGTACAGGTAGAGCCGAACAAGGAAGTGGTAAAGGGGTTTTATGCCGAGATACCCGTTCAACTGCACGTGACCGGCACGTACACGGATATCGCCGTGTTTCTCTTTAAGCTTGCGGATCTCCAGAGAATAGTCAACGTATCGGACATAAACCTCAAGGTCCTCCAGCAGACGTCCACGGGCAAGACCATGCTTGATGCATCATTCCTGACGAAGATATTCAGATTTGTGGAATCGCCCCCTGCCGCCGGAGCTAAAAAATGAAAGAAGGGAAATGTATGAAAAAGATAAAATTGCTGTTACTGATCAATCTCGGCGTACTGGTCGTCGCTGCCGCTAATTGCAAGAAATCCAACATGCAGAGTGTCGCCGTCAGAAACCAGGCACAGCCCCCCACGCCTGTCGTGCAGCCGAACGCAAGTGCAAAGCCGGCGATACCGACCGCCGTTACCTCGACGACATCGATGTACTACTATAATCCAGCCGGCAAGCCGGACCCTTTCGAGCCGTTCGACATATCGAAGGTAAAGCCCAATACAGCGCTCACCCCGCTCCAGCAGTTCTCTCTCGATCAGCTCTCGTTGAAGGGGATAATATGGGGCGTGACGAACGCGAAAGCCATAATAGCCGATCCAACGAACAAGACCTACATCGTCGGTATAGGGACGAAGATCGGCAAGAACAACGGCGTCATCATACGGATAATGAACGACAGGATCGTTGTTCTGGAGCAGTACACGGATGTCTTTACGGGGAAGGTGAAGACAAACGAGGTTACGATGGAACTAAAGAAAACTGAAAAATTTTAAGGGGGGAACGAAATGCAAATGAAACTGAAGACAAAGATCTTAGTGCTCAATTCGATGATGGTTTTTCTTGTAGGCGCTTGTGCAGGTGCAAAGCCTGTCCCTACCGCAAACAAGAATAGTATAGGCAATATAAATGTGGCCGATCAGACCGATTCGACCATACTAACGATAGAAGGCAGCATTCCCCCTGTGTACACGATATATAAGATGACAAACCCGTTAAGGGTGGTGGTGGACATGACGAACGCGGACATATCCGCACTGTCAAAAAGCCTGCCCATAAACAACGGCGTCATAAACAATATAGAGGTAAAATCAGCAAAAGAAGAATCCGGTCATGTCGTCGGCAGGATCGATATAGGCCTCGACAAGCTCGTCGATTACAATGCCATGGTACAGGGAAACAATCTTGTCGTGACTGTCTCCAAGACGGCTTCAACGGCACAGTCATCGAATAACTTGTTGCCCGAGCTCCCGTCCGGCGGCTTCGGGGAAACGGAGACCGCAATGCCCCCTCCATTGCCCGAGGTGTCACCGGCCACAGTCAGTTCTCCGACGATGACGCCCCCTGAAGCGACGTCTCCGCAGGTCGCTGAGCAGCCCCCCCTGCCGGAGATAGCGCCTGTCGCAGGGCTTGCACCGACGCCCGAAGGGGTGGAGCAGCCCCTGCAACCAGAGACGGCAATGCAACCTACGGAGGAGGCGATGCCTGCCGAAGAGGCGCCTCTGGCGCCGCCGTTGCCCCCGGTGGCGGCACAGCCCGTGTCGACCCCTGCCGTTCCTGTTGTCGAAGAGCAGTCGCTGCAGCAGTCGGCCCAACCCCAGCAACCTATCGCCTCGAAGATCATCGATCTCAAGTATAGTGTGGCCGATAATAAGACCGTCGTCGATTTTGTAGGGAACGGAGAAATCGGGAACTATAACGCATTCAAGCTGAATAACCCTCCACGGCTGGTCATAGATGTCCTCAATGTGGGCAACCTGTTCCCCACACTCGAGATGCCCATCAACACGAATGACGTACAGAGGGTAAGGATCGGACAGTACCCCGACAAGGTAAGGTTCGTGCTCGATACCCCCAAGGAGGCATTCCCGCCGTACACGATCGAAAAGAAGGGCAACAAGCTTGTCGCTACCATTGGATCGGGCGTACAGGAACAGGGCGTTGTGGTTCTGCCCAAGCCGGAGGAAGAGATACCCGGCGCGCCCGTACCGCAGCAGATAAGCGCGCCCACCGCATCACCGGTCGCCTTCTCTCCCCAGAGCCTTGGCATGAAAAGCATGTATACCGGAAGGAGGATCTCTCTCGATTTTAAGGACGCCGATATCCAGGACATACTCAGGCTGATAGCGGAAGTCAGCAACAAGAACATCATAGCGGGAGAGAACGTCACCGGCAAGATCACGATGAGGATGGTCAATGTCCCGTGGGACCAGGCCCTCGACATAATACTGCAGACGAACAATCTCGGCATGGTACAGGTCGGTAATATCATAAGGATTGCGCCGCTCGAGACGCTCAGAAAAGAGCAGGAGGCGCAGCTCGAGTCCAAGCAAAAGCAGGAGAAGTTGGAGGAGCTCATCACGCGGATAATCCCCGTCAACTATGCAAAGGCGTCCGATCTCGCCGGGCAGCTTAAGTCGCTCCTGACGTCACGGGGGTCCGTCAATGTCGACACACGGACGAACTCCATCATCATAAAGGACGTCCCCAAAGTGATAACGGAGTCAGAGAAACTCGTTAAGGCCCTCGATCTTCAGACACCGGAGGTCCTGATAGAGGCTCGGATCGTCGAGGCGAGTACAAACTTCAGCAGGCAGCTCGGCGTGCAATGGGGCACGAACTATGTAGCGAGCCCTGCCTACGGCAACCCCACCGGGCTCTCGTTCCCCAACACGCTCGGTATCGGGGGTGGCATCATACGGCAGAACTCGACATCTCCGCCCACACCGCTGGCCGGAGGATCAGGCGCGAGCGGGAGCAACTACATCGTCAACCTCCCCGCCGCAGTCGGGACCGGAGCGGGCGGCTCTATAGGCTTTACCTTCGGGAACATAACCAACAGCATCCTCCTGGACCTCCAGTTGAGTGCCATGGAGCAGACAGGAGAGGGCAAGATCATATCGAGCCCGAAGGTCACGACGCTCGACAATACCCAGGCGAAGATCCAGCAGGGGCTCTCGATACCCTACCAGACCGTCTCGCAGATGGGGACGCAGACGCAGTTCATAGACGCGGTCCTCAGCCTTGAGGTGACGCCGCACATCACTGCGAACGGCAGTATAATAATGAAGATAAAAGCAGACAAGAACGCACCGGACACCTCCATACTCAGCGCGAGCGGCGTGCCGAGCATATCCAAGAAAGAGGCGGACACCGAGGTGCTCGTCAAGAACGGCGAGACCACCGTCATCGGCGGCATATACCAGTTTAATAAGTCAACTACCGTGTCGGGCGTGCCGTGGTTCTATAAGATACCTCTGATAGGCTGGCTGTTCAAGAACACAACGAACACGAATACGACCACAGAGCTGCTCATATTCATTACGCCGAGGATCGTTAACCAATAGTGGGTGCAAGCCAACGACCATAGTCTCATGATACGATACATAACTGGCGGGGAATCCCACGGCAAAGGCCTGACAGCCATAGTCGAGGGACTGCCTGCCGGTCTCTTTATAGATCTGGATGCGATAAACCTCTATCTGTCGAGGAGGCAGGGAGGATACGGCAGGGGGAAGCGGATGTCCATCGAGAAGGACCAGGTGGACATCCTTTCCGGCGTAAGAGACGGCTATACGATAGGCTCTCCGGTCTCGCTTTATATCGAGAACAAGGACTGGAAGAGCTGGCAGGGCGCCATGGACCCTTTTCATATCATCCCGGGGAGGGCCGTCACAATGCCAAGGCCGGGGCATGCTGATCTGGCAGGGGGCATCAAGTACGATCAGCACGATCTCAGGAATGTTCTGGAGAGAGCGAGTGCACGGGAGACCGCGGTCAGGACCGCGGTGGGGGCACTGACCAGCTTGCTGCTGAGAGAGCTGGGCATGGGGCTCTACAGCTATGTGGTGTCAATAGGCAGTGTCGGGATCCCTCCCGGCATACTGCCCATGAAAACAGTGGGGGACGGATACCTGAAGAGGCTGAGCAGAACAGCCGCGTCGGATGGGCGCATGATGAACATTCCGGACGCTCGGACCTCCGCACAGGCGGTCGCCCTTATAGAGGATACAGGGAAGAAAGGCGATACACTCGGCGGGGTGTTCGAGATCAGGGCGACGAACGTGCCGGTAGGTCTCGGCTCGTACAGCCAGTGGGACAGGAAGCTCGACGGCAGGCTTGCACGGGCGATGATGAGTATACAGGCGATAAAGGCCGTCGAGGTGGGGGATGGTGTAATGAACTCCGGCAGGCACGGCTCCGATGCCCATGACGAGATATTCTTTTCTGCCAGAAAGGGGCTTTATAGGAAGACAAACAGGGCTGGGGGCATCGAAGGCGGGGTCAGCAATGGGGAGGAGATTGTAGTCCGTGCATACATGAAGCCTATATCGACGTTGTACAGGCCCCTGCACAGTGTGGACGTCAGAACGAAGCGGCCTGTCAGGGCAACGGTCGAGAGGTCGGACGTCTGTGCCGTTCCTGCCGCTTCGATCGTTGGCGAGGCTGTCGTCGCCGCCGAGCTCGCAAGCGCTGTCGTGGAAAAATTCGGAGGAGATACGATGAAAGAGCTGCGGAAGAACTACAGCGCATATGCCGCATACGTCAAAGGGTATTAGCATGTATGGAACACGTCGTACTGGTAGGCATGATGGGGGCGGGCAAGACAACGGTGGGAAAAATCCTGTCCAGGCTTACGACAAGGGGGCTTGTAGATACGGATGTTCTCATAGAGAGAAGCGAGGGAATGGACATCTCCGGTATCATAGATAGCAAGGGTGAGGAATATTTCAGGATGGTGGAGAGGAACGTTGTCCTGTCCATTGATCTGCGTGCCCCGTTGGTCATAGCCACCGGCGGGGGCGCCGTTATGGACGACGAGGTTCATGCGTTCCTCAAAAACATAGGGAAGACGGTTTACATCAGGGCGTCCGCCGGTACCCTTTACGGGAGGACATCGAACCCGAGTACGAGGCCGCTTCTGAGGGACGGAGACAGGCTTGAGACCATAAAGAGGCTCATCGAAAAAAGGGAGAAAAGGTACCTCGATTCCGACGTCGTTATAGAGTCCGACGACCGCTCCCCGCTCGAGATAGCAAACGAGATAGTACGGGAGCTCGGCCTATGAGGAAAACGGTACCTCTGAAGCTCCGGGCCATGCCCCATGAATACAACATCGCTGTTACGGATGAAGCGCCGTTCGCCTCATTGGTCGGGAGGGTCAGGTCCATGAGCTGGAGCAGTCTGGTCATTGTCACCAATACCGTTGTTGACAGGTTGTACGGCAAAGCTATCGGTGCGGCTTTCAGGAGAGGCAATCTGCGATACGAGTCGATTGTCCTGCCGGACGGGGAGAGGCATAAAAGCCTTGATACGATTCAAAAGATATACGGCAGGCTCCTTTCATACAATGCGGACAGGGATTCCGTTCTCATAGGCATTGGAGGTGGGGTCATAGGGGACATTACGGGCTTTGCTGCCTCGACGTACATGAGAGGGGTACGGTATGTCCAGGTCCCTACCACGCTGCTGGCACAGGTGGACGCGGCCATCGGCGGCAAGACCGCGGTCGACTATTCATTCGTAAAGAACATCGTAGGCACGTTTCATCAGCCGGCCTTTGTCTACTCGAATATAAACCTGCTCGGGACGCTGCCCGCGAGGATTTACAGAGCGGGCATCGCCGAGACCATAAAGTATGGGGTGGTAAAGGACAGGAGACTATTCCTGTATATCGAAAGTCACAAGGATGATATCCTGAATCGGACGCCCGGCACCCTGCTGAGCATTGTCTATGGCTCGAGCAGGATAAAGGCCCTGTTCGTGGAGGAGGACGAGAAGGAGACGTCCGGCGCGAGGGCGCTCTTGAACTTCGGACACACCTTTGCCCATGCCATAGAGAGCTCCACACACTATAGGGTGCTGCACGGCGAAGCAGTGGGGCTTGGCATGATAATGGCGGCACGACTATCGCACCTCCTGGGCCTCTGTCAGTCAGACGTGCCCGAGAGGGTGGAGCAGACAGTAAAGGGCTTCAAGCTCCCTGCATCGTTGGACAATATCGGCATGCAGGACTTGAGTAAATCCATAGACTATGATAAAAAGGGCAGAGCGGATAAGATAAACCTGATACTGTTGAGTGACATCGGTAGGCCCATGACCTATAGGATGGATAAAAAAGAACTGAAGAAAATATTAACGGAGGTAAAGATATGAGGTTGAAGAGACTTTTGTTTGCTGTATCGTTCGCAGCAATGATACTCGTTGCAGGCTGTGGTACCACAGGGGCCCCAAGCAGCACTGCGATAACTGTTTTCCCCACGACAGTTACCCTGAAGGATAACGTGGACGTGTGTGTGGATCAATACATAATGACCCTTGTGCAAAGGACCAATGTTATGGGGACCAACGGCGTGTCTTCGTCGGTACCCATGCAGGGGGTAAAGGTACAGTACGACGCCACGTTTACGCTCACGAACGGCGGGAACAACAATACGCCTGACATCATATTCCTGGACAAGAACGGCAATCCGACGACCTCGCCATACACGGATCTTACGGATGCCAATGGCATCAGTACACTCCATGTCAGACTCATGACGGGGGGCTACTACGCGACGCCGGGAAGCCCGCTCCAGGTCCCCTACATCAACTGCACGATACCCACAGGCCAGGGCGTCAGCACAACCACGCTGTCGTATAAGGACAACGTGGACGTCTCGTCCGGCTCTGCAACGTCCGTTCTGGTGCCCGTAAGCGTGAACTGATAGGGCAAAGGCATTGCGCCCCGCGATGACCGGCCAGGAGACGGGTACGTATCAGTTTTTAAGGACGGCGTATCTCTCCTGTATCGCCCCGGCCCTGTACAGACGCTCAGAGGAGATTTCCCATAAATAAAAGGACAATCGGAACCGCTGCTGAAGACGATGCCGTGAGGTTTCTCGAAAAGCACCACTATAGGATCCTGGCAAGGAACTATAGGTCCCACTTTGGAGAGATAGACATCATAGCGAAGGACAGGACCCATACGGTTTTCATAGAGGTAAAGAGCAGGAGTACATTCATATTCGGCAGTCCTCAGGACTCTGTTGTACATAAAAAGAAACGGCGGATTACTCTGACGGCCATTGACTACCTACAGAAAAACCGTCTCGAAGATGTGCCCGTAAGGTTCGATGTCGTCGCCATAAATCCCGATAGCTCCGTGGAGCTGATAAAAAACGCCTTTGATGCAGAATACCGGTAGCTTATTCATTGTCGCAACGCCCATAGGCAACCTCGACGACATTACCGTAAGGGCCCTCGCTGTCCTGCGGGGTGTGGACATCATCGCATGCGAGGACACGCGGAAGTCCATGGTACTGCTGAACAGATACGGCATCAAAAGAAGGCTGGTTAGTCTCCACAGGTACTCGGAGTCGGGCAGGTATGCCGAGCTTGTCGGCTATCTGAAGCAAGGCAAGAGTATGGCATTGATAACGGACGCGGGTACCCCCGGCGTATCGGACCCCGGTGCATACCTTGTGAACCAGGCATTGGAAAACAACATAAAGGTCGTGCCTGTCCCGGGGCCTTCTGCGCTTGCGTGCGCGGTATCGGTCAGCGGAATTGCCGGGCCGGGCTTCGTGTTTATCGGCTTTATGCCTTCAACGGCAGCAGACAGGGAGCGCGTAATAAAAAAGTACTGCGCTCTGGGCATACCCCTCATCTTTTATGAATCTCCGAGACGGCTGTCGGGTACCATGGGCGCCATCAGGGACATAGCGGGCGAATGTACAGCGTTAGTATTCAAAGAGCTCACCAAGGTCCACGAAGAAGCCGTCCGCGGCAGCATGAGCGAGGTCATAGATAGACTGGAACACGGCGTTACAAGAGGGGAATACACGGTCATCGTGGACTGCAAAGGGTACGAGGGTGGTGCAGGAAAGACCGCGTATGAGAGGAAATCGCTCATCGCGATAGCGTCGTCCATGACAGGATTGGACAAAAGAGAAATATACAAAAGGCTGTTCAGAAAGGATAGCGTCGGCTGAGGGCCGATTGACATTGCACTGTCAAAGGAATAAAGTAGACAAAGAACCGTTTGAGGGTGAAAAGCGATGTTCGACATAATCTTAAGAAAGATAGCCGGCTCGAAGAATGAACGTGACTTAAAAAAGGTCCAGTATCTGGTCGGCGATATCAACGACCTTGAGCCTTCCGTCTCCGCTCTTTCTGACAGTGAGCTCAAGGAGAAAACAAACCAGTTCAGGACGAGGCTTTCGGCCGGCGAGACCATGGACGATATACTTGCAGAGGCATTCGCAGTCGTCAGGGAAGCGGCGAAGCGTACTGTGCATATGAGGCCGTTCGATGTGCAGCTCCTCGGAGGTATAATCCTCCACAACGGCCGTATATCCGAAATGAAGACAGGGGAGGGCAAGACGCTCGTTGCTACGATGCCGGCCTATCTGAATGCGCTGGGAGGCAAGGGCGTACACATCGTCACCGTGAACGACTACCTTGCGAAGAGGGACTCAGAGTGGATGGGCGAGATATACAAATTCCTCGGGCTTACGGTGGGGGTTATAGTCCACGACCTCGACGACGAGCAGAGGCAGGAGGCGTACAACTCGGATATTACCTACGGCACGAATAACGAGTTCGGGTTCGATTATCTAAGGGACAACATGAAATTCACCCTCAAAGAGATGGTACAGAGAGATCTCAACTATGCCATCGTAGACGAAGTCGACAGTATCCTTATCGATGAGGCCAGGACACCTCTCATCATATCCGGGCAGTCGGAGGAGTCGACGGGCAAGTACTATACCATAGACAAGGTCATCCCGAAATTAAAAAAGGAAGAGGATTACACTATCGATGAGAAACAGAAGAACGTCATCCTGACCGAGCAGGGAGCGATGGCCGTCGAGAGGCTGCTCGGTATAAAAAATATCTTCGATCCATCCCAGATGGAAACGCTCCACCATGTGAATCAGGCCCTCAAGGCGCATGTCATCTTCAAAAAGGACGTGGACTACGTCGTCAAAAACGGAGAAGTCATTATTGTCGACGAATTTACAGGAAGGCTTATGCCGGGCAGGAGATGGAGTGACGGACTCCATCAGGCGATAGAGGCGAAGGAAGATGTGAAGATAGAGAATGAGAACCAGACCCTTGCGACGGTAACATTCCAGAACTACTTCAGGATGTATAAGAAGCTCGCCGGTATGACGGGTACGGCAGACACCGAGGCCACGGAGTTCAAAAAGATATACAACCTCGACGTGAACATAATACCCACCAATCTGCCCATGATCCGCACAGACCACCACGACATGATCTACCGGACACAGAAAGAGAAGTTCGAAGCAGTAATAGACGAGATCATAAAGCTCAATGGTCAGGGCAGACCTGTACTCGTCGGCACTATTTCAATAGAGAAGTCCGAGACCCTGAGCAGGATGCTGACGAAGCGCGGCATAAAGCACCATGTGCTGAATGCAAAGTACCATGAGAAAGAGGCCGTGATTATCGCCCAGGCCGGCAGGAAGGGGGCCGTAACGATAGCCACGAACATGGCAGGGAGGGGTGTCGACATACTGCTCGGAGGTAACCCCGAGATTATGGTAAAGGACAAGATAAAGACGGGTGAGGCAAAACAGGAAGACTTTCAGAGGCTTCACGAGATTGCGAAGGAGCAGTGCGACAGGGAGAAGAAAGAGGTCATCGAGGGAGGGGGGCTCCACATTATAGGTACCGAGAGGCATGAGGCGAGACGCATAGACAACCAGTTGAGAGGCAGGTCCGGCAGGCAGGGGGACCCCGGCTCGTCGAAGTTTTATATGTCCCTGGATGATGACCTCCTCAGACGGTTCGGCTCTGAGCGCATCGCGTCTTTCATGCAGAAGATAGGCATGGAAGAGGGGGAGCCGATCACACACCCGTGGATATCGAAAGCGATTGAAAACGCGCAGAAGAAGGTCGAGGAGCATAATTTTGAGATAAGAAAACAGCTCCTCGAATACGACGACGTTATGAACAAGCAGAGAGAGGTCATCTACGCAAGAAGGAAGGAGATTTTGAACGGCGAGGGGCTCGAGGGGCTTATCGGCGATATGACGGAGGAGACCATCGACGACATCCTTCACAAGCACATCGAGAACCCGAACAGGCCGGAGGAATGGGACTTTGGCGCCATCAACAGCGCGCTCGACGGAATGCTTTCCCTGAAGATAGCTCCGTCCGAAGGACAAAAGGACGACACGACCGCATACAACCTGAAAGACATGCTTGTCCAGCAGGCGAAGTCGCGCATCGAAGAGAAAAAAAAGGCTATAGTCGATGTCCCATTCATGGAGCTCGTGAAATTCATTTTTCTCCAGGTACTCGACAGCAACTGGAAGGATTTCCTCCTTAACATGGACCACCTCAAGGAAGGCATCGGGCTGAGGGGCTACGGGCAGAGGGACCCGCTTATCGAGTACAAGAAAGAGGCCTTCGACATGTTCCAGCAGATGCTCAACCAGATACGGGAGGAATCCATAACGAGGCTTTACAAGATCCAGATAAAGGAAAAAGAGGACAAAAAATTGACCCTCGCACAGAGAGCGCCCCTGAAGCTCAATCTGAACATAGCTCAAACATCGGGCATGCCCGCTGTAGCCACGGCACCGCTGCCCCCGGGCCAGGGTGTCACCGCACCGATAAAAAGGGAGAAAAAAATAGGAAGGAACGAGCCGTGCTGGTGCGGCAGCGGCAAGAAATACAAGAACTGCCACGGGAAAAGCGAATAGACCGAAATGTCCTCTTCGGTATTTGTGAACATACCCGTGCTTGGTACGGTCAAGATTACGGCGTCCGACGTCGGGGTGAGGGGCATTGCGTTCGTGAAAGGCAGTGGACGGAGCACGGACAGTGCCGGACTTCAGCACACCTCTGGCCCGATTTTCCATAGGGCTGTAAGAGAGCTAAGGCTCTATGCCAAGGGCATATTAAAAAGATTCTCCGTACCCGTTGATACGACGTCCGTCACGGGGTTTACGAGGCTTGTACTGGAAGAGGTGCGCAGGGTCCCGTACGGCAAGACCGTGAGCTATAAACAGCTTGCGTCAGCCATGGGCAGGGTAAAAGCGGCCCGTGCCGTGGGAAACAGCCTTGGTAAAAATCCTGTTCCGGTAATCGTTCCATGCCACAGGGTCATAAAGGCAGACGGGACATGCGGAGGATTCAGCTCGGGAACAGAGATCAAAAAAAAGCTGCTGGGCATCGAGAGGGTACGAATCAAAGACAGAGCAGGGCAGCTAAAGTACGGGCACGTACAGCCGGGATAGGGTCAGGATTTCAGCAGTACCATCAGCATCCTGATACCAAGGGCTGTCGTCATGCCCCTATTGCCGTCCCTGTCGCTTTTTAAGACAAATTTTTTTATGCGGATTTTCCTCCGGTCGGCGACCGCGATGTAGACAAGTCCTACGGGCTTTTGCTCCGTGCCGCCGTCTGGTCCAGCTATGCCGGTCACTGCGATTGCGCAGTCCGTACGCAGGAGACCCTGGACGCCCCTCGCCATTGCGCCGGCGACCTCTTTCGATACCGCACCGTGGTTCTCGATTAATGCCCTGTCCACACGAAGGAGCTTTATCTTTGCTTCGTTCGAGTAGCTTACAATGCCCCCCATAAAATACCCCGAGCTGCCCGGGACATCCGTTATGACTTTTGCGACCATGCCGCCCGTGCATGATTCGGCAGTCGAAAGGGTCCTGCCGTGCCTTTTCAGCAGTGCCCCGAGCCTCCTGGAAAGTGTGCCCAGGCGAGGGTCCGTATCATTCGTCGGTTTCATGCACGTTGCCTCTCAATCCCTTTTTTACGGACTCGATCTTCTTGTTCTTCAAGATCCTCTCCTGTGCGCGCCTGGACCGCTTTCTTTTTTGCCGCCTGATTCTCTCGATCTCCTGCCTGACCAGGCTTTTTTCCCCGAGGACCAGATCCTCGACCTTATTGGCCAGCAGCCTCCGTGCGAGGAACCTGTTGACGGATTGGGACCTGTCTTTCTGCATTTTGACCTCGATCCCAGTAGGAACATGTTTCAGGTAAACACACGACGAGGTCTTGTTGATGTTCTGCCCTCCGTGTCCCCGGGAGCGGATAAATTTCTCTACAATATCCTCTTCCCTTATGCCGAGGGCACCCATCCTCTCCATCAGCCCTTTTTCTTTGTTTTTGTTTATCATAAGGCCGCTACGTCTTATAAGTCCTATTCTTAAAATCCGCAACATCCTTCTGCATTGACAGACCCGTGTTGTTTTGACATAAAGGGAAGCTATGGCCAGGGTGATTTCTATAGCGAACCAAAAGGGTGGGGTCGGCAAAACGACGACAGCGGTGAACCTTTCTGCAAGTCTCGCGGTGGCGGAAAGGCGTGTCCTGCTCATCGATCTCGATCCGCAGGGCAATTCCACGAGCGGATACAATATCAGCAAGAGCAGTATAGCCAAAAACATATACCACGCGGTCATAGGCAGGGCCAGGATGGGCGACATAATCAAGCAGACAGAGCTCGAGTATCTCCGGATTGCGCCAGCAAACCAGGAGCTCATCGGAGCGGAGATAGAGTTGATAAAGGTCATATCAAGGGAGACGAGGCTGAAGCAGGCGCTGAAAGAGGTAATGGGCGATTACGATTATATCATCATAGACTGTCCTCCTTCACTCGGACTGCTTACCGTTAATGCGCTTACGGCCGCGGACAGCATTATCATTCCCCTCCAGTGTGAGTACTATGCAATGGAGGGCCTCGGCCAGCTCCTGCAGACGGTGGACCTCGTTACGGAGAATATAAACCACATGCTTGAGATAGAAGGCATTTTGTTGACAATGTTCGACCCACGAAATAATCTTTCGTTTCAGGTGAAGGAAGAGATAGACAGGCATTTTGCGTCGTTAAGGTTTAAGACGGTCATCCCGAGGAGTGTAAGGCTGAGCGAGGCGCCGAGCTTCGGCAAACCCGTGCTGCTGTACGATATTACGTCAAAAGGTGCAGCGAGCTATATCGAGATGGCGAAGGAATTGCTTCTCAAACATAAAGAAAGAGAGATAATCGCGAACCATGGAAAAAAAGCATAACGCCCTGGGCAGGGGATTATCGGCGCTCATACCGGTCAGGACGAGAGAGCCGGCGGTCAGTGGAGGATATTTTCTATGCCCGGTTTCAAAGATATCCGTGAACCGGCAACAGCCACGAAAGGCCTTTAATGAAGAGACCATCGAAGGACTTGCTCAGTCCATAAAGGCGAATGGCATACTCCAGCCCCTGCTTGTCAGACCGTCCGGCGACGGCTATCAGCTGATAGCGGGTGAAAGGCGGCTGAGGGCAGCAAAGAAAATAGGTCTGAAAGAGGTGCCCGTTGTCATAAAGGACGTCGATGAGAGGGACCAATTGGTCATGTCGCTTATAGAAAACCTGCAGAGGGAGGACATAAACCCTATCGATGAGGCCGAGGGCTTCAGGAGGCTTACGGACGATTTTGGACTGAACCAGATCGACGTTGCCAGAAGGGTGGGCAAAGACAGGGCAACCGTGGCAAACACGATGAGGCTCTTGAAGCTGCCGGAGGAAATAAAGGCTGCGATAAGGGACAACGGCATTACCCCGGGGCATGCGCGTGCCATCCTTGCGCTCGGAACGATGGAGGAGCAGATGAAGCTCTTTAGGAAGATCAGGGATGAAAAGCTGACCGTGAGGAGCGCCGAGAGCTATACCAGGCAGAGGAGTCGCAGGGCGGCGGGCACAAGAGGGTCAGGGCAACCGAGTGAGCAGAGCGTGCAGATAGGCGCGATGGAAGAAGAGCTGAGAAGGCGGTTTGCCTCAAGGGTCCGCATTAATCACCATGGCACCAGGGGATGGATCGAGATCCATTACAGCTCCATCGACGAACTCGACAGGATTTTAGATGTCTTTAGGGCAAAGCAGTAGGAGGTACCATGTTTGATAAAAAAGAGAACAACGTAAAGCCGGAAGAGATCCATACAATAATCGGTAAAGAAAGCACGTTCGAGGGAAAACTGATCTTCGACGGCGTCGTGAGGATAGACGGTATTTTCAAAGGTAGCATCCAGTCAAGGGGAAAGCTGCTTATCGGGGAGTCGGCGAAGATAGAGGCTGAGATAGAAACGGGTTCTCTGATCCTCAATGGCGAGATGAACGGCAATATTACCGCACATGAAAGGGTCGAGATAAAGGGGAAAGGCAGGTTTACGGGCAACATAAACTCTCCCTCTCTTACTATAGAAGAGGGTGCTCTGTTCAACGGCACCTCTACTATGGACAAAAAGAAGACATCCACGGGTCTAAAAGAAATTTCCTGAAGACAATGATCCCGTCGTCCGCATCATTGGCACCCGCAAAACTTAATCTTTTCCTCTATGTCATGGGGAAGAGGGACGACGGGTATCACGATATAGTTACGCTCATGCAGAAGGTGTCCCTCTACGATAGGATCAGCGTATCTCTCGAAGAAGCAGGGGCGGGTTTGAACCCCGCCCCTGCAATAGACATACATATCACCGATTTAACGGGACGGCGCGGGCGGGGACATGCACAGAAAAGCGGGGGCCGGGGAGGGGACGGCAAAATCGATGCCAGCGAGGGCATACCCACCGACGAGAGGAACACAGCGTATACCGCGGCAAAGCTGTTTTTCGGACACGGGGGCGTAAAAATAAGGAAGGTCACCATAGAGATAGAAAAGCACATACCCGTCGAATCGGGTATGGGAGGGGCGAGCAGCGACGCCGCCTGCGTCCTGAGGATGCTCAACGGGCTCGTGCCGACATACACGGACGAACAGCTGTTCGGGCTGTCGAAGAGCGTGGGTTCCGATGTTCCCTTTTTCATGACGGAGGGCGCTGGACTCGCGAGCGGCAGGGGAGACGCCGTAAAGCCGGTCATGATCGGATGCCCGCTGCATTATGTTGTAATCAAGCCGGATTTTGGTATATCTACGGCGTGGGCGTATTCGCATCTGAATATATTGACAGAGAACAAGTTACCCTCTATGTGCGATCTTGCAATATACACAGAAGATGATATTATGAGGTGCCTTCGAAACGACCTTGAAATGGTGACCGGGAGATATACTCCAGCAATAAAGGCCATAAAGGAGAGACTTTTGTCCTTTGGAGCAAAAGCGGCGATGATGACGGGGAGCGGGTCCTGTATCTTTGGAATCTTCCATAAGGAACAGGAAGCGGAAACGGTGTTTAAGAGGATGTCAACAGAATATACATCGGTATACAAACTAAGAGGCATTTAAAAGGAGGTAAACGAGTATGGAAATTACAGAGGTAAAGGTGTTTCCGGTTAATGAGGAGAGACTGAAGGCGTTTGCAACGATTATCTTTGATGGCTGCTTTGTAATCAGGGACCTCAGGGTTATCAACGGGAACAACGGACTGTTTGTGGCCATGCCGAGCAAGAAGATGAAGGACGGTAGCTACAAGGATACAGCCCATCCGCTCAACAACGAGACGAGACAGAAGATTGAAGACACCGTTATCGATGCGTACAAGAAGGAGATTGAGAGGGGCACCGGAGACGGCCCCGTACCAGAGCAGGCAGAGGCCTGATAATCGGATTATTAGCCAGAGGCCCGAACGACATCCAGTCGGGGCAATTCGGGGAAAGGGTTTCGGGCTTATTTGGGGCGTAGACAAGCGGTAAGTCAGCAGACTTTGGATCTGCCATGCGGAGGTTCGAATCCTCCCGCCCCAGTTTGGGACAAAGAAATGAATGGAAATTTGAAAATATTCAGCGGTAGCTCTAATAAAAAACTCACGGAGGACATCTGCAAGAACCTCAATCTCTATCCCGGAGATGCAATGGTAAAAACCTTCAGCGATGGTGAGAGCAGGATAGAGATCAATGAGAACGTCAGGGGCATGGACGTGTTTGCCGTTCAGTCCCTCTCCATACCCGGGAACCATCACATCATGGAACTGCTCATCATGATAGATGCACTCAAAAGGGCATCGGCGAAGCGGGTGACCGCAGTGATTCCCTACTACGGCTATGCACGACAGGACAGAAAAGTGAACCCAAGGACGCCCATTTCCGCCAAGCTCGTTGCAGACCTTCTTACAACAGCAGGCGCCCACAGGATTTTGACCGTCGATTTGCACGCAGGACAGATTCAGGGATTTTTCAATATACCGGTAGACAACCTTTTCGCGATGCCTGTTCTGCTCGAGTACATAAAGGGACGGATCGATAAAGATATCGTCGTTGTATCACCCGATGCCGGCGGAGTGGAGAGGGCAAGGGCGTTTGCAAAGAGGCTTGATGCATCCATAGCGATTATCGACAAGAGGCGTCCCGGTCCCAACGTGTCCGAGGTAATGAACATCATCGGCGATGTAGGGGGGAGGAATGCACTCATCGTCGATGACATAGTTGATACGGCTGGCACGATGACGCAGGCAGTGGAGGCGCTCATGAGGAACGGGGCCGCAAAGGTGTTCGGATGCACGACGCACGCGGTGCTGTCCGGCAACGCGATCGACAAGATAAACGGCTCATCAATGTCTGAACTTATCGTAACGGATACTATAAGGCCGAATGAACGGACGGCGGCATGCAGGAAGATCGTCGTTAAAAGCATCGCCCACCTGCTTGCGGAGGCGATTATTCGTATACACGAAGAGACGTCCGTGAGTTCGTTGTTCGTATGATTGAAAAGGAGAAAAAAATGGAAGAGCTTACAATCGACGTAAAGCTAAGAACAGGGCTTGGAAAACAAAGGGCGAAGGACATAAGGAACCATGCAGAGGTCCCGGGTGTTATCTACGGCAAGCATCACGACACCGTCCATGTTGCAATACCTCTGGAGGGCCTGGAAAAGATTATGAAAGCGGGCAACAACGAGATAGTCAGGGTACATATTAAAGACGGCGGCGATGCGGGCCAGAGGCTGGCGCTCATAAAAGAAGTACAGAGACATATCGTGACGGACGAGTTTTTGCACGTCGACCTCTATGAGGTCTCGGAGAACGAGGCCATAAAGACAAAGGTCCCCGTGTTTGTCGTGGGCAAAGCGAAGGGGATAGAGCTCGGAGGCATCCTGCAGATCGTCGCGAGGGAGCTGAACATAAAATGTCTGCCTACGGCTATCCCGAGACACATCGAGATCGATGTTTCCCACCTGAACATAGGACACACACTGCATGTCAGGGATCTTAAGCCCATAGAGGGCATAGAATTCATAGACAGCCCTGAGGCGCCCGTCGTCCACGTCATGGTCCCTGCCGACGG
>JAMCVD010000043.1:0-6988 GCA_023381995.1 Deltaproteobacteria bacterium
GGAAGAGGCGGTCGATCTTATACGCAGGAAGCCAGAGCACGTCGAGCTGATCATTACCGGACGGTACGCGAGACCGGAGGTCATTGAGATGGCAGACCTTGTTACGGAGATGAAGGAGATAAAGCACTATTATCAGAAGGGGGTCCAGGCGAGAGATGGCATTGAAAGATAACAGAGTCGACAAGACGAGGTTTGCGGGCAGAAGGCTCGGGCGGTATTCCACGATATCCGATACGGAGATCGAGCCCATCTACACGCCCCTGGACATCGAGGGCTTCGACTACGGGAGCAGGCTCGGTATGCCCGGAGAGTACCCCTTCACCCGCGGCGTGTATGAGACGATGTACAGGGGCAGGCTCTGGACCATGAGGCAGTTCGCGGGCTTCGGCACGGCCGAGGAGACAAACAGACGCTACAAGTACTTGCTTGCCCACGGGCAGACCGGACTCTCTGTTGCGTTCCATATGCCAACGCTCATGGGCTACGACTCGGACCATCCGAGGTCCAGGGGCGAGGTCGGCAAGTGCGGCGTTGCGATAGACACGCTGAAGGACATGGAGGTGCTGTTCGACGGCATACCGCTCGATAAGATAACGACGTCCATGACCATAAATGCGCCTGCGATAGTCCTGCTCGCTATGTACATAGCGGTCGCGGAGAAGCAGGGGGTGGGCACGGAGCTCATCAGCGGCACAATCCAGAACGATATCCTGAAAGAGTACATAGCACAGAAATCGTGGATATACCCGCCCGTGCCGTCCATGCGCATCATTATAGATATATTCGAGTACTGTGCACGGCACGTGCCGAGATGGAACACGATCAGCATAAGCGGGTACCATATCAGGGAGGCGGGCTCTACTGCGGTACAAGAGCTTGCCTTTACACTTGCCGACGGCATTGCGTACGTAAAGTCCGGCATGGAGCGCGGGCTGGACGTCGATGAGTTTGCCCCAAGGCTCTCGTTCTTTTTCGACGCACACAACGATTTCTTCGAGGAGATAGCGAAGTTCAGGGCATCGAGGAGGATGTGGGCGAGGATCATGAAGGAGAGGTTCAATGCGGGGAAGGAAGAGTCGTTGAGGTTGAGGTTCCATACCCAGACAGCGGGATGCAGCCTCGTCGCGCAGCAGCCCATGAACAACGTCGTCAGGGTGACGCTCCAGGCCCTCGCCGCGGTTCTGGGAGGGACCCAGTCGCTCCATACGAATTCGATGGACGAGACGCTGGCGCTCCCCACCGAGCAGGCGGCCACCGTTGCCCTGCGCACCCAGCAGATCATTGCCGAGGAGAGCGGGGTCGCGAACGTCATAGACCCGCTCGGCGGCTCGTACTTCGTGGAGAGGCTGACGGACCGGATGGAGGAGGATGCATGGGCGTACATAGACAGGATCGATCGGATGGGGGGCATCATACCGGCCATAGAGAGGGGCTATCCGCAGATGGAGATAGCAGACGCCGCCTATAGGTACCAGAGGCAGGTGGAGGGCATGCAGAAGATCGTCGTCGGCGTCAACAAGTACAAGATGGAAGAGAACGATACCATACCGACACTGGTCATTCCGCATGACGTCGAGGAAAGGCAGATAAAGAAAACGACGACGATAAAGGCACAGCGTGACAACAATAAGGTCGGAGCGGCACTGGACAGATTAAGAAATGCTGCAAAGGGCAAAGATAATCTCGTGCCGTTCGTGCTCGAGGCCGTCAGGGCGTACGCGTCCATAGGCGAGATTATGGACGTGATGAGAGGGATATTCGGGGAATACCGGGACCCGGCGCTCTTTTAGGCTGTCCACAGATCCCATCGTTGGCAAACAGGGGAAGCCGTCGAAGGGTTGACAATGTGCATGGTTTAGTTAAGATAAAAATATGGAGATCCCGGATTCTATTATATCCAAGCTGGTCTTGTTAGCCCTACTGATTTTTATAAACGCCTTTTTTGCCGCCGCCGAGATAGCGATAATTACGGTGCGGGCGCGAGGCCTGAAAAAGGAAAGAGGGGAAAGCAGAATATGGGACAGCGTCTCATCGCTGCTGAAGGACACGAGGAGCCTGTTCTCGACCATCCAGATCATGGTCACCGTCGTGGGGTTCCTATCGTCCGCAATCGCGGCACAATGGTATGCAGAGCCGTTTGCAAGGTACCTCTCTTCCCGTATAGGCTTTTTCGGTATATATAATTGGGAGATCATCTCCATATTCTTCGTAACGATGATCATCTCGTACCTCTTCCTGGTCCTCGGAGAGCTTTTCCCGAAGGCGCTGGCTGTCGAGTATCCGGACAGGATTGCCGTTATAACGGCGCCCGTGATCCATTTGACCCTGAAGGCCCTCTACCCGCTTGTAAAGTTCCTTATTCTATCGGTACAGTTGGTCGGCAGGGTGTTCCGCATAAAGCTCGAAGGACAATTGTCCATAGTTACCGAGGACGAGATAAGGGCCATCATAGATGAAGGCACGAAGGAAGGCATCGTCGAGCCCGACGAGAGGAGGCTGATCTACTCCGTGCTCGAGTTCAGCAACACCATGATAAAAGAGATCATGACGCCGAGGGTCGACGTCGTAGCGCTTGAGAAGGGCATGTCTGCAGACGAAGCGTTGAATAAGGTGATAGAATCGGGCTATTCCAGGATGCCCGTGTATGAGAAGGACATGGACCATGTTGTGGGCATAGTACACATCAAGGACCTTATAGACGCGAAGAACAAGGGCAAGCCCCTTTCTGTAATACTCAGGATAGCCCATTTCATCCCGGATACGATGAGGCTCGACGACGCCATAAAGGAATTCAGGAAGAAGGACATCCATATGGCGGTCGTTTCCGACGAGTACGGGGGAGTCTCGGGCATCGCTACCATGGAGGACATACTCGAGGAGATCGTGGGCGAGATAAGGGACGAGTACGATCAGCAGGAAGAGGAGCCCATACAGCGCGTCCAGGAAGGCATCGTCGTGCTCGGAAACGTGAACATATCCGATATAAACGAGGCGCTCGGCGTGAGCCTCGACGACTCGAAGGTGAACACGATCGGCGGGTTCGTTACCGGGGGCATGGGGCATTACCCGTCTGTCGGAGAGGTCTACGAGGACGATCAGGTAAAGGTATTCATCATGAAGACGAAGGGCAGGCGGCTGGAAAAGCTGAGGATCGTCAGGAAGGACGGGCGTGCGGCAGAGGCCGCAGAGCAGCACTGACGCGCGGGGCGATACACAGGGGGGTGCCATGTATGATTTTGCAATTATCGGCGGCGGGATAGCCGGGCTCGAGCTCGGGGCGATGCTCTCGCATGACGGCCACAGTGCTATCGTGCTCGAGCAGTCGGAGCACGTGGGCGGCAGGTCGTTCGTCCATGTCAGGGACGGCTTTACACTGGACAACGGCATTCATCTCGTGAGGTTTGGAAGGAAGAGCGCCGTGGCAAGGGTACTGCGGCACATCGGCCGTACGATAGAGTTCGCTTCGCCGGGGAACGCCTATCTCGTGGACCAGAACGACGATCTCGTCCTTTTCCCGACGGGGCCAGCCGGCTTTCTAAAGAGCCGGCTGTTCACGTTCTCCGAGCGTCTGAAGGCGCTGAAGGTCATGGTCAGGCTGAAGTCGGGCAGCTACGGAGGGCTCGATCGGTACACTGTCGAGGACTGGATGCAGAGCGAAGGCATCGAGGGCGGACTCAAGAGGTACTTCAGGCTTGTCAGCGCTTCCATGCTCGTGTGTCCCATCACCTCCGTTGCCTCCGCCAGGGCACTGATAGAGAACGTCAATGCGGTCCTGAAAACGGGTATATCCGTGGAATACCCGCTGCACGGATGGCGGCACGACATCATCGATCCCCTGATCCGTACGATAAAGCAGCACGGGGAGATAAAGACTGGCACACGGGTGGAGTCCGTGGTCCTCGAGGACGGGAAGGCCACGGGCGTCAGAACAAAGGACGGGATCGTCCGTGCCAGAGACGTCGTCATTGATGTCCCGTCGCAGGAGATAGGGAAGATACTCGACGTCGGTGCCGTAAAGAGCGATCGGCTCAGGACGGCGCTTGGCCTTGTGCCGACGTCGGGCATATCCGTGGACTACGCGGTGCAGGGGAAGATCAGCGATATCGACGGACTGATATACTTCGAAGACCCGATCAGCTTCGGCTGTGTCATATCGAACATAGCGCCGGACACGGCCCCGGCCGGGAAATCCCTCCTGACGTGGTTCTGCCCGATCCACTACGAGGAGATGAAGCAGAAGGAGCAGGTACGCAACTATCAGCAGAGGCTCGAAGACAGGATAGAGCGCGTGTTCCCGGCGCTAAAGGAGAGCACCATATTCAAGCGCGTCCTGCACATGAGCACGGTCGACGGCGTGGAACTGAACATAAACCAGTTGCAGGGGAAGAGGTTGGACTACGCGATCGATGGGATAGGCAACCTCTACCTCGTGGGCGATACGACGGCAGCGGCCGGTGCCGGAGGCGACATAGCCCACGAGTCGAGCATAGGGTGCTACGAGAAGATAACCGGCAGCACGGCCTGACTATGATCGACGGGCAGGGACGATGGAAGCGATAAAGCTTGTTGTGAGCGATTTGCACCTCGGGAGCGGCAGGTTTACGTCCGAGGGCATAAAGAACCCGTACGAGGACTTCTTCTTCGACGAGAGCTTTGTCGAGTTGCTGGAGTACTACACGAGCGGGAAGTATGACGGCTACGACGTCGAGCTCATCATAAACGGCGACTTCCTCAATCTGCTCCAGGCGGACATACTGAAGGACGGCATTACGATTACGGAGCCCGACAGCCTCGTTATGCTCCAGAGGATTATGAAGGGGCACAGTGCGTTCTTCGACGCACTGCGGCAGTTCATGTACGCATTGAACCACCACGTCAGCATCATCGTCGGCAACCATGACCAGGGCCTGCTGTGGAACAAGGTCGAGAAACTCCTGAAGAACGCCGTCTCGCCGAGGATGGACATATACAATCGATCGAAGTCCTTCGACGGCGTGTACATAGAGCACGGCAACGACTACGATATACTCAATAGCTTCTCGGCGCGCGACTATGCGCAGAAGTCCGCGAAGACGAACGAGACGATACTCAACATACCGTGGGGCAGCTATTTCGTGATGACCTTCATCTACCCGAGGAAAAGGGTCACCCCGTACCTGGACAGGATAAGGCCCCTCCGGAAATACATACGGTGGGGGCTTTTTTTCGATACGGCGAAGACCTTCGGGACGCTCATCATGATGGTATGGTTCTATTTGAAGAACAGGTTCCATCCGGACCCACGCGTAAGGAAGAAATTCCACATCACGCTCGACCGCATCATGGAATCGTTGAAATTGAGCTCGTTGGCCGAGACGGCAGTCTCCATACTCAAGCATACGCATTACAGGGTCGTGATCTTCGGACATACACACATCGCGATGCAGATAGACCTCCACGGCAAGCAGTATATAAATACAGGGACGTGGACGGAGATTGTGAGCATGGGGATAGACAACCCGGGCAGACATACGAAGCTCACCTATGCGCTGATCGATTACAGCACGAGCCCCGTCAGGGCAAGCCTCCGGGAGTGGAACGGGCACTACAGGATCGAGCATGAACTGCCCAGGTGATCGGGACAGACGATTTTAACAAACACTTGACTACCGTCCCCATTTCTTCATAATAATCCGTTGTGGCCAGATAGCTCAGATGGTAGAGCAGCGGACTGAAAATCCGCGTGTCGGCGGTTCGATTCCGTCTCTGGCCATTTTATCTTTTCAAGGGTTTGAGCCATACCTTGTATCTTAAAAAACATATTCAACACCTCTTGCAATTCGAGGCATGCACAACAGATATTATATAAATTCGTTTTTATCAAATTAAAAACGAAATAGGTCGCTGTCCCCTATTTCCCATAATGGTTCCCCATTAAAACAAAGGCATAAAGATAAAAGTTATATTTCTCTTTACCACGGAGCAGATAGTGCATGAACTGCCGGTAATCATAGTCGCTGATAAATATCTTCTGACGGCCATTGCCCCTGCTGATGATATGATAAAAACAGTTTTCACCTTATAGTCTGTGCTGACCCCGTGGCTCCCAATCTATTTTCTTACTTGCTCCCCTTGCTTTTTTATACATTGGATTATACATTACTCTCAATCCCGCCAATGACGTTACAGAACAGCGTGTTTAAAAAAAGAGGAGGTTCTATCCAGCCGTCCGGCAATGCAGTCGTTCTTCCCGCGAACTCAGTGCATGATCTCCATCCAGTACGTTTTGAAGTCGAACCCGCGGAACGTCGGGCTGGTTTTGTTGTGGCATCGCACGCAGGTCTGTGCTGCATGACGGTTCAAACCCGCGTCCCAGACCTTTTTAAAATTCTTCATCGTGTCCATGTCCGAATAATCGCTTCCCGGCCCGTGGCACGCTTCACACTGCACGTTGGGAAACGCTGCAGTTCCACCTGTCGTGTGGCACGACAGACATTGAGGGTTTGTCTTTTCCTTTGCAGGTAAAGCATCATATGCCCTGGCATGTGCACTTGCCTCCCATACCTTGTACTGGTTTTCATGACACATCTTGCACGCCTCAACGCCGACATAGGTGCGGGGAGCGGCCATTCCGCGTGACGCAGAAGATATCAAAAACAATGAAAGCACGGCAACAATCATGAGCACTCTTTCAAAATTATACTTCTTCATACCTTAACCTCCGATCTCCAGCCTCAAACATCATGGATAATCTCAACCGGTCCTTCTTCTTTTTCCTCGACATGGACAAAAACATTGAGGTACTTTGCGGCATAAGCAAAAGCCAGAAATCCCATGGTCACGAGGAATACGGAGATCATTACCTCACCGAAGGCCGGGAAATACGTTGTTCCCGACGAGGCCTCTACGCCGGTTATTGCCACATCCAGTCTGTTCATGATAAATCCGATCACGACAAACAACGACGTAACAAACAATCCCTTTGCACTCGTCCTTACGGCAGGGATCA
>JAMCVD010000043.1:6998-10985 GCA_023381995.1 Deltaproteobacteria bacterium
CGCACGAGCGTCTCGATATCGAACATGATGCTTTCAAATCTTGTCGAAAAAATATCGCCAAGCACCCCTCTGCCGGCCATATCCAGTATCTTTATGGTAAGGTAAAATGCCATGACAAGCACATTGACCCTTGCAAGGCCATTGAGGAGGTTGAGCTCTATGCCCTTGCCGAGGAACCGCATGCTGAGAAAAGATTCCATCGTCACCATTGCAAGTCCGACGGACACCGCAGAGATGAAAAAGAACAGCGGAAGATACGGCGAGTACCACAGTGCGTACAACTTCGTCGGCACTATCAGGAACAGCGAACCGAGCGATGATTGATGCAGGGTCGAAAGTATGACGCCCAGTATGGACAACGGTATAATCAGTATGTGGATGAGATGATTCAACCTGTGCAGCTTCAATCGCTCGAAAACAACGGTACTGAACTCGAGTCCGAGGACCGTCAGATACAGCATAACACACCATGCGACCTCGAACATCACGGAATGGGGATTCCAGAATACGATGGGGTGCCACACGTCGAACCACTTGCCGAGGTCATACAACAGCCCGACTGCAACAAGCGAGTACCCTAAAAAGCCGGTGAGAATTGCAGGCCTGAGGATTGGTTTATACTCATCGATGCGGAAAATGTAGACGGTCAGCGCAATGATAAATGCCCCGGCGGCAAGGCCGACGCCGGTTACCACGTCGAATCCTACCCATAAGCCCCACGGGTATTTATTGCTCAGGTTCGTGACGGCACCAAGGCCTTTTGTGTATCGCAGAATGGTATAGTACACACCGAGTATCGTTATCGAGGCAATCACAATCCTCCAGAATGTTATCTTCGGCATTTTCATAAATATCTCTCAATCCTTTATTTGATACTTCTGCCCCGTTCCTCTTCATTGACCTTTTCTCTTCTGTTCGTTAACCACCATAAGCCGGCGATCATGGCTGTGCCCATCATGACCTTCGGCGTTAAAAGACTACGATTTCGCAGCCTGTCCGCCAGCACCTTGAGCTGGGCTTGTTTGATATCGGCGGATGGTTGCTTATACGCTGTAGGTTGATTGAACGGGTGTTCGCCGCAATCCCCGCAATTTATAGCGGGGTCAAGGCGAACTATACGATTGACATATTCCATACCGGCGAAGAATCCACGCCCTTTACGGCGTGGATTCTTCAATAGTTTCGCTAAGAGTGTATTAAATAGGTTCATGGCTTATCTCCTTTCCCGGTAGACTTTTTTCTTTTCTTTGAGTTTCGTCTCAAACTTTTTGACCTCATCCCTGCGGCTGGTTATCCACCATATGCCCGTCAACACGACACCGCCAACGACCACGATGGTCGGTACCTTTTCCAGGGCGGCCCATGTATACACCGGGAGAGGTTTGTCCGGCAGGTTTATATTGAACGGTTCACCGAGTTTCTCGAACGGAACGTTTGACACATACAGCACCGACGTACCGCCGACTTCCTCCAGTCCGTAGATGTGGTTCACATAGGTGTGCGGATTGTCTTTGATCCTTTTCTGTGCTTCTTCGATGAGCTTATCCCGCTCACCGAATATGCTGGCACCGGTCGGACATGCCGCAGTGCATGCCGGTTCGGAGCCTTCTGCGACCCTGTCCGAGCACATATAGCATTTCTGTATGTAGGGGACAACCCTGTCCCATTGGTACTTCGGCACACTGAAAGGACATGAATACATACAATACCTGCAGCCGATGCATTTGTCTTTGTCGTAGGTTACCGGACCAGCCGCTGTCTTTGTGAAAGCCCCTACGGGACAGACCGAAACACACGTCGGGTTCTGGCAGTGCATGCACATCCTTCGCACATAGGTACCGGGCACTCTTTCCTGGACCACGGTGTAGGCCGTTGCGGAGAGGTTGTTCTCAAGGTCAAGGGGCAGATCGTTTCGCATCTTACATGCCTTTTCGCAGGCACCGCAGCCTATACATTTGGTTACGTCAATGAGAATCCCCATCTTGGCCATATATCTGCTCCTTTCTTGTTTTGTTCTATCGCACTCTCTCCCCGGTTATAAGCATGCTTGCTGATGACCTTTTCTAACGGGGTTTGCCGAGGAACTCTTCTTCAAAATATTTTACAGCCTTTTCGTCCATACGGCCCAGCATCCCTTCCGTAAGACAGCCGCCATCCTGACTTGTACGCCCGACTTCATACTGCAGTTCGTCCTTTACGTAGTGAAGGTTTTCCCCGAGTGCGAATTCACGGAATCTCCGGATCTCCGCCCTAAGCCATTCGACGGCGTCTTCTGCGATCTTCATTACCTTGAGGTTCGCAGAAAGGTTTGTTGGCTTTACTGCCAGTATCCAGCCGCTGTTATATGCACTCTTGGCGACCTCGGAAGGATTGGCGAGCATGAGTTTGTTTATCGCGGCTACCTCGCCATCGACCGGCGACAGGAACGAAAGCGTTTTATTGCCGGATTTTACGGCAAATGCCTTTTCTCCCTGTTTCAGAGCCTTCCCCTGTTCCGGGAACTCTATGCTTTCTATATCTCCTATTACCTTCCGGACAAAGTCGTCAAACCCGACCCGGACCTCACCGTTGGACTGTATGTTTACCCAGGTGTGTCCAGGATAAAAGAAGGTGCTTACCGGCACCCGGAAGTCGGAAAAATCGAGTCTTACTTTTTGCTCCTCCTGAGCCTTTTTACCCTTCAAATGCTGGATTACGAGGTCCAGAACAACGAACCCTATAATTGTTATTGCAACCATTATCGCTACCATTTTAGTATCCTCCTTTCTCTTTTATTTTACTCGTTCAGCAAAAATGCCCGCATGAGCGGTTTCCATTCTTCTTCATTGACGACAGAGGCAAGGCTCTCGATCATAATGCCGCCGTCCGTCATGGTAATACCGGTATCCTGCCTGACGATACTGTGGAGCCTTTCCGCTTCTATCTCCATCCATTGCACGGCCAGCGTATCGTTCAACAGCCACCGCATGCTCCTGCTGGCGACAGCCGCCGAGAGCACCCATCCGCTATCATACGGCTCCCTGTTCACGATACCGGCATCCTTTCCAAGGGATCTGTTCATCGCTACAATAGTACCGTCTACCGGGCTGATCAGGGCACCTGTTTTGCCTCCGCATTGGACGTGCATGAATGCCTTGCCGCCGTTCAGAATATGTGTTCCGGATATGAACTGTACGTGCTGTATGTTGCTCAGCAATTTACTTGCAAAACCGTCGATACCGATCTTTACCTTGTTTTCGCCGTCCTGCTTCACCCAGGTGTGTCCATAATGATAAAAGTAATTCTTTCTGATGATGAAGCCTTTAACATCTTTTTCCATAACGTCCACTGGATACGCAGGGCTTTCTGCCGGTCCTTTGCTCGTTGCCTCGCCGTACTGGGTGCACTGTTGATACTCTCCTGACAAACACATGCTTTTCGTTTTCATCTGGTCTACGGGGATCATCTTTTTGAGCGGAAACAAAGAGCAATAACCGCATACCTGGATTTTCAGGAATGGGCATCGTTTGTTGTTTTCCATAGTAACCTCCTTTCTCTGACAAATGTATACTGCATACTCTGTGCCACACAGGCGGCATGAACATACCCCGGTATCTTGTTGATTTCTTAGTTAAAGATAACATACAGAAAAACAAGCATATTTTAATAGTGTCGATATATTAAACAGCTGTGGCAAATTTCTACACGATCATACTGTTGAACGGGTGTTCGGCTTTACCCTGCTATTCATAGCTGCGGGCCCACGGGGTACCCAAGCAAAGCTTGGGTCGAGCTGGGTCGGGCGAACTATAGATTAACATATTCCATACCGACGAAGAATCCACGCTGTTTACAGCATGGATCTTCAATTGTAATGACAAACCTGGAAATGCGTTCTATTTAATCCATGAAGGCTTATATGGTACGCAGAGGCATAACATTCAAATTGATAGTGTACATCATCGTCTTGCTTATTTCTATTCTCGGCATTGTGCTGTATCTGAACAT
>JAMCVD010000123.1 GCA_023381995.1 Deltaproteobacteria bacterium
AAAACTTTTGGGAAAGGCTGACATTCTCGTGCACCAAGAAAAACATCTCGCCTGCCACCTCGTTCAATCATTCGTTTTGCGATGAAATAGTGCTTATTTTCATTTCTATCTTTTGTCATATCCTGACGATGTAGATTCCATTCAAAGTGCGCTTGGACTTGATACTCAGCATCGGTAAGATAGGTATATATAGCAAGATCATTCCCTCCACTGTATTTGATTGGCTTGGCGCTTCGGGTTTGTGTTTTTATTGGCTTCATCAGCCGTACTTTATCAATAACCCAAATGATAGTGGGCTTCCAGTACACCGAGCTGATGATACCTTTCAACGCCTCATACGTAGGAATCTGATAAGAACATTTTTCACCGCCAATCTTCGTCAGCGGATCGGTGAACAAGGCGTATTTGCCCCACACTTTGAATTCTACAATGTTATCCATATACTCCTCCTTTGAATATTTGAGGTTCTGGTTCATTGATGATTTCTTTGGTTAACCCTATTTCGTCACTATAGTATCGAGGATCCAAATAGTACACCCCTGTGCCTTCCTTTACTTCATGAATCGCGCCTTGCTTGATGAGCTTTTCAAATGTTTGAGCAAAGACATTGACCGAATATCTTTGTGCACTTTTCAAAAGGCAATATTGTTTCTCAAGGTCGTATGCTGCACAAAGATCGATGATGCGCTGTTTACCTTCCTTACCGTATGGGACAATAATACCTCGTGTGGATGAATCAATGGCTCGAAACACCTTTGAAGCCGACTGAAATGATTGATTCAGAAATAGCGAAGAAGATACTCCATCATGAATTCGTTTATACTCCTGAAGTGATTTCACATTGGTGGAAAGTAAATCAAAGAGATTGTCTTCCCTACCAACAATTGATTTGCTACTCACCGGATAATTCATTTTGTTTTGTTTCAGATAAAAATAATACACATAATACTGGTTCATAGTTGATGGGCTTAGTATGTCATTATTAAACCGTACAGGGTTCTTTTTGAATTCATCCAATACCCGTTCAGCAACATCGCTCCCGATTTTAATATCTTCGAGTCTTGAAAGATTTTCATTTTGCGGATTGACGATATAAACATTTCCACTCGGTCTCCGTCCATGACGATTACAGCGTCCGGCGGCTTGTGCGATAGAATCAAGTCCCGCCAAATACCGTATCACGGCTCCGAAATCGATATCCACACCTGCTTCAATTAACTGAGTACTGACGCAGATTGTGGGTTTAGGAATTTTGTCTTCAAGCCGGCCCTTGATTTCATCTAAGACTTTCATTCTGTGGGCAGGACACATATTCGTGCTGAGATGATAAACTTTTGCCGTTTTTTTCTTTTTCAACTGTTGTAAAAGGTTTTGCGCCGAAGATTTCGTATTAACAACTATCAAGACATTGTTACTCTTTTGTATCTCTTTTCCGGCAAGATCTACCACCTCGTTCTCACGCCAACCACCGGGTTTGCGCCTGTCATGGACTACGACTCGCCTCAAATCACTAAAGAGCATTTTTACATCCTTGATCATTTGTTGTTCGGGGAGAATTGTTAGAGAACGTTGTGGCGGTTCAATTTTATCTAGGAGAGGTTGAGTTGCAGTACAGAGAATAACGGTTGAGCCACAACCTTTGACTAAAAATCTTATGGCAAGATTAAAGAGATGCACGCAACGTACAGGGATTGTCTGTACTTCATCAAAAATGATGACAGCATTCGCAAATTGGTGCATTCTCCGAGCACCACGCGTTCCTGATGAGAAAAAGGCCTCAAGAAATTGAACCTGTGTTGTAAAAACTATTGGAGCATTCCAGTTTTCTGAAAGAAGATTCTGACGTTTTGTTTCTTTATCAGGGGTAAGGTTAGAATGATGTTCCAGTACCACTTCGTTAAGGTATTTACCATTTTGATCTTTATCCTCAAGTATCTTGCGTACTTCTTCCGCATTCTGATCGATAATTGAAGTATAGGGAATAATATAGAAGATTCGATCCATTTTATGATGCATTATGTGGTTCAAGGCAAATCGCAGACTGGCAAATGTTTTTCCTCCGCCAGTCGGAACAGTAAGCTGGTACAAGCCTTTCGGTTTTTTTGCAAAACCGAGGCACTCCAGAGAAACCCTGTTTCGTAAGATATCAACTTTATTTTTGTTCTCAAATTTCACTGCGTCAAATCGCTCAATCAAGTCTTTCCATGCAGGATATTTATTTACGTTCCTTATTTTCTTGTTGCCGGGAAATTCAAAATCGGCGGTACTTAATCTGTCTGCGTCAATTAAGCAACTGAAAAGAAATCTGGTCAGTAAACCCCATTTAAGCGCTAAGGTTTCTTTTGAGTCGTTTTTCTCTTTTAGAGCCATCAATCCTCCAACAAGATGTTTTCCCATATCGTTAGAAAACGAACTTGTCAGCTTTCGTTCTTCGACAGGATCCAGACTCGATAGTGCTTCATCCGTATGTGTTTTCTCCTCAGGTTTGTTCATTCTTCTCGTGAAATTATCCTCGCCATCTGGCGAGAGGCAGTCAATCATCCCTGAGTGATGAGAGGCAATGCATAGTGATAGCACTTGCGAAGCAAGCAGATTTTCAGCCCCATTTTTAGAAAGATTCCTGTAAACAATATGAGCTCCAGCGGTAGAATGATCGACTTTCCCCTTTAATCCAACTGCATCAACATATTCATCTTCATCGGGATTAATGAGACCAACTGCTGATTTAATGTATTGCTTAAATTCCTGACTTGCTTTTCCGATATCATGTAAGAATCCTATCAGCTCGCCTTGCTCTTTCAAACCTATTTTTGACGCAAACTCACCTGTTATTTTTGAAACTTCTTTAAGATGATCGCCCAGACTTTGTATTTCTCCGTCTTTTTCTCTGCGATGAGCAATATAATTAGCAAGGCCTTTTGGGCTTATCTGCGAAACAGTTTTCTCATCCGGGGCGGGCATTTATGCAGGGCCTCCTTTTTGTAAAACCGGCAAGAGAACAAAAACCTTGAGATTCTTCATTTCAGTTGGAACGACAAACCTCCTTTTAAGATTTATCGATGTCTGTGCACTCAGAGCAGATGTAACGGTTTATACGCCTAAAATCTGATGCTTGCAATAAAATCAACATGAGCTACCAACTCTACCCCTGTAGCTGAAAAAGTGGAGGCGAAGGTTTTGCTTTCGGGCGGTAGTCAATATAATTGTCAATGGATGATTCAGATTCCTGGGTTTCTCGGATGCTGCGGTTCGGATTGTACCGAAAGCTTTAGTCCGAAGGTATGCAGTATAAGCTCCAGACTGCCAAGTTCGGGGTTTCCTTTTTTCGAAAGCATGCGGTAAAGGCTTTCGCGTGCAAGTTTTGTTTTGGCGGCAAGTTTACCAATTCCGCCGTTTGCATCTGCCACATTTTTAAGGGCTGTAAGTAAAACCCTTGTATCACCTTCTTCAAGTGCTGCATTAATGTATCCTGCTGCTTCTTCTGGATTTTTGAGTGCTCTCATTAAATCTTCCCGGTAGTTCACCGATCTTTTTCTCATTTTTAATGATCCTCCCTTTTGTAATCTGCCCAATATTCCTTTGCCAATTTAATATCTTTGCCTTGGGAGCTTTTATCTCCACCGCATAAAATTACAACTATCTTTTGCCCATCGAAGGCAAAATAAATCCTGTATCCGGGCCCATAGTCTATCTTCAGTTCATTGACGCCGTCACCAACTGGTCTATAATTTCCTAAATTACCGGCAGCTATCCGATCCAATCGTATACGCATTTTTGCCCTTGTAGTTTTATCTTCTATAGAATAAAGCCATTTGAGAAAAGGAACATCATCATCTGCTTTCTTATAATATAAAACCTCACGTGGGTCAGCTTTCATTTTCACTCTATTATTTTAGTAATTCAGACATAATGTAACTTATAAACTACAACAAGTCAACCGTTAAGTGCGGGCATTGAGGCGGGGCCTCCTTTTTGTAAAACGGGCAAGAGAACAAAAGCCTTGAGATTCTTCATTCATTCAGAATGACAAACCTCCTTTTTCGGGATTCGTTAATCACCTATTGTGGAATAATTTTCTCAATAACCTTTCCAATTTCTTCAATGAATTGTCTGGCGGTTACAAGCCATTCTTTGACCTTTTCTTCTTCAAACTGAACAAAGTCTTCGTAATCACTTTTCTGCCTGAACTCAAACATTCTGGAATAGAATCTCCCTGTTTCAATGCTTACGGTACCATTTTTTACAAAATGCTCGTTGAATAAAGCCATTATACCACTGTGCTTTGAAGAGGATAATCCCTTTGTTAACAAAAGCGCTGTTACTTCATAAAAAAGAGCATAGTATATTCTATTTACCGTGGATGGTAGCCTTTTTGAATTGAGTAGGATTTCAGCGTCTTGCAGGGCTTCTTTCGCCCTTGACATTCTATAAGCAATTAAATCTTTTCTATAGCTCATACACTTATTCCTTCTCTCTCGATATTTTCATGGATTGGCATAACGCTTGCAATTCCTGAATTCCAGAATGCGCGGGAATATACAATGATGCCAAAAACTACATTATATTTCAGCCCAACATCATAAGCGAGATCGAAAATTTGTTCTTCTATAGAATTATTTGGCTCAAATGGAAGGAGGACGAGAATATCTATGTCAGAATAATCTTTATAATCTCCACGGGCCACGGAACCGAAAAGATAAGTGCCGATTTCATTTCCAAATCTTTCAATCAACTTTTTTCTGAATTTGTCGATTGCGGTGTCTATACTTTCTTTTTTCATATTTACCCCCTCTTCGATAACGCACTTGTAGACATTATCGTTAGTGATGCCGGTCCACTTAAGCCCCGTTAAAAATAACATAGTACTTTTATCACAGAAGGTGCGATAGTTCAAATTTCTCATCCGGGGCGGGCATTGAGGCGGGGCCTCCCTTTGGCAAGACCAGCAAGAGGACTGAAATCCTGAGATTTTTCATTTCAGTCAGAATGACAAACCTCCTTTTCAGGATTTATCAATGTCTCAATTCAGAGCAGATGAAATAGTCTCTACAACCAAGCACGCTGCCTCTACATTCCGAAAAAAACGGGGTCGACGGGGTTCGAACCCGCGACCTTCCGCGTGACAGGCGGACGTTCTAACCAAACTGAACTACGACCCCATGAGACAATAGGCGGAACAGGGCTCGAACCTGCGACATCCACCGTGTAAGAGTGGCGCTCTACCAACTGAGCTATCCGCCTGCAACGGCCTTATCCTATAGAAACAATATCCCGTTTGTCAATGCATTTAATATCTCTGGATCACTGTTGGAGCCGCATGAGCATGAATCCATCGATCATCAAAACAGGCCTGTAATGCTCGATTATGAAATTATCGAGTACGTTTGGCACATACCCCATGCCGAGCGATCGGGAGACAGTCTGGAACACATTGGGCCCCCAATCGTAGGTTATGATGAACTTTACAGGTATGTCTTTCAAACGCCTTATGACGTCCAGCAGCACGCTGTCGGGCGTTCCCCTATCGTTCCCGACCTTTATCAGGACATCGTACTTTGCCGGACTGTTGAGATCGAGCAGGGTATAGAGTATCGGCGAATATGGATAAATGAGCGCTGTACGATCGATCCCCATGATCCGGGCGGCACGCATGGAAAAGTCCGACAGCCCTTCTCCCATTTGCTTGTTGAACGTCCACAGCCTTACACCGTTTACAGTAAAATGGTAGGCGTCCCTCTGTACGTGCCTTACGCCGTCGTAAAGCCAAACACAGGCAAGAATGATGACGACCACCGCTACACTATCGACGACCCTTTCCGTCCCTCTGTAGATAAGGGCCCACAGTCTCGGTCTGAGGTAATCGAGCAGTAATACGAGCAGCCAGACGGACAATATGACAGCAAAAGACGAGTTGATAAGCACGAGCCCTATCGGGTTGAATATCAGTCTCTGGCCCGTATTCAAGAACAGTACCGCACCGCCCGCGAACAGTATTGCCTGCTCAGGCGTACTTTCCTTTTTGAACAGAAGCAGATACAGGCCCAGTATCCCGGAACCGCCGAACCAGAGAACACGGATGAGCGACTCCTTCGTCCATATCGATATGAAGCCTTTTGAAAGCATGTCCAGCGAGAAGGAGGTCAGTCCCTTGTATATCCGTGCCGCAACAAGCTCGTTCTGCACAAAGTCGAGCAAAGCCCCTTTGACGGCGATGTATGAAAAAGCGACAGCCACGACAGCCGCTGCACTGATTGCGAAATACCCCGTGGCCCTAAGGCCTGACAAGGGCGCGGCCTTCTGTGGGTCACGATCCCTCCCCTGCCCTTCCTCGGCAGTACCGCCCCCGCCCGTGCCGTCTGTCCCCCGGCTGCCCCTGTATCTGCCCTTGTCATCCATGAAGAGAACGAACACAAACACAGCAAAGGCGATCACCCCTTTCGACTGGAGGAACAGTGTCGTCAATCCCACAAAAACGCCCGAACAGCACAGGGACAGCGTGGACCGTCCCTCGAGGTATGTATAGAGAAAGATCAATGCTACGAAGAGCATCGTCATACTATTGACGTAATGACTGTATCCAAAAACGGCAGGGAACCCATACACGAGGAACAACAAAGGCGGTAGGACGGCAAACCATCTCTTTATGATAATACTGGACAGACGGTAGATGAGCAGGCTTGAAACGACGTCTATGCTCAATACAAGCTCGCGGGTAACGGCAAAGCTGTAGCCGAACATCTTATAGATAAAGGCAAGAAAATAGTAATTGCCAGGGAACAAAATGGCCCCGATGTCCTTATAGAGCACTTTACCGTTCAGTATCTGATACGCCCTGTACGGGAACATCCCCTCGTCTTCGGTAGGCGATGGAAGATAATACTTGTAAAGGTGCAGATACGAATAGCTGAGTACAGCTACGATGACATACGGCACGATGCGTAGCAATAATGTCCTCGCGCTTTTGTACCCTGTGCCGGAATCCCCTTTCTTTGTTCTCTGACCGGTTGGTCTCATAAAAAACATCTATTATAATAATCCCTTTTTGTCATTACTAACCTATGAAGACAAAGCCGTTGTTTGTTTCGTTTACCCCATATAGTATACACAAAACACCATTTCGTATAATTACCGCCCGTGAGAGGTGGATAATCATTTGAATTCCTTGATCTTAGTCTCTGGTACGATAATTGCTTTATACATCCTACAAATACAATGTAGAGGAGGTGAAAAGAAATGAAGAAGTTAATATCAGTAGCGGCAGCATTGGCGTTTGCACTTACACTTGCAACGATGGCAATGGCGAAAGCCCCGGTACACAAAAGGGTAGTAAGAAAGATCGAGGCAAAGACGGTAAAGGCAGAGGTAGTGAAGGTCGAGAAGCTGAAGAAGGCCACCTTGCTGAGAGTCAAAGTAAACGGTAAGGTTCATGTTTACCACGTAGCCAGGGTTGCTCTAAAAGAAGCAGGGACACTGAAGGCAGGCGACAAGGTAGAGTTGTCAGTAAAGGGTATGTGGGTTCACGCCGTAAAGGCGGAAGCCGCCCCGGCACCGGCTCCAGCAGCACCGGCCCCAGCACCAGCACCAGCACCGGCCCCAGCACAGTAAACAGCGATCCAGAAAAGAGCATTATTGAGTGGCGCCTTCGGCGCCACTATTTTTTTTGACCTTCGATTGTTCCCTTACGAATGATACTATACTGACAGCGGCAGCCGCGGCGGTTTCCGAACGCAGTATATTGCTGCCGAGGCCGACAATATGGGCACCATGGTCCCTTGCAACTTCTATTTCGTCATTTGAGAACCCGCCTTCAGGACCTATGATCAGCACAACCTTTCCTGCCTGTTGTATCTCCCGCAAAAAGGCAGAAACCTGTCCAGCCCCGGCACCGACATGGAACAGCAGCTTGCAGGCATCCCCCGCCATATCAAAAAGCCCTTCGTACGTCGTCGGCTCATAAAGGCGGGGTATGTCCGGTCTCATACATTGACCGACGGCCTCCTTGATGACGGCGCGGTATTTGCTTTTAAAATTTGTATTCTTTAATTTGACAATGGTATATCTCGACACGACGGGAATGATCGCATCGACGCCGAGCTCCGTTGCCTTTTTTATAGCTACAAGCATGCCCTCTCTTTTTATTATCGACGGAGCAAGGACTATCCCGGACCTGGAATTGGTAGCGGACAGCCTGCCGGATATCTCGAACACGGCACTGTACCGGGTAAGGCGTTTCAGGACACCCGTATAGCCGTTGCCCGACTCGTCCCTGAACAGAAACTCCTCTCCGATCCTTATCCGCAGGCTCCTGACGTGCTTATATCCGGGGCCCGTTATTACTATGTAGTGCCCTCTGACGTCGTTTTCAGAAATAAGGAGTTGGGGCATTACCGTACGATCAGGACACTGCAGTGTGCGTGGTGGTTCACCCTGTCGCTCACACTACCAAGCATGTGGGCCATGACCTCACCATATCCATGGCTGCCGACAATGATCAGGTCTACGCCATTCTTCTTGGCATAATGCGTGATGGTATCGCCGGGGTTGCCGTACTCGAGCACGTAATGGGTGCTGAGGTCATAGGACTTGAGCTGCTCTTTTCCCTCTCTGATGATCTCGTCGCCCTTCTTTTTAAGGATGGAATAGGCCTCGGAGCCCAATTCTTCTATCCCAAACAATCCAAAGGCATTCATGGGATGCTGGATGACAGCGATGAGTGTAAGCTCTGACTTGAACCGCTTTGCGATATCGGCGCCAGCGTCGATTGCCTTCCTGGCGTACGAAGAGCCATCGGTGGCAACAAGTATTTTTTTATACATAAAAAACCCCGCTCTGTGCTGTAAACAATATACCCCGCCGTGAAAAGATGCAAATGAAATGTAAGAATATGGTTTGTGCCTCCGGCTGCGGGCAGGCCACGTCACGCGTACAGCCTGAGTATCCTCCCGATAAGCTTTGTAGTGGACACCCGATTAACGATGGGGACGGTCACGACCTTACCTCTGTAGGACCTTACAAACTCAGCCCCCACTATCTCTTTTCTCCGCCAGTCGCCGCCCTTTACCAGTATGTCCGGTCTCACAATCTCTATGACCTCCAGCGGCGTCGGCTCATCGAACACATAAACATAATCGACCGCCCTCAAGGACAAAAGGACGGCCGCCCTGGACCGCTGATCGTTGATGGGCCTCCGGGGGCCTTTGATGCCCTTTATGGAAGCATCGCTGTTCAGACCGACGACGAGTATGTCCCCCAGCGCTTTTGCGGACTCCAGGTACGAGGTATGCCCCGCATGGATAATGTCGAAACACCCATTGGTGAAGACGACCCTTTTCTTCTCGTACTTCAATCTTGCTATGAGGCGCCGCAGTCCCCTCTTGTCTGCGATGAGCTTTGATGCGTCCATTCACTTCACATCTATATCGGCCCAGACGATAGTTGAGATATACCGGTCCGCACTGGAGCCCGTCTGCGTCAACGATGCCCCTTCCTGGGCAAGTATGGACCTTCTCTTGGACAATGTCAGGGTGGTGTCCGTTATTCCGGGGTCCGGCACTACCCATGGCCCGAGTACAAGGAACCCTCCGGCAGGGTATACCGATTCGTACGCAGGCGTAAGGGGATCGTTGCCTATATAGTTGACCGCCCTCGACAGACGCGCGTCGCTCCTTGCGGTAATAGAGCTCTGACCGTCGAATACGACATCGAACAGATTGCCCGTCATCATGGGATTGACGTCGTAGGCGAGCGTCGTGTACGTGGGCTGTATGCTGCCCATCGTCGATGCGAGCCATCCATCCGGCTGCCAGTTGTTCGGATCGTTGGCCCATTGACCATCGTTTGCGTCAGGCTGGACCACGACATTGACATTGAGCCCCGCAAGCCAGCTCAGGAAGGACGGCGTAAAGGCATCAAGGCTTATGGCTATGCCGAGCTCCACGGGCGTCCCGGGGATTGGTATGGCCTTTACATCCGCTAAAGTACCCTGCGTAAGATTCAACAACGAATACTCCTCTGGTACCAGGTTCACTTTTTTGATGCTCCCTGCTATTGTCCCGTCTGGTGCAAAGACAAATGCCGTGTTGTAGATATTGCCGTTTCCGGGGAGATACACGCTGGTCTCGCCGGGTGACCCGAACTCCTGTATGTCCTGCGGCGATGTCGAGGAGGTTATTACATCGCTCACGTCCGTACACGCAATGATATACGAGTCGTACTTCTTCGCAAGTGAGGAGAAGGTATCGTAAAAAGGGCGCCACATGGTGTCCGTCAACGCAAGGAAGATGTACCTTGCAGGCTCGGAGCTGAGGGCGGGATATCTGGAAGCGTAGTAATCTATGCTGGTCGAGTACGAGACGAACAGATCCAGCATTGCCGAAGTGACCGATTGTGCCGTTATTGCCTGTGCAGCCTTGCTGCCGGAGAAAGCGAGCGGCAAACCGACATGCTCCGGGAAAACGACTATGTTCGGGACCGTCTTCGACAGATAGGGGCGGAGCGTCTGCATAAAGCAGTCCATATCGTCTTTAAAGCCCGATTCGCTTGCGTACGCACTCATGGATATTTTGGTCCCTACACCGAACACCCTCGCCGACGGCGAGGACAGGGGAGAGGCCTGGCGGAGAAAAGAGA
>JAMCVD010000025.1 GCA_023381995.1 Deltaproteobacteria bacterium
CAAGAAAGGAGCACTGTATGTATGATGGAGACCTGAATTTTATATTCCGCAATCCGACGAAGATCCTGTTCGGGAAAGGCTCGGCGGGCGAGGTACTGGAAGAGGTCAATGCCCTGAAAGGGAAGAAGGTCCTGCTCGTGACCGACAAGTTCCTCGAGAAGAGCGAGATGGTGGAAAAGGTAAAGAAGGCGCTTTCGGGCAAATTTGCGGGCATGTTCTCCGACATCGAGCCCGACACGGGCACGCACATCGTGGACAGGGGCGCGGACTATGCGAGGTCCATAGGTGCAGACTGCATCGTGACGGTAGGCGGAGGCAGCTCCATTGATACCGCAAAGGGCATAGCCGTCGTCCTTGCACTCGGGGGTAGGATAGGGGACCATTCCGGCGTCAACTTCCTTACCGGCCCCATAACGCCGCACGTCGTCATTCCGACGACAGCGGGGACAGGCAGCGAGGTCACCTACGCAGCGGTAATAAAGGACCACGAAAAACACAGGAAGCTGATATACGCCGACAACTACATCATTCCGAACGTCGGCATACTCGACCCGACGATGACCGTGAGCATGCCTCCCAGGGTGACCGCGGGCACGGGCATGGACGCCATGAGCCACTGCATAGAGGCGCTGCACTCACAGCAGGCGAACCCCATAACGGACGGGCTTGCGCTCCAGGGCATACGATTGATAGTGGGACACCTTCCGAAAGCGGTGGACAACGGCAAGGACCTCCTGGCACGGGGACAGATGCAGATAGCCGCGAACGTCGCGGGCGTCGCGTTCGGGAATGCACAGGTCGGGGTCGTCCATGCGCTCGCGCACAGCGTGGGTGGAAGGTTCGGCGTACCGCACGGCATCGCCAACAGCATCCTCCTGCCGTACTGCATGGAGTACAACCTCGACGTGGTCGCAGACAAGTACAGGCTCGCGGCACAGGCCATGGGGGTCGATGTCAAAGGGCTGAGCGACGAAGACGCCGCACACAAGGCCGCGGAGGCGCTGTGGTCGTTTACGGGACGCATAGGAATGCCGCAGAAACTGCGGGAGGTCGGTGTCCGGGAAGAGGGACTCAGACAGGTCGCCGAAGACGCCATCTCGGACGGCTCGATAGTGTACAACAGCAAGCCGATCTTCGATCCCGAAGAAACGCTCAAGATACTGAAACGGGCATTCTGATCATGACGGACATCATAGCAGCGGACAAGGGCGCTCTGGACAACGGCCTTGCGGTCATGATACGAGACCTCATATCCCAGAACATGACCAATCACCCGGAACGCCTGAAAGACGCGGACGCATTGGACGGCAATATCGTCATCGTGGCCGCGGATATCGACGTACGTCTTACGCTCGAATGCCGGAACGGAAAGATCACCGTGTACGACGGCGAAAAAAGCCCGTACAGGCTCAAGATAGAGACGGACTCGGACAACATCTTGAAACTGAGTACTTTGAAGATAAAGGCCGGTCTGCCCTACTATTTCGACAAGACCGGGAGGGGTGTGCTCGGACTGCTGCTGAAAGGCAAGCTCAAAATCGACGGCCTGTTCCTTCATCCGCTGCTCCTGACGCACCTTACGAAGCTTTTTTCGGTCTATTGAGACTACTCATGATGGAAGGGTTCACATTCAGCGTCCAGGTAAGGGTAAGGTTTGCGGAGACAGACGCCCAGGGCATCGTCAACAACGGGGCCTACATGGCCTATCTTGAGGTCGGAAGGATAGAGTTTTTGAGAAGGGCGGGGATATCCGTAAAAGACAGGCTCAAGTACGGCATAGACTTCGTGCTCGTCGAGGCATGTATACAGTACAAGAGCGCTGCGACCGCCGATGACCTGCTGAACATCCACGTGAGGCTCAAGGACCTGAAAGACAGGGCGTTCACCATGGAGTACGTCATAACCCAGGCGGAAGACAACGAGCGCGTCGTTGCGAAGGCGCACACCGTGACTGTGTCAATCAACCCCGGGACGATCAGGGCCTGCATGATGCCTCAGGCGCTAAAACAGATGCTCCGGGGTGTCTGAACATGAACGTCGCAGACCTGTCCATAAATACGAACTTCGTAATGAGCCAGTACCTGTCCGGGAGGGACGGGCTTCCCCAGAACGCCCTGCTGGAGGTACAGAACAGACTGAACGTGGCGGCAGAAGACATGATACAGTCGATAGCGAGCAACAAACTTGGCTTCCTGTCCATGCTCGACGACGCCCATCTCCTGAAAGACACGAAGGCGCTTGCAGGGGAGTACCCGCCGGACAGGTACACCGACGTCATCGTACTCGGTATCGGCGGCTCGGCCCTTGGTGCACGTGCGATACGGCAGGCATTCACGCATGCATCCGGGACAAAGACGAACGTGAAGATATTGGACAATATAGACCCGGTACCGTTCTCGCTCGTCCTCCAGAACATGCGCCACAAAAAGACGCTGGTCATCGCAATAAGCAAGTCCGGACAGACGGTCGAGACCATGGCACAGCTCTTCATCCTCATCAACGAGTTCAAGAAGGCATTAGGCGCGAAGTCGCTGGACAGGCATTTTGTGTCCGTAACGACCGGCGGCACGGGGGCGCTGTTCGAGCTGTCGCAGAAGTACGGTATACCGGTCTTGCCCGTCCCCCCCAACGTCGGCGGCAGGTACTCGGTACTCTCGCCGGTGGGCCTGTTCCCGGCATCGTTCATGGTGGACAACATATCGGAGCTGATAGAGGGAGGGAAGAAGGTAAGGGAATCGTTCGTACGATCGAAGGGCAATAACATAGGCGAGATCGCGGTCATATACTACCTGATGCACAGGCAGTTGAACAAGAACATCACGGTATTCATGCCGTACTCATCGCTGCTTTCCGATTTCAGCGAATGGGTCATCCAGCTCTGGGCCGAGAGCCTGGGCAAGAAGCACTCGAGGGACGGCAGGGAAATATACACGGGCAGTACGCCCGTACGGGCCCTCGGTGCCACGGACCAGCACTCCCAGCTCCAGCTCTACAAAGAGGGGCCCGCCGACAAGCTCATAACATTCATCGAGATAGTCAGGTCCGGTGCAAAGGGAAAGAAGCTCGTGCCCGTTCCCCCCGTTGACGTGGAGTTTTCGTACATCTTCAGCAAAACGCTCGAAGAGCTGCTGCATGCCGAGATGAACGCGACGAGAACATCGCTCATAAACTCATCGCGCCCGTCCGTGACGATTTCCATGCCCGAGCTTACCCCCAAGACGATGGGGGAGCTCTTTGTGTTCTTCGAGCTGCTGGTCGTCTTCATGGGGTACCTGTACAACATAAATCCGTTCGACCAGCCCGGCGTGGAAGAGGGCAAGCGGATACTCAAGCAGCTCCTCGTGTAGACCTATCTGCGGTCCGGCGACGTCGACCTCTCGAACTTCTCGATCGCGTCCGACCTGCCCACCGCGATAAGGATGTCCTTCCTGTTCAGGACGAACTGCGGGGACGGGTTGTAGACAAAGCCTCCATCGGGCCTCCTCACGGCCACAATCGTAACATCGTGGAGCTGTCGTATCTTTGCCTGCTCGACCGACTTGCCGTCGAGCTCAGAGCCTTCCTGTATGGTCAGCTCCTCTATCTTGAGGTCGAAATTGCTTTCCTCGGCCGCGAGCTCCATAAAGTCGATCACGTTCGGCTTCATGATACTCTGCGCTATCTTTTCTCCGCCTATGATGTACGGCGATACGACCCTGTTTGCACCCGCCTTGTACAGCTTCGATATCGAGCCGGACTCCCCCGCCCTCGAGATTATGAATATGGACGGGTTCATGTCCCTCGCGGTAAGGACGGTGTACACGTTGTCGGAGTCGTTGGCCATCACGGCAATAAGCCCTTTCGCCCTCTTGATGCCCGCCCTGTTCAAAAGCTCTTCGTCGGTCCCGTCGCCCTGCAGGAACAGGTACTCGTTCTTCTCTATCAGCGGCAGGATCTGGGGGTCCTTGTCTATGGCGACGAAGGGCACGCGGTTTGCCTTCAATTTCTGTGCGACCGTGGCACCGATCCTGCCGAGTCCGCACAGTATATAGTGGTCCCTGAGACTTTCTATCGCCTTTGTCACCTTAAACCTCCCTATGGACTTTCTCAGCTCCCCCTCTATCAGCGCCCTGAACAGGCCCCCGGCGCTGTAGGTAACGAAGCCTATGCCGATCGTTATCATGAAGACCGCAAACAGTTCGCCCCTCTGGTCCAGGGCCTTCGCTCCGCCGCTGTATCCTACGGTACTGAGGATCACGACAGTGGTGTAGAGGGACTCCACGAAGCTGAACTTCTCGACGTGCATGAAGCCCGCGGTACCGACGGTCAGGATGCTTGCGAGGACAACGAGGTACCGGAAGATACTGTGGTACGACTTCATACCCTGTAGTAGAAAAGCCAGCCTCTGTGCTTCCTGTCTTTCCCTCGTACGATATCAAAAAACTTCTTCTGGAGGAGCTTCGTGACCGGCTCCGGCTTGCCGCTGCCTATCCTCCGGTCATCGACTTCCCTTATAGGCGTGATCTCTGCCGCTGTTCCCGTCAGGAACGCGCCGTCCGCTATGTAGAGCTCGTCTCTGGTGAACCTTGCCTCCTCGACGGGTATGCCGCCCTCCCGTGCAAGCTGGATGATCGTCTCCCGCGTTATACCGGGCAGGATGGACGTCAGCGGGGGCGTCTTCAATACGCCGTTCTTGACGATAAAGACGTTCTCGCCGCTCCCTTCCGCGACGTACCCGTCCCCATCGAGGAGTATGGTCTCGTCGTAGCCGGCCAGCTTCGATTCCTTCTTCGCGAGGATCGAGTTCACGTAATGGCCGCTGATCTTCGCCTTGCTCATTGCCGCATTGACGTTGTAGCGTACAAAGGAGGAGATCTTTATCCGTATGCCGTTCTCGATGCCCTCCTCCCCGAGATACGCGCCCCATGGCCACGCGGCCACTGCTATGTGGACAGGGTTGTGTTCCACGTACAGCCCCATGTCGCCGTACCCGGTAAAAGAGATGGGCCGTATGTATCCTGCCTTCAGCCTGTTCTTCCTGAGGACATCCATGATTGCGTCCCGTATGTCCTTCTTTGAGAAGGGGTAAGCCATCATCACTACATGGGCGGAATCGAAAAACCGCTCGATGTGCCTGTCCAGCCTGAAGACGGCGGACCTGCCGTCTTCCGTCGTGTACGCCCTTATCCCCTCGAATGCGGCCACGCCGTAGTGGAGCGAATGCGTCAGCACATGGATCTTTGCGTCGTCCCACCTGACCAGCCTGCCGTCCATCCAGATATAGTCCGTCTTCTGAATCATCCCCGTCTGCCTCCGTTATTTGAAGAATTTTTTGAACATGCCTTTCTGGCTCTTCTGTGAAAGCTCATACGCCCTTATCTCCCTCAGGGCGTCTATGTTCTGCTGGTTCTTTGCGTACGCCGTCTTGAACGCATCCAGCGCCTTCTGCTCCTCGCCCGTTACCTTCAGTATCCTGCCCAGGAAATAGTAGCCCGTGTCCTGCTCCTTGTTCAACTGCAGGCCCCTCTGGATATACTCCATCCCTTTTGCCCGTGCCGAATCGGAATTGGGCTCGAGCTTGAAGATGACCCAGCCAAAGTACGACAGGTATTCCCCCTCGGTCGGGTTCAGCTCGACCGCCCACTTGAGGCTCTGGTATGCGTCCTTGAGGTTGTTCGTCTTCAGGAGTATCATGCCTTTCTGGAACTGCAGCTCTGCCTTCACGATGTGCTCCGCCTCGCTGTTTTCCATCTCCTTCTCTCCCGTCTTAAGGTACTCGTTGTACTTGCCCCGCTCGCCGTCGTCCGACAGCGCCCCATAGGCCGTCGTTACGAGCGTGAAGATCTCAGACGCCGCCTCTTTAATCTCCGGAGGGTAGTCGAAAAAGTGGTCCGGGTGGTACTGCTTTGCGAGGGCGAAGTACGATCTCTTTACCGCCGCCCTGTCCGCACTCTGGCTTATATTCAGGACCTCGTAATAGTTTTTCTCCTTTATCTCGTCAAACTTGTCTTTCAGCCCTTCCAGAAGCCTCCTGTGCTCTTCCGATAGCCGCACCTCCGTCTTCTCCGGCTTCTCTGCCTTCTGAAGGTCTTTCAATACGGCAAATCCCATGCCGATGAACAGGAACACGAGCCTCATTGCACCGTCGGCGTCCATCCTTATGCCCGACAGGGACTGTTTGAGGGGCCTGTTGGAGGCCACTATCGTCAGCAGGTTCAATTCCTCCTGCGACAGGTTTATCTGGGAGGGGTCGTACTGAGTATCGCCCCTGGAGCACACCCTGTCCATGTTCCTGTTTACGTATTCCGATACGGTATTCTTCGGCAGGTGGACCTTGACGCCTTCCATAACGAGGCCCAATACGGGCAGGGAGGATTGCGATACGAGATTGTCGGGTATGTGCGCCTCCCTGAAATGGAAATTGCCCTCCGCCATACTGAAGGTGTAGACAAACCTCATGCGGAGCTGCAGCTTCAGTGCGTCTTTTATATTCAACGGGAGCAGCCCGCGCTCCTGCAGTACGAGACCGTGTTTTTTCCGCTCGTCCATCACTTCTTTCAGCGAGTCTTCATAGTCATGCTGGTTTATAAATCCGTTCTCGAACAATACTCTGCCGAAGGTCTCCCTCAATATATTGGACCTCCCGCCGACGAGCAGGCCGTTTTTGAAGTACAGCTCTTTCTTGAACTTGCCCAGCTCTATCCTCATGATGCCCTCAAGCCTTCTCGCCACAACATTGCTCACGACCGTAATAAGCTGGGGGCTGCCAACATTTCCTGAACCGCTAAAAGGTGCCATATCTGATTCTATTAAATCAAATACAGGAAATATTCAATAAAATATTGCAACACGGCCCGATATTTGTCTAAAATAGACGGTATGTTCAAGAATATGGGTTGGGTCAAGAGAATTCCTGTCCGGACGTGTGCGCTGGTCGTCGCCGTACTCCTTGCTCCCTACACGGCCTCCGGAGGCCCGATACCGAGGATAAGGGTCGAGGTATTCAGCGATGCCCCCACCCTGCACATAGAGGGCAGGGGCATACAGCTCATCGATACGTACAGGAACCTCTATCTGTTCAAGAATCCCGGCGACTCCTACATCGTAATGTCCGCGGGCAACAACGGTATGATGGTAAACGAGAAGCTGTACGCCGCACGCATCGTAACGCTCCTCTTCTCGGGCGGCGTGGTGAAGATAAACGATAGGCTCCTGAGGGGCCATCTCGAGATAGCGAACATAGACGACAGCCACCTCGTGGTGATCAACGAGGTAGACCTCGAGTCCTATGTGGCAGGCCTCATCAATGCGGAGATGCCGCACGACTGGCCCCTCGAGGCGCTCGAGGCGCAGGCCGTCGTTGCGAGGACATACGCACTGTGGCAGAAGGGACGCCACCTCAATCAATACTACGATATGGACGCGGGGTTCATGGACCAGGTGTACAGCGGCGCGGGCTCCGAGGACACCAGGGGCTGGGACGCCGTCAACGCCACACGGGGGCAGATCATAACATACGGCGGCAAGCCCATCCTTGCCATGTACCATTCCATATGCGGCGGCGAGACGGAAAACTCGGAAGACGCAATAGGATACAGGTACCCTTACCTGCGCTCGGTCAAATGCAATTTCTGCAGGATCGCACCCGGGTTCCGCTGGAAGTACGCTATGTCCTTCCGAAGGCTGGCCCGGGAGCTGATCGCAAAGGGCTACCATCTGTCGGCAGTCTCCGGATTCAAGGTGTTGAAGAGGAGCAGGACGCACAGGGTCACGATCGCACGGATCGTCACGGACCGCGGCAATATCGATCTCGACGGCGCCGCACTCAGGGCAGTCATAGGATACGATAAATTGAGGAGCACGCTGTTCTGGGTAAACGGGAAGGACGGTACGCTGCTTTTTTCCGGGAGGGGCTTTGGACACGGCGTGGGCATGTGCCAATGGGGGGCGTACGGCATGGCGAAGAAAGGCTACACCTACAAGCAGATTATCCATTACTACTATAAAGGCGTCAGGATAGAGAGGATGTACTGAGCATTCCATGGAAGAGAGAAGATCGAAGAGGCTCCACATACTGAACAGGCTGAAGTCCTTCATAAAGAGGGAAAAGGCAAGGACCATAGGCATTGCACTGGGCGGGGGCGTCGTATGGGGCACCGCCCACATAGGCGTACTCGAGGCGATCTCGGCGGAGGGCATAAAAATAGACGCCATAGCGGGTACGTCGGCGGGAAGCATCGTTGCCGCGCTGTACGCCTTCGGCATCGATCTGGACAGGATCAAGTCGTACGCGGAAAAGCTCAGCATGTCGGACATATTCAAGCTAAGGCTACCGAGGATGGGGCTTGCATCCACCGAGGGCATCGGCAGGCTGATCCGGGAATTCATAGGGGACGCAAAGATCGAGGACGCGGACATCCCGCTCTATATCCCTGCCACGGACCTGACGGCATCGGAGCCCCACCTGTTCGAGAAGGTAAGCGTTGCGGACGCCGTCATGGCGAGCAGCGCCATACCGGGCATATTCGTCCCGGTGAAGATGGATGGACACACGTACGTGGACGGCTCGCTGCTCGCCGACGTGCCGTGTCAGATATTGAAGATCAAGGGGATCGACTTCGTCATAGGCGTGGAGTTGATAGACAAAGAGAAGTTCAAGAGAGAGCCGTCGAACATCTTCGACGTCATAACGAAGAGCATCCAGGTCATGGTCAACGAGACGCGCATGGAGAGGCTGAGGTTCGCGGACGTCATCATTACCCCCGATGTCCACGATATAGGGCAGTTCGATTTCGACAGGATCCCGCTGCTTATACGCAGGGGCAAAGAGGCGGTCTCGAAGCACGTAGAGTTCATAAAAAGCAGGGCAGTGGCAAGCTGATATCATGGAGCTTTTCCTGACAAGCTATGCGGAGCATTTCACCTACGCGGCCATATTCGTGTTCCTCATTCTGTGCGGGCTCGGCTTCCCCGTGCCGGAGGAGGTGCTCCTCGTTATATCGGGCTACGTGGCGTACAAGGGCATAACCTCCCTGTATGTCACCGGCGTCGTCGATTTCCTTGGTGTCATAGGCGGAGACCTCATCCTGTTCGAGATAGGCAGGAGGTGGGCCAAGGGCATACGCGACCACGCGGTCATACGACGGTTCATCGGCGACGCCGGGCTCGAGAAGGTCGAACGGTTCTACGCCAGCCACGGGAGCAAGGCGATATTCATAGCCCGCTTCGTAAGCGGTCTGAGGATCGCGGTGTTCCTGTCCGCAGGCATCATGGGCACCAGGATGAAAAAATTCGTCTCCGTGGACGCTGCCGCTGGGCTCATATCCATACCCCTGTGGGTCGGCCCTGCCTACGTCATGGGGGCCGACTTCGATCTGGTACTGAGGTACGCAAAGGACTTCGAATACCTGTTCGTGCTCGCACTGCCGTTCGTGGTCGCGCTCATCGTCGTCTCGTACCTGCACTCCAAAGGTAAGACGCCGTAGCATGGGTCCCCTGTTACATCGTTGATCAGAGGGGAAAATTTTCTCCTCTGCTCGTAAAACAACGCTCTTTTTGCTAAACGGACTCTTCTCCTGTTTCTGTTGTGATCGGCCCGTGATCGTCCTGGGGATAAGGGGTTAAAGCGGCAACCTATCGTATCGCCTTCTTCTTGAGCAGCCTGAACAGGTGCCTCCAGCCGAACACGAGCGGAAGCCTGCGGTCCCACTTCGACAGCCGGAGATTTTCCCCTGTCGTGCGCTCCACCTTCAGTGCGAGATAATCGACATAATTGCTGAAGGTGTAAATGCTCTTCGGCCACCTGTACACCGCCCTTCTCCTGCTCCTGCTGATAAAGCCCGCTATGCCGGGTTCTATGGAGTAGGGCCTGACCGTCCTGTACGTGCCGTCGGTCTTCTCCACCGTACGGCCCAGTATCTCCTGCTCGAGGAACTTGCCGTACACATCGCGGTAAAAGTCCCTCTCCCCGGCATACAGGCCCGCTATCTTGTCCTGTGTCTCGGTCCTTACCTCTGCCCGGTAGCTCAGACCGAGCAGCTTGAGCATGAAATCGTCGAACGAGAACCCACCCGTACATGCCAGGTCCGAGAGCGCGAACATGACGTTGAAATGCATCGCATGGTAGACGCTGTCGATAAACCCGGACAAGAACTCCCCGTCCTTCGCATAGAGTATGGCGATACGCTTCGCGAGCCTGCCGGATATAAAAAAGTCCTTGATGTGCGGGTAATGGGTACACCGGTACAGGTCCCGCTTATCTATAACGCAGTACTTCGACGGCATCGAGGTGCCGTTGTCGCTCAGCTCAAGGAAATAGGAGTTCGGGGGCAGGACCATGTTGAGGAGCGTATGGACGCGCGACCCATAGAACCCGGCATAGCTGTCCACGATGATATAGAAGTCCGGGTAGCTCGTGGGCGTCGAGAGCCCTGGGTTGAGCATCGAACCATACATGAATACGCACTCTATGCCATGAAAGCTGTCGAGGAAATGCCGCAGGAAGACCTCGGACGTACCGGTCCTGTAAGGATAATAAGAAGCACGGAGGCGTTCCGTTATCGAATTTTTATACCGGTCCGTGTCCACGATATTCGTGCATTCGTCATAAACA
>JAMCVD010000041.1 GCA_023381995.1 Deltaproteobacteria bacterium
CCCCATAATGATCGCAACACCTATTACCCTTGTCTTTTTCATGACCCTTACCTCCTTTACCGGGTTAAACGCAGGGTCGCCCAAAAGGTTCCGTCGTAACCCGGACAGTCGGGAGATTTTTCCTACTATTGACTATGGCCGCGTATGCGGTTATACGGAAGCTCATGACGGTTGTCAGGCATACTATAGTTGTTTTGATGGTCTTGTTCGCTGGGGGATGTGTGCACGAGCGGATCGTCCCCAGTGCCGTCGTTGGCGGCGGCAGCTGCACATTCGCATACACGGATCCAGGGGCAAAGACTGTCAGCCTTGTCGGCAGTTTTAACAACTGGGACCGGACTTCCGTGCCAATGAAAAGGGTCGATAGGGGCACGTGGGCTGTCAGCGTCCGGTTGCCGCGGGGCGTATACTATTATCAGTTTGTCGTGGATGGCAGGACGTGGGTCGTACCGCCTTATGCGGGCGCCTATGCGCCGGATGGGTTCGGCGGGAGGGACGCCGTGGTCGTTGTCGGGGGTGGATTGAAAGGGAGGAAATGATGTTACAAAACGAACGCAGCGCAGTCTTACCGGAAGACCCGGTGAGGAAGGGCACGACTCTGGACCACGCCCCTCGACGAGGGTATTCGAATCTTACCACAGGTGTTTTTGCCGTGGACGCCGGGGTCCATGATGGGGTAAATGTATGAAGATGAGATCGGCAGTTACAGTCTTGGCCGCTCTATGCGCCCTTGAAGCGCCTGCCCATGCAGCGACGCTTCAGGAGAGAGTGCGGGCCGCTTTGAAAAGCGGCGTGCCGCGGTCGCAGGTATCGCTTGTTGTGAACGATGCAAAGGCCCTGGGGGTCCCGGACGCCGGTACCGGCGATATGCTCGGTGTGATGATCAGGGCACGCCGGGACGACGTTCCCGTGAAGGTGATATCCGGAAAGATCGTCGAAGGGCTGTCGAAGCACGTCCGGGCCGACAGGATCGTTGATGCGGCAGACAGGCTGGAACATGCGTGGAAGCAGTCCGAGACGCTTTACAGGCAGATGGCCGGGCATTTTTTGAAGGAAGTCCCCGGATCCGGCGAGTTCGAAGAGGCCATGGCAATAGCCATCTTCAACGGCATGGACCCGGACGGGCTCCTCTCATTGTACCGGACGGCACCGGACATGAGAGAGTCCTACTATATCGAGGGCACCATGGCTTTGACCTCCCTGATCTCCTCGGGCCGATCCAAAGAGCAGAGCATGTCCTTTATGAAGAAAGAGTTCTCGGAGCATAGGAGCATAGAGGAGATCCAGAAGAGGACAACGGAGATCATGGAACATCCGCACGACGATACGATGGAGCATGAGATGGGGAAGGGGCACGGCGATACGGAGATGAACATGCCGGAGCAGCCAGGGATGGAGCAGGAACACATACAGGGAGGGCCGGGAATGGACGTCCACGGCGGCAGGGACTGATGAAGGGGATGGCAAGGGTATCGAGGGCGGGATAGAGAGGGACGGACGCAGACCCGATGCACTCCCCCGTACGGCCCGAGGTATCTCGGCGCGTGCGGTGCAGGACTTGCATTTCTCTACCTTCTGGTATATAGGGAGAGCATGGAGACGGCTTACGTACATTCGAAGACAGAGGCGGGCTGTATGAGCGTGAGTAGGGTGCAGCGGTTCGTGAGATTGGTATGCCTAACAGCGGCCATGACGGGGCTCCTGGCCCACCAGGGCCTTGCGCAGCAAAGCCCTCCCTTTAAGCTCCTGACGAACGGCAAGCCCGTTACCATATACGGGGAGCGCGGCAAGATATACTACCTCATAGTGCCCTCGAGTATGTTCGATATAGAGACGCACGCCCAAGGCAAGCTGACCGTCACGGTAAAGAGCCTCGTGCCGGTGGCCTCGTCGAGCGCAGCGGGGTTCGATATGAGCATTACGTCCAACAATGGTGTCCAGTATTATTCGATGCCTTCGTCGGGCCCGTCGAAGCTCGTGATGTCGAATACGCAGTTCTTCGTCCCGTCCGAGAAAGAGCTGACGATAAACCTCAGCCCTTCGCAGGAGGTCGAGGTCTACCAGATAAGACTCTCGGAGCAGGCGACCTACGGGGCACTCGTCTATATATCGTTCGCCCCGTCGGAGATAAACCAGCGCCCCAATACGGGCGTCGCCTACCGGCCGTCCATGCCGCTCCCCCAGCAGACGGGCCAGCAGCACAACTATAATATGAGGGTCGTCATGCCGGCCGAGTACCGTCCGACGCCGCCCTTCAGGAGATGGGCCTCCGTGATGCCGGAGATAGGCGGGGGCGGTGTCATGCAGGACTCGCCGAGCGTGTCCTCGTACAACTTCCTGCTGTCTGTCAGGGCATCGTACGGTCCCCTGGACTGGCTGAGGATCAATGGGGACGTGACCGGCCAGATGTTCGGCTCGTTCTACGCGTGGACATCGTACACGTCGTCTCCGCCTCTCTCGTCGAATGATTCGTTGGAGGAGACGACTGTACTGGCGCATGCAAGCATCGGTCTCAACATCGCCGATGCTGAGGGCGTGAAGGTATGGCTCAACCCCGGGTATGCGTACCTATTGTCCACGTACTACGACTATTCTTTTTCCGGGCCTTCGATCGGACTGGGCGTATACACGCACATATGGGACCACTTTAACCCGGAGATAACCCTGGACTTCGTCTACGGGATAGGCGTAGCGAGCACATTTACGACGACGACGGAAGAGATTGCGGGCGGCGTCCCCCAGACGCTGACCGAGTACACGCTGAAGATACCGGTGCTCGAGTATCCGGGGACTCCGGGAAGCCCGGCCGTGTACGTCGGCTACGCCGGCAGCGCGCTGGCCTTCGGCTCGTACACGAGGTTCTACAACAACGTGATTCTCGCCTCGAAGTTCCAGTGGTAGCGGCCCGTACGGGGGGCTATGGCTGCGGTATCCTCATTATAGGCGTTTCTGGGTGTTCCCGAGGAGCTTGATGATCTGCGCGATCGTTTTCTTTATTACCTTCCTGTCGACGACCATATCTATCATACCGTGCTCGAGCAGGAACTCGGCCCGCTGAAACCCGTCGGGCAGCTTCTGCCCTATGGTGTCCGATATGACCCGCGGCCCAGCGAAGCCTATCAGTGCCTTGGGCTCCGCTATTATTATGTCGGCGATGCTCGCAAAGCTCGCCGCGACGCCCCCGGTGGTGGGGTCCGTGAGGAGACTGATGTACAGTGTCCTGCTGGCGCCCAGTCTGCTCATGGCCGTGTTCGTCTTGGCCATCTGTATGAGCGAGAAGATGCCTTCCTGCATCCTCGCCCCTCCGGAGGACGTCACGATGAGGAGGTTGGACTCTTCCTCAGCCGCCTTCTCTATCAGCCTCGTGATCTTCTCCCCGACCACGCTGCCCATGCTGCCGCCCATGAAGTTGAAGTCGAATATGCCTATATTGAGGAAGAACTCGCCGATCGTGCCGTAGCCGGTAACGACGGCATCGCTGATGCCCGTCTGTTTCTGGGTCTCTTTCAGCTTGTCCCTGTATCGTGACCTGTCTTTGAAGTCGAGCGGGTCCACGGCCTCGATGTTGCCCCAGAGCTCATGGAAGGTGTCCCGGTCGATCAGGATATCGATCCATTCTTTTGCGGACAGCCTGAAGTGATAGTTGCATTTCGGGCAGACCTTCAGGTTCTTCTCGACTTCCTTTTTGTATATGATCTCGTTGCAGTTGTTGCACTTTATCCAGAGACTATCGAGACTATTTTTCGTTTTGCTTTCGGAGCCGAAGAGGGGCATCTTATAATCTTATGACCTGTCCGAGCCTCACGACCTCTGCGTGTATGCCCTTTCCCCGTTTGAGCTGTTTTGTGATCAGGGTATGGAACTGCGGCTTTACATGGTAGATGTAGACAGGGACGTCCCTGCCGATCTTGGCTACCTCTCCCCTGACGAGCTGCGGGGTGAGGTGCTTCGACAGGGCCGCGAGGTCATTTTTCTCGTCCGGGTACGAGCACTCTATGAATGCTGCCTTGAGGTTGCTCTTCAGGGACGCCATCTCCCACAGCCTTTCGGTGGGGGCGGTGTCCGAGCTGAACACGACGCTGCTGCTCCGGTCCTCTATTATTACGCCCGCCGCAGGGACGGTATGGTCGACCGTGCAGAGGGTGACCCTCAGGCCGTCGAGCTCGACGGCCTGCTCGTTTTCGACCTCCTGTATCGTTATGACGGGCCTTTCTTTGCTCGGGATCTCCGTAAAGTCCGGCCATATGTGCCAGTTGAGCAGGTACTTCCTTATGTCCTGCATGACAACGGGCAGTCCGTACATGCGAAAGCCTTTGCCGCCTGCACCGATGATATTGTCGGCAAGGAACAGCGTGTCCCTGCAGTGGTCTGCGTGTGCATGGGTGATTATGACGTGCTCTATCCCGAGCTGCTCCTTCAATGACAGAACGCCGGTAATGGCGCCACCGTCGAGCAGAGAGTGTCTGTTTATGAGGAATGAAGTCGTCCTGAAGTTCGGCAATTCGCCGCCGTGGCAGCCGAGAACTCTTATATTCATATCGCCCCTCAGTCTTTTACATCCCTTCGAACTGCTCTTTCATGACCAGATAGTCGAGATATTTCTTCAGGTTGTCCATGTTCCTGATCAGTATCCCGTTGTTCGTCGGCTCTATGAGCCTATTTTTCGTAAGCCGCTCCACTATCTCCTTCACTTTTTCTTTCTCGAGTCCGGTCGTTATGGCCAGAGAATCGGCATCGGCCTTGAGGAAGGTACCCGTGTCTATCTTCGTCCCGTTGTCTGCCAGTTTCAGGAGCGTCACGAGCACCCTCTGGTTCGAGTCCTTGATCATGAGGTTAGCTATCTGGACATCGGCATCCTCGAGCCTCTTGGACAGGATCCTTATTATGCGTAGCGCTATCTCCGCGTTGCCCCGTATCATGGTGTCGAATGTGCTGTTGTTTATGACGAGCATCTTCGCGTCCTCGACGACCTCCGCGCTTGCCGAGCGGGGCTTCTTGTTCAGGAGCGACATCTCGCCGAAGAAGTCCGATTGTCCGAGGACCGCCAGGACCTTTTCCATGCCCCCTATCTCCTTGAAGATCTTTACCCTGCCGGTGTTTATGATGTACATGTCCCCGCCTGTATCGCCTTCGTGGAACAGTATCGTGCCTTTCGGGAATACCTTCCCAAATCTTTTAAAAAGTTCCTCTTCCATGTGTACGCTCCTCCTCGAGGATGGATACTCCATTCATTAGCATAGTTACGACCCGGTGTGCAAAATAAATTGTTTGTGCCTACCCCGGCCCAGGAGAAGTCTTGGCATGATCTCGAACCCGTTCTCTATGAACACGCCGCTCTTCCCCGCGCTGAGCTCGTCGTACGAATATGCATTTTTGATCTCGTGCTCCGAGTCATAGAGGAGGAACGGGACGGGCTCTTCCGTGTGTGTCTTCCGTGCTATCGGCGTCCTGTGGTCCGGCATTACGAGCATCCTGAACGCAGCGGACCTTCCCAGCCCGCTCAGTACCCCTCCAACCACCTTCTCGTCGAAGTCCTCTATCGCCTTTACCTTGAGCTCTATGTCGCCGATGTGCCCGGCCTCGTCCGGTGCCTCGACGTGTATGTAGATGAGGTCGTGGGTCCTCAGGGCATTCACGCCCTCCGCGGCCTTGCCGCTGTAGTTCGTGTCCACCCATCCCGTGATTCCTGGTACGTCGATGATGTCGAAGCCGGCGAGCCGTGCAATGCCCCTTACGAGGTCGACCGCGGATATGCATGCGCCGGAGAGATTGTACATCTGTTTAAACGGCGGAATATGCATGGCCTTGCCGAGCCCCCATATCCAGATGCTGTTCGCCGGCGACTTGCCGAGCGCCTTCCTTTTTACGTTCACCGGGTGCGATTCGAGTACGTCCCAGGAGGACCTGATGAGTGACACCAGTCTGTCGGCACCGTCGCCCTCCGGCATGTGTGTCGCTATGTCCTGGTCCGTTATGTCGTGCGGCGGGAACGTCTGGATCCTGTCCGGACCGTGCTGCCAGACCATGAGGTGCCGGTAGCTTACCCCTAAGTGCAGCCTGAAGCCGTCCAGCCTTAACGAGGAGGAGAGCGCCCGTATGAGCTCGGCGGCCTCTTCCGTGGTGATATGGCCCGCACTGTAGTCCTTCATGACCGTCCCACCCGTCGTCCTGTCCAACGTCACGAGGTTACACCTGCACGCGACGTCGTCCCTCTCCAGATTTATCCCCTGTCCTGCTGCCTCTATCGGGGCCCTGCCCGTATAGTATTTTACCGGGTCATAGCCGAATATGGACATGTTGCCGATGTCGCTCCCGGGATGCATGCCGTGCGGGATCGTTCGCACCATACCGACGACGCTCCTTTTCGCGAGCCAGTCTATGTTCTTTTTACGGGCGAACGAGAGCGGTGTCTGCCCCTTCAGTCTTTCGAGCGGATAATCGGCCATCCCGTCACCCTGCAATATGATATAGTTCATATCGTGTTCTGCCTCTTTTCATAGATTACATGCATTTCCGTGCAGAAGTAAAGCGGTAGTGTACCCCGGGCCCGCGGACGGGGCGCACCGGCAGCGTACACGGGACGCGGCGACTACTCCGTGGTCCTTACGAGGTTCTCCGTCTCATACCGCTCCATGGCCTTGACCGCTTCCTTCACGTCGTTCGTCATGACGATGAGATTGTGTGTCTGGCCTTTCAGGTCTAAGATCTGGTTCTTCAGCTCGGCTTCCCTCGTAAAGCCGAGTTTCTCGAACACCCTGATGGCACCTATTTGATCAGCGGCCATTTCCGCGGTGATCTTCAGGAGGTTCCGCTCGAGCGCGTTCAAGAATATCTCTTTCGAGAGTGCAAAGCCCACGCCCTTGCTGCGGTATGCCCTTCCGACCACGAGACGTATCTCGCCTATGTGTCGTGACCATACGTAGTCCTTCGTGTGGAGGGTGGCATCGCCTATAATCCGGCCCTCGCCGTCGAGTGCGAGCAGGGGCAGGACCCTGTTGTAGTCGAGGTCCTTCGCCCACTGCTCGATGACCCTTCTGTCCACGACGTCGTGTTTCAGGAACAGCCTGTCTTCTTCGGGTATGTGCTTGAAGAATTCGTGCAGGGCGCTCACATCGTTCCTGGTCATCGCTCGTATTGTTATCTCGGAACCGTCTTTGAGGGTGTACTTCTTTGAAGAGTTCTTGTTCATGGCAGCCTCCTTTCGGCCTTATTATCCTATACAACGGCACCGAAAGCAAGCAGGACAGCGCAGATGCCGGACCCGTCTGAAGGGAGAATGGCGCGCGGAGAGTTTTGGCGGTTCAGATGGGTTCTGTGGTACGGCATTTTGGCCTTAGCTGGACCACCCCGACCCGAAGTCACAAACCGCGGGCCCGGGATTCTGGCCTTGTAGCCTAATGCACCGGATTCTGATAGAGAGTCCTTATGCGGAGCTTCATTATTACAAGGGCCCTTCTGGTCGTGCCGACGATACTCGGCGTGGTGACGTTGGTGTTCTTCTTTGTACATATGGTCCCGGGCGATCCCGTTGTCCTCATGCTCGGGGACTATGCGACCCCGCAGGAGATCCAGTCGATGCGGCACCGGCTCGATCTGGACAGGCCACTGGCGAGCCAGTACGGGCTCTATCTCGACGATCTTGCGCACTTCGACCTCGGGACCTCCATCTATTATAACAGGCCTGCGGCGGGCATTGTCATCGAGAGGTTCAAGTATACTTTTGTACTCGCAGTGTTCGCAATGCTGCTCTCCCTTCTGCTCTCTGCACCGCTCGGCATCGTATCGGCGTATAGGCAGGGCTCATGGCTTGACAGGGTCATCGAAGACACCTCGGTAGTGGGGCTGTCGTTGCCGAATTTTCTGATCGGCATAGTCCTGATCCTGATATTCTCGGTCAAGTTGAATGTCCTGCCCGTCGCTGGAGCGCAGTCTGCGTCGTCCATAGTCCTTCCGGGCCTTACCCTCGCAATCGGTATGAGCACGATAACCATCAGGATGGTACGGGCGAATATGATAGCGGCCATAAGGCACGAGAGCTTTACCGCGGGTCTCGCAAGGGGGCTCGGCGTAAACAGGGCCCTGTTCGTGCACGCATTGAAGGCCACCCTTATACCCGTCGTTACCCTTATCGGTACGCAGTTCGGCCTGCTGCTCTCCGGGGCGATCGTCACGGAAACGGTGTTCTCGTGGCCCGGCATAGGGAAGCTGCTCGTCGATAGCGTGGCCACGAGGGACTATCCGCTCTTGAGCGCTGCGGTGCTCGTTATTGCCTCTGTCTATGTCTTCGTAAATCTTGCCACGGACATCGTATATTATATGGTAGAACCGAGGATGAGGAAACGCCAGTGAGCCGTACCACTATGAGCATGGCGCTCGTGCTGCTGATACTGTTCGCCGGCCTGGCGGCCCCCGTCATAAGCCCCCACGACCCGCAAAAGCAGGTGCTTTCTCTCGCGTTCGAGGGCCCGACGGTATCATCCCCCATGGGAAGGGACGAACTCGGGAGGGACATATTCAGCAGGGTCCTGTACGGCATCAGGACGTCCATGCTTATAGGCTTCACGGTCGTCATTGTGTCCGTTTTGATAGGGGTGTCCTTCGGTGGGGTGGCAGGTTATGCCGGAGGGGCCGTGGATGCGGTGTTTTCCCGCATCATCGACATCATGATGGCGTTTCCGGGCATGCTCTTATCGATAGGCATTGCTGGCGTTATGGGGCCGAGCACCGTCAACATCGTGATAGCACTGTGTGTGTCGGGCTGGGTGGGGTATGCGCGGTATACGAGGGCGATGGTCGTGTCCATACGGCAGAGGGACTACGTCCTCTCGGCAAAGGCATCGGGTAAAGGCGGTGCGGCGATTATCTTTACCGATATCTTTCCCAACGTGCTGGAGCCTTTGCTCGTGGAGGCGAGCCTGGGTATCGGCGTTGCGATCATCTCGGAGGCAAGCCTTTCCTTCCTCGGGCTTTCAAGCCCGACAACGGCGAGTCTCGGCCGGATGCTCTCCGAGGCGATCTCCGTTATGAGCGTGTCGCCGTGGATGGTCCTGTTCCCGGGACTGGCATTGACTATACTTGTTTTATTGTTTAATGATATAGGCGAAGGGCTGAGAAGAAGATATGAGAGGTAAGGTCATGAAGATTGGCAGGCTGTTGATGATAGGCTTTGAGGGCACGGAGCTATCGAAGGAGATGGTGTCCCTGATAGGGGACTACGGCATAGGCGGCTTCGTTCTCTTTGAGAGGAACCTCAAGGCGCCGGAACAGATACTCGCATTGAACAAGCAGCTCCTCAGGGCCGACGGCGATTTTGTGCCTGTGATAGCGGTCGATCACGAGGGGGGCAGGGTGCAGAGGCTGAAGCATCCGTTTACGCATCTTCCCTCCGCAAGGAAGATTGGAGAAATGTATCAGAGGCACAAGAGCATAGACTTCATATACGAGTACGGTAGCTTTATCGCGAGGGAACTTTCGGTGGCTGGATTTAACATGGTGCTCGCCCCTGTGCTCGATCTGCCGGAGAGGGCGGGCGGCGTGATAGGGGATAGGGCCTTCTCGGACGTCCCGCTCATCATAGAGGAAATCGGGGTCAGCATGATCGCGGGTATGCAGGACAACGGCGTCATTGCCTGTGCAAAGCATTTTCCCGGTCATACGGATACCATGGTGGACCCGCACAAGGGCCAGGCCGTTGCCGATATTACGTCGGACGAGCTTACTCGGCACATGACCCCGTTCATACACGCGATCGAGAACAGGGTTGGCTGCATCATGGTCTCTCATACCCTTTTCAAGGGGATGGAGAATGTACCGGCGTCCATGTCGCACAGGATTATAAACGTCCTGCTGAAGAAGGAGACGGGCTTCAAGGGTATCGTGATTACGGACGATGTTAAAATGGCCGCGATATCGCAGACTTTTACGGTGTCCGAGGCGGTCGTCGGCTCGCTCAGGGCCGGAGCGGACATGGTCATGGTGAGCACTATAACGCCTGAGGAGCTGAAGAGGGTGCTCGACGACATGGAGATCGCCTTGACAGAGGGCGACGTAAGCAAAGAGCTCGTCGAGGACTCGCTCGTGAGGGCGGATATAATAAAAAGAGAGGTAGGCGTACGGGGAAACGTTGTGTACTCTGTGCCGGAGGTACTGAGGATGCTCGATGACGAGAAGCACAGATCGTTCATAAAAAAGCTGTAGGCAGATAGATGCAGGGCCCATGCGCCAATAGGCTGAGGTGTCTGTGTGGTCTGTCTGTGCTGTTGCTTGCACCAAAGCTATCGTTTGCCAGGGACAGCGCCGTCGTAAAGCAGGCGGACGCCCCTGCGGCACTCGAGAGGACCACGGACGGTACGGGGCCATACGCCGCACGCCCTTCTGCTGGCGCTCTCCTCGAAAAGACGTCCCGCGGGGAGATAGACTGGACGGACGGGTATGTGGTGGCTTACGGAAGGGCAAGGCTAATAAAGGGGCCGGACCCGGGCATA
>JAMCVD010000108.1 GCA_023381995.1 Deltaproteobacteria bacterium
TTACAATAAACTCATGCTTACAGTTCCCGGCATTGAAGGAGCAAAGCGTATCCTGAATTTTTACAAGTCCGGCATCTCCGTAAAGTTCGAGAAAGAACATACCGTAAGCTATATCCATCTGTTCGATTTCGACAATATCGATAACAACGAGTTTATTGTAACACGGCAGGCAATCTATGACGGAAGAGAACGGATACGGACAGATCTCATGATGTATGTTAACGGGATTCCTCTTGTAGACATTGAATGCAAGAACCCGGCAAGCATATCAGAAAGCTGGTACAGCGCTTATAATCAGATCAAGGATTATGAAAAGATAGTACCGGAGCTTTATAAGTATGTTCAGATTGGAGTTGCGGCAGAGTCACAGGCAAAGTATTTTCCGATTGTTCCGTGGCAGGATGATGTTAAAATAAGTGAATGGAAAGAAGAAGGGAAGGATTCCATAGATTCTACAGTCGAAATGTTTTCATGTAGGGGCGAAAGATTTTTCGCCCCTACGTTATTGGATATACTAAAGAACTTCCTTTTCTTCAGAATAGAACACGGTAATGCCACAAAGGTTATTGCACGGTATATGCAGTACAGGGCTGCAAACAAAATAGTCAATAGGGTAAGGAAATTTATAGAGTCTAAAGAGACCGGAGGTAATGAGTTAAAGAACAAGGGTCTTATATGGCATTGGCAGGGCAGCGGTAAAACCCTTACTATGATATTTGCAGCGAATAAGTTGTTCCGCTCTTCCAGATTGCTCAAGAACCCTACAATATTTTTTATTGTAGACAGGGTAGAGCTTGAGGACCAGCTTTCTGACGAATTTAATGCCCTTGATATTGTAAAACCAGAAACTATTGGTTCCGTGTCAGCTCTGAAAGAACTTATAAAGCATGATAACTACAGAGGTAAGCGTGGTATCTTCATAACACTCATTCATAAATTCAGGGAAGAGGAACTGAAAGAATTGCAAAAAGAGATTGGGGCTGTATCAGAAACCAGAGAAACCCTTATGAACAGAAAAAACGTCATTGCCTTTATTGATGAAGGTCACAGAACACAGTATGGGTTGCTCGCAGCACAGATGAAAGACTTGCTTAAAGGTGCATCTTTCTTTGCATTCACCGGTACGCCTATTTCTAAAAAGGGCAGGGATACGTATGTAGAATTTAGCTATCCACCCGATGAAAAATATCTTGATAAATATTTTATTACAGATTCAATCAAGGACGGGTTTACGGTTAAAATCATTTACCAGCCAAGGCTCGAAAAAGAGGCACAATTAAATAAAGACATGCTTCAAACATTCCTGGATTCAGAGCTTGAAGAGTTTTCAGAAGATATAAAAGATTCTATCGAGGAAAGAGTAAAAAAAAGACTTAACGCTATAAAACTATTTCTTGAAAACCCGAATAGAATAAAAATAATTGCAGAAGATATTGCATCTCATTTCAAAGAAAATATAGATGGCAAGTTCAAGGCAATGGTTGTGGCCGGAAGCAGGAAGGCATGTGCTTACTACAAACAAGAATTAGATAAACACTTACCGGAAAAATATTCCGAAATAATAATGTCCTACCGCGACAGAGAGCCTGAAACTATAATACAGAACTCTGCTGCCGAGATAAAAGCTCAGTCATGGGGAAAAAACATCGAAGATATAAGGAAAGAAACTATCGACAAATTCAAAGACGAAGAACTCCCTAAAATACTAATCGTCACGGACATGCTGCTTGCTGGTTTTGATGCGCCGGAGCTTGAGGTTATGTACCTTGACAAGCCCCTTAAAGAGCACAGGCTTCTTCAGGCTGTGGCAAGGACAAACAGGCCGTTTAAAGATCTAAAAGAAGCAGGGCTTATAATAGACTATGTGGGTGTTCTTGGTGAACTTAAAAGAGCGTTAGAAATGTACAGCAAGGAAGACATAAAGGATGCGCTCATCAGTTATGAAAGCTTTAAGGAAGCATTTGTAGAACTTTTAGAAGAGACCATGAAGGTATTGAAAGAGGTGCCGGTAGATTATGAAAGAAGCACCTTGCTTAAGGCTGTGGAGGTACTGACAGCAGATAAGGAGAAAGAAAAAGCATTTGTCGAGAAATATAAAAACCTGAGAAAGCTATTTGAATTACTCGGTGCTGATGGAGTGAAGATCCAATATCTCGGCGATTTCAGGTGGCTGTCAGCGATATACACATACTATAGAAAGGTAGTTGTACAAGAGTCTGATTACGAAACCGATATTCAAAAGTACTATGATAAGACAATAAAATTTATTCATGCATCTACTGATATTGCCAAGCTTGAAAAAAGCCTTCCACAGATAGCCTTCGACGGCTCATACCTTGATAAGCTTGAAGAAAGGATAAAAGACAGGGAAGAGAAGGCTGCCAATATCGTATTCACACTTAACAAGTTAGTCCTTGTCGAACGGCATATGAATCCTATTTATGAATCGTTGATAGAAAAGGTCGAAAGACTTATGGCTATGTGGCGGGAGAAAACAAGGGACTATGAAAAAATATATACTGGAGGCGTTAATATACTCCAGAGTATTAATACACTGTTTAAAAGAAAGGAATCACTCGGGTTTTCGGACACCGAATATGCGATATTGCTTGAACTCGAAAATAAGCTCGGCAAGGAAAGTAATTTTGTCGAAAAGGTAAAAGATATTTCAAAAAGGTTAAAAGAATATATGTTTCCCGGATGGATAAATCAGAGCACTGCAAAAAAGGATGTTGAGCGCGAAATGAGAAGGTTCGTCAGAAGTATAAAAAGTGAATATAATCTTTCACTGAAAGATATGGATGAGCTACACGAAAATCTGATGGAAAGGGTTAAAAACTATGGAGCTTGATAAGCTCATATATACAGTTTCTTACAGAAACATAAAATATCCACGAATAGAATTCATAACGGGAAGCATGTCGCTTATACTGCCATACGGCTATAATCCTCAGGATATCCTCAATAAGCATAAAGGATGGATACTTAAAAAATTCAGCTTTATAGAACAGTGTCTTAAAGATTCGTCTAACAAGGCATTGATTCCAAGAACAGACGAAGAATTCAGAAAGCTGGTGCACCATTATATCAGAGATGGTTCAGAAGTGTTGAAAGTAAGGATTCGGGATGTTTATTTCAGAAAAATGAAAACCAAGTGGGCAAGCATCAGCAGCCGTAAAAATATTACTATGAACAGTCAGATGAAACAACTTCCTGAGAGCTTAATAAGGTATGTTGTGTTTCATGAGTTGGTCCACATGATAGAGCACAGACACAGCAAAAGATTTTTTGGAATACTGTCGGCACAATTTGACAAACATGAAGTGCTGGATCAGGAGCTGTCTATCTATTGGTTCAAGCTGCAAGATTGAAATGTGCAGTGGCGTTCCCGTGCTCGATGCTGGGTTCGGTAAGGACGAATAAACGGTGCGTCCGTGCTATTCGTACCGCAGTGCCTCGATGGGGTTGAGCTTGGACGCCTTTGTTGCCGGGTACAGCCCGAAGAACACGCCGACGGCGAACGAGAAGAAAAACGCGATGGCAACGGGCAGTACGTTTATGCTTATCGGTATCTTTATGAATGATGCGGCCGTAAGGCTGAGTACGGACCCGAGTATGATGCCTATTATGCCGCCTATGGTGCTCAACGTTACGGCCTCGAGCAGGAACTGGAGCAGGATGTCCTTTCTTTTTGCGCCCACCGCCATCCGTATGCCGATCTCCCTTGTCCTCTCGGTAACGGAGACGAGCATGATGTTCATGATGCCTATGCCGCCGACGATGAGCGATATGGACGCGATGCTTCCGAGAAAGATCGTCAGAAGGCTGGTTATGTTCATGATGGCGGATAGCATGTCTGCGACGTTGCGTATAGTAAAGTCGTCGTCGGAACCTGTCTTTATGTTGTGCCTCTGACGCAGGAGCGCCTCTATCTCGTTCTGCGCCGCGTCGACCGACGAGCTCGATATTGCCTTGACGAATATGAAGTTGAGATAGTCTATCCCGAGTATCTTCTTCTGGATAGTCGTGTACGGTGCGAGAATCGTATCGTCCTGGTCCTGGCCGAATCCTGCCGTTCCCTTTGGCGCCATGACTGCTACCACCCTGAACGGCAGGTTCTTGATCTTGATGATCTTGCCGATCGGGTCGATGCCCCCGAACAACTGCTCCTGTACGACCTGACCTATGGCGCATACGTTTGCCGCGGCATCCACGTCCTCTTTATCGAAGAAGTTGCCCTCTGCAATGGGCCAGTCCCTTATCATCGGGAAGCTCGACCCGACCCCCATGATCGTCGTGGCCCAGTTTTGGTTCTGGTACACGGTCTGGCCGATCCACCTGACCCCGGCTGAGACGTACAGCGCATCGGGGACCTGGCTTGCTATTGCATTTGCATCCGAGGGCATCAGGGTAATGACGGAGCCGAAGCCTCCGTGTATCCCGCCCATCGATGTGCTGCCGGGGAGGACCATGAGCAGGTTGGAGCCGAGGGATGAAATCTGGTTCTCTATCTTCTTGCTTACGCCCTGTCCTATCGAGACGAGGGCGACGACCGCGGCGATGCCTATGATGACGCCGAGTCCCGTGAGCACGGAGCGCATCTTGTTCTTGTAGAGCGCCCTGGTCGATACCTTGATGGCCTCGGGAAAGTTCACGGCGTCTCCTTCACCGTGTCCGACACCACGAGCCCGTCCTTGAACGTTATGATCCGCTGCGCATATTCGGCGATGTCGTGCTCGTGGGTCACGAGTATTATGGTGACGCCCATGTCCTCGTTCAGCCTTTTGAGGATCGCCATGATCTCGTAGCTCGTTCTGCTGTCGAGGTTGCCCGTGGGCTCGTCTGCGAGGATGATGCCGGGGTCGTTTACGAGTGCCCGTGCTATTGCGACGCGCTGCTGCTGTCCCCCTGAGAGCTGCTGGGGGAAATGCTGCTCGAACCCCTTCAGTCCCATCATCTCGAGCAGTCCCAGTGACTTTTCCTGCCTTTCATGCCTCGACACACCCGAGTATACGAGCGGGAGTTCGACGTTCTCCATGGCACTTGTCCGGGCGAGCAGGTTGAAGTTCTGGAATATGAAGCCGATTCTTTCGTTGCGTATCCCCGCGAGCCTGTCGGGGCTGAGCGACGAGACGTCCGTGCCCTCGAGCAGGTACTGGCCTTCCGTTGGCTTGTCGAGGCACCCGAGTATGTTCATGAAGGTCGTTTTCCCGGAGCCGGATGCGCCCGTTATCGAAACGAAAGAGCCTTTGGAAATTTCGAGGTTTACCTCTTTGAGCGCCGGTACTGCGACGTGGTCGAGAAAATAGGTCTTCTTGAGCGCAACGACCTTTGCGACGATGCCGTTACTCTCCTGCGCGGTACCCTGTGACAACGGAGTCTCCCTCTTTCAAGTTCCCTTTGACAAGCTCTGTAAAGCTGTTGTTCCTTATGCCCGTCTGTATGGGTATGGGTACGAACTGTCCGTCCCTGTAGGTCCAGACCTTTTGTATGCGGTACCATACCCTCCTGTCGGCCTCGGGATTGTCTGTCTGTGCCCAGCCCGGCAGTTTGTGGTGCATGCCGTAGTTCCGTATGATGGTGTCCTGGTCCTTGGGAGCGAACCTGAGCGCCTGGTTGGGAAGCATCACTATATTGTCCTTCTTGCCGACGTCTATTGTGACATAGGTGGTCATGCCGGGCTTCAGTTTCAACTCCTTGTTGTCCACATAGATGATCACATCGTAGTTGACGACGTTCTGGATCACGATCGGTGCGTTCCTTATGATGGCAACGGTACCCGTGAATACGGTCGAGGGGTATGCGTCTACGGAGAACTCCGCCCTCTGGCCTGCCCCTCACCGCCGGCAGTCAGTCTCGACGACGTTCGTGTCGCTCTCCATCTTCCCAAGGTCTTCCGCGATGTCGAACAGGTCGGGTGTCTGGAACGCCGCGGCGACCGTCTGTCCTATGTTTATGTTGCGTGATACGACGATCCCGCTGAGGGGCGAGATGATGCGCGTATGATCGAGATTGAACTGTGCGGTACTGTAGTTTGCCTGTGCCTGTAGGAGTGCTGCCTGTGATGCCGAGAAGTCCGCCGCGGCAGCGTCGTATGTTGCCTTTGCGGTATCGATGTCCTGCTTCGAGATCAGCTCGGGAGGCAGTGAGCGGTCCCGCTCGTAGGTTGTCATGTCGAGCTCCATCGTTGCCCTGGCCTTCGCGACCCCGGCCTGTGCGTTCAATAGGCTTGCTTGTGCCTGTGTGAGTGCTGCCTCGAACGGGGTTGGGTCTATCAGCGCGAGCAGTTGTCCCTTTTTCACCCTGCTGTTGAAGTCGACATACAGCTTTATGATCTGTCCGGAGACCTGGGTGCCCACCTGAGACTCGACGATGGGGTTGATCTGGCCCGTTGCGGTCACCGTCGAGGTGATATCGCCCCTGCCTATCCTTTCGAAGGTAAGCAGGGGCTTCTTTTCCCTTTTTACCAGGACGATTGTTATTACCACTATCACTACCAGCGCTGTGCCTGCCAGGATCCAGTACTTATTCTTCATAGTCTTCGCTCCGATTTTCGATCGTATCGCCCGTCACGTATTCGAGGTTCGCCACGGCTATGTTGTACGACGCAAGTGCTGTTGCATAGGAGGACTGGGCATTCTGGTACGTGCCTACCGCGGTGAGGAAATCGAGGTAGTTGTTGATGCCTGTCGCATAGCCCTTTTTGACGAGCTCCAGATTCGCCCCGGCCTGACTCAGTGTGTCCCTGGCGACGTCTATGCTTTTTTTCGCCTGCTCGATGTTGTCAAGCGCGGACTGTACCGATAGCTCGACCGATAGTTTCTGCTCGTCGATGGTATACTTCATTTTAAGCATCTGTGCCCTCGCGACCTCCATCGCCGATGTATTTTCGAACCCGGAGAATATGTTGAAATCCAGCTCGAGCCCTATCGCCCAGTTCCATACGAGCGGGAAGTCCTGGCCGGTCCAATTGTAGGACGCATTGCCCGACAGTGTGGGGAAATAGGTGCTTATGGACTGCCTGTACGAGTATGTAGCGGCATCGAGTTGCCTCTTCAACGACAGGTAGTCGGGCCTGTTGGCCAGTGCCATGTCCACGTACGTATCGGCGTCCGTGGTAACGGTCGTCGCAGTCAGCTCTCCCGTGAACTCGATGCCGGCGGTGAGGGGCAGGCCCATGAGCGCCAGGAGATTGAGGGTGTATATGCTCTTTGAGTTCTCGGCCGTTATGAGGCTCAGCTTGATGTTGCCAAGGCTGGTCTGCGCGCTCAGGACGTCTATCTTTGTTTTGATGCCGGCCCTGTAGTATGCCCGGGCCTGATCCAGTTGCGTCTCCATCTGTCTCAAGAGATACCCGTCGGCCTCGATGATCATGTTGTATTGCAGTATATTGAAGAAGTTCTGCCTTACGCTGTAGATCAGGGTGTTGCGCGTATTGATGAAGTTGTACTGTGCGGCGTTTATCGACTCCGATGCCGATCTCATGCCGAAGTAGTCCTTCCCGAAGCTGAACAGTTGCTGACTGAGCGTTACCGATGCGGTGTAGTACGGGTAGTTCGTGTTGTCGGGCTGCCTGTAGAATACGGAGGCATAGGGACTCTTCGATGTTACTATGATATTTGAAGTCGTCCTCTGAGCGCCCGCAACGGCGTTTATCTGCGGCAGGAGGACAGACCGCGCCATTCCGTAGTTCCCCCTGCTCGACATGATGTCCATCTCCGATGCCCTCAACTGGGGGTTGTTCTCGAGTGTGATCTTTATGCAGTCGTCGAGCGTCATTGCATGCTGCTCATCCGCCATGACTGGTCCGGAGAGCCGGGCCGATAGGAAAATAATAAAAAAGACGATTGGTACGGTCTTCGGCATATCTTCGAATGTCCTGCGATCAGTGACCGTCGTGGGGGCCCTGTCTGTCCTCTTTCCTTGCCATGAACTTCTCTATCATATCGAAGAACCTTTTCTGCTGGTCCCTATTCAGGAAGGACTTGACCTGGAGTATGTGGGCAACTATTCTCCTCTGTATGCTTTCCTGCATGTCGCCTATTGCGGAGATGGCCCGATCGATCGCCTTTGTGTCAGGGGTGTCCGAACGCATCAGGTTGATGAGGGCCATCCTTTTCTGGAACATCTGCTGTTTTGCTCCGACGATGTCCTTGTGGAACAGCCTGCCCTTTTCTTCCATCACCTTTGCCTGATCAGGACTCAAAGAAAGCTCCTTTACCAGGAATGCATACCTCCCGTGCTCGCTGCCTCTCCGGAAGACCCGGTATGGTGAATTTTTGTAGTACCGATAGCCTGCCGTCCCGAGTATGGCTATATTGAGGCTCACGGATACGAGCAGCAGAAATTTCAGTGCGCTACTTTTCATCGCTTCCCTCCACCATTGCGATATACGCCCCGCCTATGGAACGGGGCTGGATCGACTCAAAGTTGTCGAGGTACAGTGACGATACAATGGTCGTTTTCTGTCGTGTGAATGCACCGCCAAGGAAGCTGCCTGCCTTTGTGCCTATAAGTATGGTTGCGGCTATGACCGCCGCCTCCATGAGCCTTGTAAAGACGGGCGGCAAGAACGGTAGGCTTCCCTGCCTTTCCGCTCTCCCGGACATTACCCTCGTCGCAAACCCGTACGGTGCAGCGGGTCTCTCTAAACGCGCGAAGCTGCTCTGTATGCCCCGCAGTGCTTCAAGTCGTGAGCCACACCTGACACAGTCTTTTATATGGGACTCGATCAGCCCCTTTTGTACGGCTGTGAGCTCGTCGTCTATATAAGGCGATAATAGCTTTCTTGCCTTTGAGCATCTCATATCCATCTCCTTGATCTGTATAACGATATACCATCATTTTTGTTCCATGGAATGGGACGCCCCCCCCTCATCCCCGCGTCTGGCCAATCGTTTGCTCGGGGTACCCGTCCGGGGGATGGGTCGTCGCGATCTCCCTGGATCTCGTTGTTGCTGCCTTTATTGCCTCGATGATTGCGGAGCGTACGCCCATTTTCTCGAGGACCGCCAGCGCCTCTGCCGTTGTCCCGGCAGGCGAAATGACGGCCTCTTTCAGGGTAGCGAACGAGAGTTCGGAGCCCTTTGCCATCATCCCGGCGCCTATGACGGTCTGTGTGGCAAGCCTGTTCGCCACGTCCCTGGACAGTCCCATCCTCACCCCGGCGTCCGAAAGGGCCTCGAGGAACATGAGTATGTAGGCCGGACCCGAGCCGCTGAGCGCAGTCACCGCATGGAACAGCTCTTCGTCCCGTATCTCTATGACGTCACCGGTGCTCGAGAGCAGCTCTTTGACGATGTTGATGTCGGTGGCATCCGCAGCGGTGTTCTTCATAACGACACTCATGCCTTCTGCGACGGTCACGGCTATGTTTGGCATTACCCTTATTATCTTTGTTTCCTTGTCGAGCAGGCTTTCTATGAATTTGATCTCGATGCCTGCCGCGATCGAGACTATCAGCTTCGACTGTCTAAGTATGGGCTTGCACTGTATAAGCACCTCTGCCATATCTTTCGGCTTTACGCTGAGAAAGACTATAGCGCCTTCCTTTGCACATACGACGTTGTCCGGCGTTGATCTGACGTTGTATGTCTCCTCTATCTCTATGCGCCTTTTATCGTATTTGTCGCTGATGATGACCTGTGCATTGGTTATCTTCTTTGATGAGAGCAGACCGGATATGATTGCCTCTGCCATTTTTCCAGCACCTATGAAACTTACTGTTTTGTCCATAGTTACCCCCTTGGACCAAATATTGTTGTGCCTATCCTTATCATAGTTGCCCCTTCTTTTATAGCAATTTTATAGTCCGTGGACGTTCCCATGGACAGCTCTTTGAATGCGCTGCCGAACACGCCCTGTGCCAGGATCCTGTCCCTCATTTCACGCAGATCGGAAAAATACCGCGATAGCTGCGTCACACTGTCCGCGGGTGGAGGCATCGTCATGAGTCCCGAGGGCTGTATGTGCTTGAGGGCCCTCAAGGCCCGCAGTGCATCGAAAAACTGTCCGGGGCTAAAACCGGACTTTGTGGCCTCTCCCGCGAGGTTGATCTCGAACAGCACAGGTTGGACATGGCCTTTTCGCATGGCCCTTTTGTCTATTTCCACGGCGACGTCCGTGTTGCCGACGGAGTGTATAAGCTCGAAGGACTCGACGATGTGTTTTACCTTGTTCTTTTGTATGTTGCCTATGAAATGCCAGTGGATCGCTGACGGGAATGCGTTTATTTTCTCCATGGCCTCCTGGACATAATTTTCGCCAAACGTATCAAGCCCGGCGTCTATTGCCTGCTGTATCTTTCCGATGTCCATGGTCTTGGACACCGCAACGAGCCTGATCCCCTTGATTTCCCTCCCGGACCCCGTGCACACGGCCGCTATGTCCTCTTTGAGCCTCTTTACATTGTCTTGTATGGTATCCATGGTCCCGGATCGAGCTTAAACAATAAACAATAAAAAGTAAAACCCGCTCAGAGATTTTGAAGTCTTTCGGTCGTGGCATTGTGGAGCGTTGGCCAAAGGGACTTACTGCCCGTGTGTGTGTCTGGAAGGCACCATGGGCCTTCTCACCTTGAGCGACCTGCTTATCACAGAGTGGATGTTCTTTTTTTCTGCCTTTAATTGGGTATCTATTTCTGAAGAGATATTTTTTATGTCCTGATTCAGCTCCTGTACTTTTGTAAGCATTGCGGCCTGGTTTTGCCTTACGATTTGCCCTATCTCTCTGTTCTTCTCTATCCTTTCCGCCTGCAGCTTTTTTAATCTCCGGGTAAATGCGTATACCTCTCTCCTGATTCCGGCGCTCAGCTTTATCCTTGTTTCTTTTATCAGTCTCCTTATTTTTTGTTCTGTATATTTTATCGGCAGCGTCGGGGGGGTCCCTCCTTCGACCCTGCTCATCATGCCGTCGATAAGCTTAACCGCCTGTGATGGCTTTTGAAGGACGTTCCACAGGTTTACCCTGCCTTCGATTACGTAGACGTCCGTTGTATTCTTGTGGGAGGCGTCGACGACGAAGTCCGTACCCCGTATCCCTATTACCGCCGTCGGTGTCTTTATGTCGTACGTCGTGAAGATAGTGGAGAGCTTTGAAACAAGGAACCTTATTTCCCCCCTTGCCATGGACAGGAGCACTTCTCTCTTTGAAGGCGCCAATATGTATTTACCTATGGCTATGTCAGAACCGCCCCCTATGTTTATGACGCTGTTGTCTATAAAGAGTATCCGGACCTTCCCGTCATGCCCGGTCAGAATGGTGTCGTCTTTGAGAATCCCGGTCCCTATGTCGGGTGGTAGTACGTTGTGGTCCCTTACGAGCTTCACTGTACCCGTTGCAGAGACGAGATAGCCGACGGGCCGGGCGATGGCCCGTATCGGCAAGCATACTACGACGAATGTAATAATCAGACGCTTCATATAGTGTATGAGATGATACCTGTCCAGCCTACCATAGAAAGGGGCTTTCAACAAAGGAAATCGATCGGTGCGATCTATTGTCTTTTTCACGGAAGGAGTATTATATTTTTCCTAAAGGAGTTTGGTCTATGGCCGTATATCCCATACACAGAGGCAGGAGAATAAGATCGTCGAAGCAGGTACGCAGTCTTGTCGCGGAGACGCGCCTTGACACGGGTGATTTCATATACCCCCTTTTTATCACCCACGAGAGGCATGTCCAGAAGGAAATCCCATCGATGCCGGGGTGTTATCAGGAGTCCATCGATTATGCGGTGGCCGATGCGCAGGAGGCGAAAGAGATCGGCATACCCGCGGTGATACTGTTCGGAATCCCGAAAGCCAAAGACGCCGCAGGCTCCGATGCCTCTTCCGAGACGGGCGTCGTTCAGGAGGCGATCAGGGAGATAAAGAACAAGGTCAAGGACATCGTTGTCGTTGCCGATCTGTGCATGTGCGAGTACACGTCGCACGGTCACTGCGGCATCGTCGAGGGCGGTGAGGTGGACAACGACAGGACCCTGGAGTACCTTGCCAGGATAGCGGTTGCCCAGGCAAAGGCTGGCGTCGACATCGTTGCGCCCTCTGGCATGATGGACGGTATGGTACAGGCGATAAGGAATGCGCTGGACAAAAATGGCTTCGTCGGTATGCCGATCATGAGCTACTCGTCGAAGTATGCGAGCAGCTTCTATGGACCGTTCAGGGACGCTGTCGAGTCGAGCCCCCAGTTTGGAGACAGGCGCTCGTATCAGATGGACTACAGGAATGCGCGGGAGGCCGTCGGCGAGGCCATGACCGACGCAGAGGAGGGCGCCGATATCGTCATGGTGAAGCCGGCCCTGAGTTATCTCGACGTCATTTACAGGGTCAGGCAGGCGACCAATCTGCCCGTTGCTGCCTACAGCGTGAGCGGCGAGTACTCCATGATAAAGGCCGCCTCAAGACTTGGATGGCTTGACGAGAAGTCGGCCATGATGGAGGTCCTCTACTCGATAAAGAGGGCAGGGGCGGACATGATAGTGACGTACTTTGCCAAGCAGGCGGCGAAGGAGCTCCGGAGCATGGTGGCAGGATAGGACGTTTGCAGGCGAGATGTTTTTCGGATCCTGCGGATGGACTGAACGATCTAAGCCCTTACCAATTAATCCCCTCCCAGTGGAGCCTTGCAAAGAGTGCGGCAGTCCGATGGAGGAGCGGGGCTTATTGGGTTGCAACGGTGTGAAATTGTATGCTATCATCGACACGGTAAGGAAGGGGAAAATATGCAGATGAGACACGTACCGAGATTGATATTCTGGGAGTTGACCGCCCAGTGTAATCTGAAATGCATACACTGCAGGGCGGTCGCAATGCCGGAAAAGATGAAGGGTGAGCTTACGACCGGCGAGATATTCGGGATCATAGACGATATAGCGAGGGTCTACAAGCCCATCCTCGTCTTGACGGGTGGAGAGCCGCTGTACAGGGAGGACATCTTCGATATCGCCTCGCACGCCGTATCGAGGGGCCTGCGGGTCGCACTCGCCACGAACGGGACGCTGATCGACGAGAGGATCGCACAGAGGATAAAGGCCGCAGGGGTCTTGCGGGTCGCGATCAGTATCGACGGCGGCGATGCGAATGTCCATGACAGCTTCAGGGCACTCCCCGGCTCTTTCGATGCCGCGATCAACGGACTGAGGCTGGTACAGAAGGCCGGGATCGAGATACAGATAAACAGTACGATCGCGAGACATAACGTGCATCAGGTTGGTGACATATTCAGGCTTGCGCTGGATATGAAGGCGAACGCGGTGCATTATTTCATGCTCGTGCCCGTGGGCTGCGGCGTGATGATCGCGGACAGCGAGATGTTGCCGGCGCAGCAGTATGAGGACGTCCTCAACTGGATGTACGATCAGTTCAGGGCCCACGGGGAGATCGAGCTCAAAGCGACGTGCGCCCCGCATTATTACAGGATCATACGACAGAGGGCCAGGCAGGACGGTATCAGGCTGAGCTTTGAGACACACGGCATGGCCGCGATGACGAAGGGCTGTCTCGCGGGCAGCGCGGTGGCATTCATCTCGAGGCTGGGCGTCGTGCAGCCGTGCGGCTATCTGCCGGTCGCTGCCGGCAACCTGAAGGTCCATGCCTTTGAAGAGGTGTGGGAGCATTCGAAGGTCTTTCAGGATATGAGGGACCCATCCCTGCTCAGGGACAAGTGCGGTGCCTGCGAGTACAGGGCCGTCTGTGCGGGATGCAGGGCGAGGGCGTACTACCAGACGGGCAATTACCTCGATGAGGAGCCGTACTGCATCTATGTGCCGGAAGGGTATGCAAAGACGTCCATCGGCAGGGGCGTAAAGGCCGCCACGGGAATCTGAACGGTACACAGAGCTCCATGGGTAATCCCGAATACAAGGTTGTTGAAGTAAGCATGGTGACGGACACGGAGATAGAGACGGTACTCAATGAATGGAGTAGAAGGGGGTGGGAGTTGGAAAGGATAACCTATGCGATGAGAGAGAGCCAGAAAAGGCCTTCGATGGCTTTTGTGATATTCACCCGTAAGGCGGACGCCGGGAAATGACCAGAGCTACTTTTCTCGAGAGGGCGTCGGCGAAGTTCATCGACGGAACGTTTGCACTCATACTCGCAAGCGTCCTGTCGCCGATAGGTCCTGCGGCCGGCCTTGTCTACAGCCTCATAGCGGACGGACTCATGGAAGGCAGGTCCGTCGGAAAGGCCCTCGTGGGGATACGGGTCGTAGAGAAGGACACCTCCAGGCCGTGTTCCATACATAAGTCCGTGCTCAGAAACATCCCGTTCGGCTTCGCAATCCTGATGTTTATCGTACCCGTCATCGGTATGTTTTTATTCATATTCATCGGCCTCGGCATCATAGGGGTCGAGACCTATTTCCTCTATACCGATCTCGAAGGCGTGCGCATAGGGGACAGCCTCGCGGATACGATTGTTGTCAGGAAAGGGTGAGCGGCGGCCCCGGTATGATCGATGAATCTTACGGGCCGGATGCAGGGTGATCTTCTATGGAGCATACACCCCGCAATGTAGTGCTGATCGATGTCAACAGGCAGAGACTGAAGACGTACATAAACGATGCGGACGATGCCTCGCTGCTCCAGTCCTGCGTACTCGATCCACCGGGATTCGTGCGGACTGCCGAGGGACTGTTCTTGAGGAGGTTCACAGGCATCATACTGTTCGATCTTGCCGATGCGCAGAAGGTCGTGTATATAAAGAGCGGCGAGGTTGTCTTTGCGAGGTCGAGTATAAATGACGAGAGGCTCGGCGAGACATTGTGCAGGATGGGCAAGCTGACGGTCGGCGAGCTCGATAGGGCTTCCAAGGAGATTACTCCACAGAGAAAGCTCGGGAAGATACTCATAGAGAACGGGCACATCACGTCCAGGGACTTATGGCTTGGAGTGAGAAGGCAGATATTCGAGATATGGGGGAGCTATGTACTGCGGCAGACCCATGGGGACAGCCCATGGTTCCATATCATAGAGTGCGCTATAGACGACTCGAGCGTCGTAAAGCCCACCGGTAACATGCTCGATAGTCTTTTTGAATTCCTGAGGGAGAGGCTCGGGTCGGGCGACATGCCCGCCGGCCCGGCGATTGGGGAAGACGATACGATTTGCTTGAACTACCTGACCAATGCCGTGTCCACGTTCAATCCCATCGAGAAGGCGATAATAAAGCAGCTCCTCACGTCCAACAATGCAACGGTGTCGAAGCTGGCAAAGGATATAAGGGTGGACGTCCCGACCGTAAGGAACACAGTGAGGCCGCTGGTGTATGCGGGCATGCTGGACGCAAGGAAACAATCGCACAGGGTGGAAGGCAAGACCGAGGACGTGAAGTTCGAAGAGCTGCTGACTCTCACGAACGCAATAATGACGAGCATCGCCGAGATAATGGGTAAAAAGGCGTCGCACATTGATTTTAAAACGAACGTGAGAAACTATATAAAGCTGTCCGACAGCGTGTTCAGGGACTGCTCGATAAACGAAAACGGCTGTTTCGATATCGATAGGATGATATCCGTGTATAAGGGTTCACGGCTCCTCTCGCCGTACGACGAGTTGGTTGCCTTCATCAAGGAGCTCATACAGTTCGAGCTTTTTGAGATCAAAAATTATCTTTCAGAGGACCAGACATCGGAGCTCGAGGACATCAGTGCCGCTCTGGGATGAACATGGCCACGAAATACAGTTTGGAAAATTTCATAAAGATTGTAAACAACATCAACTTCGACAGTTTCCTGAGACAGAAGTCCGACTTCGAGCTTGAGAGTACCACGCACGTCGACATAACGAGCTTTAGCAATGCGTTCATCGTTATCAAGAAGTCGGCGGACAATTCGGAGAATTCCGTAAAGCCTGTTTTCATGGGCAACCTGAACTATCTGAACATTGCGGACGTCTTCTCGATGTTGAACATGCTGCAGAAGACAGGCATGCTCATAATCAAGTCGGGTAACAAGGTAAAGAGCGTTTACTTTATGAAGGGGGAGATTACGTTCGCCTCGTCGAATCAGCCCGAGGACAGGCTCGGCCACCTGCTCTACAAGACAGGTAAGCTTACGAAGAAGCAGTGGGAAGACGCCGAAAGGAAGATGAGCCCGGACACCAGATTCGGCACGGTGCTTTTGAAGAACGATCTGATCTCTCCGAAGAACCTGTGGTGGGGAGTGAAGTACCAGATAGAGGAGATCATCTACAGCATCTTCGCCATTACGCTGGGGGAATTCTTTTTCCTTGAGGGCGCCATACCGGAAGAGGACCTCGTACGGTTCTCTCTGAATACCCAGAATATGCTCATGGAAGGCTACCGGAGGCTCGATGAATGGAAGCTCATCAAGGACAAGATACCATCCGATGACGCATTGGTAAGGCTTGCGGCCAATACGCCGAACGTAGAGCTGACCCAGAACATGCAGGCGATCGTACGGATAATAAAAGACGATATGTCCATCGCAGAGGTGATACGGCAGAGCCAGATCGGCAGGTTCAATACCTACAAGATACTCTACGCCCTCTTGAACACGGGATTTATCGAGATCGTGGGCGTGCAGAAGCAGGAGCAGACCGTCGACGAGACGACGATAAAGACCCTTATCCTGATACGGAAGTACAACAGCATGTTCAAAAAGCTGTTCAACGTCATCAAGTCTACCAATCCGAAGTTCAACCACAATGAGCTGCTCGATAATTTTGTTTCCGAACTGTCGGACAGGCTGAAGAAGCTGTACGAGAACGTCGACATAAGTACGGTCGGAGAGCTCGATGAGTCGAAGCTGCTCATGAACATAGACGCGATGAAGCTTACGGAGGCGGACTCCTTGAACAGGGTGGTGGGGCTGGCGGACCTCCTGCTTTCACAGCTCATGCTCGAGGGTATGAACGAGTTCCTGAACTATGAGATATTCATGGCCAAGAACCTTTTGCAGCCGGAGGCATTCGAGACGATAAATAGAGAGATACGGGCGATCCAGAATGAGAGCTGATACGACGTTTTCGGACAGGATCATTCTGGCGATCGATGACACGTCCCTCGACAAGATACGATGGGTGATGAGGGAGACTTCGCCGCTCATAAGGACGTACAAGATCGGCAGTATCTCATTCACCGCATTTGGTCCCAGGCTGATAGACGAGGTGATGTCTTTTGGCAAAGACGTGTTCCTCGACCTGAAGTACTTTGATATACCAAACACGGTCTACAGGGCCGTCAGGCAGGCGGCATCGTTCGGCGTGAAGATGGCCACCCTCCACACGCTGGGGGGTCGGGAGATGCTGAAAAGGTCACTGGAGGCATCGGATGGCAGGGTGATGCTGCTCGGTGTTACGCTGCTGACGAGCATGGACGCAGAGGAGGCCGATGGCGTGGGGCTCAGGGGCGGCGTTCAGGACATTGTCGGAAGGCTTGCGTCCCTCGCCGTACAGGCGGGCCTGCACGGACTTGTTGCGTCCGGACACGAGGTCCCCCGGCTGAAGGAGGAGTTCGGCGGCCTGACGATCGTGGTGCCGGGTATACGGCCCCGGGAGCGCGGGGCGCCGGCGGACGATCAAAAAAGGGTCGTTACACCGCGGCAGGCGTTCGAGTCGGGCGCTGACTATATCGTGATAGGGAGGCCCGTAACGGAGAACGACGATCCTGCACGGGTCTTGAGCGAGATATGCGATGGCCTGAGGAAGTAGAAGGGCACGGTTGCGGTATCCGCCGGCGTTGATTTGGATGTGGCGCGAGCTGTACGTGCGTGGATGAATTAAAAAGAAAGGACAGAGTATGATTTACGAGTTTCAATGCGATGAGTGCAATAGTGTATTTGAAGTGAGGGCGTCACTGGCGGAAAAAGAGAAGGGACTGAAGCCGGAGTGCCCTGAGTGCCATTCGCGGAAGGCCCGCCGGCTTATGACCGCGTTTGCCGTGGGCGCCCCGGGGCATGATTCGGCTTACGGCGGTTCCGGTGGGTCGGATCACGCGCACGGATGCTCCGGCTGCTCGTCTGGCTCGTGCTCCTCCTGCGGACATTGATCATATTGCATGGTGTATACAGGAAGAACAGCGTTTGTAAAAAGCCTTGACAAGGCCTGTCCTATTCTATAACACAAAACAAAAAAGAAAAATAATAGAAGAGATATATACCAATGCATGTAAACATACACTTATTATTGATACAACTGGCTGTATTCTGTGCAGTGTGGTTTTTGCTGAGCCGGATATTTTTCAGACCCTTTTCCATGATTTATGAGAAGAGGAGCTCGAAGACCACGAAGGCAATCGAGGAGGCCAGACTTCTCAACAAGGAGTCCGAGGACATGGAGGGCGAGCTGAGGACGAAGATAAACGAGGCCGTCAGGACGGCCGACAACCTCAGGAAGTCCGGCGTGGAAGAGGCGAAGAAGAGGCGCGAAGATATGCTGAGGCAGGCCAACGAGGCCATGCAGGGACAGCTAAAGTCCATGGTGGAGCGGATCGAGAAGGAGAAGGCCGAGATCTTCGATAGATTAAACGCGGAAATCAGCCAGTTTATCCCCATGATTTCTAAAAAAATGATGCTGCAATGAGGAAGATTCTATTGACTTTGTTTGGTTTGTTTTCGATGCCATCGATAGCGCGGGCAGGCGAGGGTGGCTTCTTTACCATGAACCTCGCGTGGTCTTTTATAAACTTTATCATCCTTGTCGCCGGCTTCGTGTATCTCTACCGGCGGTTTCACGGGGAGAAGTTCTTCAAGACGAGGAAGGACAATATCGAGAAGCTGATCAGCGAGGCGATGGACGTGAAACAGAAGGCGGTACAGAGGCACGACGAGATAGTCAAGCAGTTGAATGCGTTCGGCAGTACCAGGAAGCAAATTATCGACGACATGAACTCCAGGGCAGAGAAAGAGAAGCGTGCAGTCCTCGACGAGGGACAGGAGATGATCGAGAGGATAAAAAGGGAAGGGCAGCGCATCGTCGATGCCGAGGTCCAGAAGGCGAAGGGACTGATAAGCGGCTATCTGCAGGCCCGACTGTATGAGCTTTCAAAAGAACATATAGAGAAGTCGATGGACAGGGATTCGCAGAAGCATGTTGCAGACAGCTTTATCAGGAAGATAAAATGAACGTTGGCATTCGATACGCGAAGGCGCTCTTCGAGCTGGCGGAACAGCACGGTACGATCGATCGGTTCATGCAAGAGCTCAGCGAGATACGGGAGCTGTTTTCCGGGAACGAGGAGCTGGGGGGCATCTTCTATAACCGATTGATCGACAGGACCAGGAAGATCAAGGTCCTGTCCGATGTGTATGATAGGCTGTATCTGTCAAAAGAGGTGAAGAACCTGCTCGTCCTCCTGATAGATGGGGGCAGGGAAAAAAGTCTTGGCGACGTGGTCGCTGCGTATGAGCAGATGTCCTATGATTATAAAGGCCTCGTAAAAGCGGAAGTATACAGTGCTTATGACATTACGCCTGAGGAGATGGACGCCCTGAAAGCGAAGATAAAGGCGCTTTTCAACAGGGAGCCGGTACTGTCGGTAAACAGGGACAGCTCGGTCATCGGCGGTATAAAACTAAAGGTCGGCTGGACGGTATACGACGGGACCATCAGGACGAACTTGATGGGCTTTATGGGCTCGATCAAGGTATAGATGATACGACGAGCATAAGGAGATAAAGATGGCTTTAGGAATACGGTATGATGAGATAACGAGTATTATAAAAGAGCGGCTCGAAGGCTATGACTACAGGGTCGAGAAGGCCGAGATAGGCACGGTGATATCCGTGGGAGACGGCATCGTGAGGGCCTACGGGCTCGAAAAGGTCATGGCGGGCGAGCTGGTCGAATTCGAAGACGGCACAAAAGGGCTTGTCCTTAACCTCGAGGAGGAAAGCGTCGGCATATCGGTCATGGGGGAGGTAACGGGCATCAAGGAAGGCCAGACCGTAAAAAGGCTTTCCAGGATAATGGAGGTGCCCGTGGGCGACGATATGATCGGGAGGGTGATCAATCCGCTCGGAGAGCCCATAGACGGGAAAGGCCCCATACGGTCGAAGGAGCGCAGGAAGGTCGAGATAAAGGCACCGGGCATTGTCATGCGTCAGCATGTCAAGGAGCCGCTCCAGACGGGCATAAAGGCCATAGACTCGATGATCCCCATAGGGAGAGGGCAGAGGGAGCTCATCATAGGAGACAGGCAGACAGGCAAGACCGCGGTCGTCCTCGATACCATCATAAACCAGAAGGGCAAGAACATCGTCTGTATCTATGTGGCGATAGGCCAGAAGCAGTCCACGGTCGCTCAGGTGGTTGACAAGCTGGCGCAGTACGGTGCAATGGACTATACGATCATCGTTTCCGCCACGGCGAGCGAGCCCGCCCCGCTCCAGTACATAGCGCCGTACTCCGGGTGCACCATCGGCGAGCATTACAGGGACAACGGCAGGCATGCCGTCATATTCTACGACGACCTCTCGAAGCACGCGGTGGCGTATCGGCAGCTTTCCCTGCTCCTCAGGAGGCCCCCGGGAAGAGAGGCGTTTCCGGGCGACGTGTTCTATCTGCACTCGCGTCTTCTTGAGAGGGCCGCGAAGCTCTCGGACAAGCGGGGAGGGGGCTCGTTGACGGCGATACCCATAATCGAGACGCAGGCGGGCGATGTCTCCGCCTATATCCCGACGAACGTGATCTCCATAACCGACGGACAAATATTTCTTGAGACGGACCTGTTCTATGCAGGCATAAGGCCAGCGGTCAATGTCGGGATATCAGTATCGAGGGTCGGCGGCGATGCACAGGTCAAGGCCATGAAGCAGGTCGCAGGCAGGCTGAGGCTCGAGCTCGCGCAGTACAGGGAGATGGCGGCGTTCTCGCAGTTTGCGTCCGACCTCGACAAGGCCACCCAGATGCAGTTGAACCGCGGCGCCCGGCTTACGGAACTCCTGAAGCAGTCCCAGTATAAACCCGTTGCGGTCGAGGAGCAGATACTCAGCATCTTTTCAGGGACGAACGGCTATCTCGATGGCTATCCGGTCGAAGCGGTCGGCAGGTACGAGAGAGAGATGCTGGCATTCGTCCGGGCGAAGTACCCGGACATACTGAAGACGATCGCGGACAAGAAGTCACTCGATGACAACCTCAGGAAATCGATACAGGAAGCACTCGATAAGTTCAAGTCGGAGTTCGACCCCAAGGGATAGAGATGCCGACACTCGCAGTCATCAGGAAGCGTATAAAGACCGTTGGCAGCACGGTAAAGATCACGAAGGCCATGAAGATGATCGCCGCAGTGAAACTGCGCAAAACGCAGCAGCAAGCGATCAGCGCACGGGCGTATTCGAGAAAGATAGAGGAGATGGTACACGAGATCACGTCGCGGATAGATACGACCGTACACCCGCTTATGAGAAGACCTGCACGGACAAAGAGGGGTGTGATCATACTCGCCACGTCGGACAGGGGGCTCTGCGGCGGGTTCAACAGCAACGTAACCAGGCATGCCGTGCAGGCGATCATGGATGCGAAGAAGGACGACATCGGCCTCGACTTCATCACTGTCGGAAGGAAGGGCAGGGACTCATTGAAAAGATTCGGCATAACCCCGAAGATCGATCTAAGCGGATCGTCGGGCAGCCCGGACTACGGCCAGGTGATCGAGATAGCGAATATCGTGATCAACGGCTTCGCGGACGGTACCTATGACGAAGTCTCTTTCATATACAATAGGTTCGTGTCGGTCCTTTCCCAGAAGCCGACCGTCGAGACGGTGCTGCCGCTGAACAGGAGCGAGGCCTCCGAGGTCAAAGATGAGACCGCGGATGTCAAGGTCATATACGAGCCGTCGCTCGGCGAGATACTGTCGAGCCTCCTGCCGAGGATGATCGAGAGCAGGATATACCATACCCTGATCGAGTCCGCAGCGAGCGAGCACGCCGCACGGATGACGTCCATGGATTCCGCAACGAACAATGCGAAGGACATGATCGATCATCTGACCCTTGTCATGAACAGGGCGCGACAGAGTGCGATAACGAAAGAGCTTATGGATATCGTCAACGGCGCAGAGGCGATGCGCTGATAGCGTATATACGAGGAGGACGCAAAATGCCGAACAATGGGAAGATAAAACAGGTAATCGGAGCGGTGGTCGACGTCGAGTTTGAATCTGCGGTACCGAAGATTTTCTCGGCCTTGAAGACGACGAACCACGCTATCTCCGATAAAGAAGGGAACCTTACGCTCGAGGTCGCACAGCAGCTCGGGGAGAACACCGTGAGGTGTGTTGCGATGGATTCTACCGACGGTCTGGTGAGGGGCATGCCCGTCATGGACACGGGCGATGTCATCTCTATACCTGTCGGCAGGGAGGTGCTTGGCAGGATACTGAATGTCATAGGCGAGCCTGTCGATGAGATGGGGGACGTAAAGTCGACCAAGAGGTATCCCATCCACAGGGCGCACCCCGGCTTTGAGGACCAGGCAACGGGCATAGAGATGTTCGAGACTGGAATAAAGGTCGTGGACCTGCTTGCGCCCTATCAGAAGGGTGGCAAGATAGGATTGTTCGGCGGTGCGGGGGTAGGCAAGACGGTCATCATCATGGAGCTGATCCACAATGTCGCCATGCAGCACGGCGGCTTCTCGGTGTTCGGCGGGGTCGGCGAGAGAACGAGGGAAGGGAACGACCTGTGGACCGAGATGAAAGAATCGGGCGTTTTGAGCAAGACTGCACTCGTGTACGGCCAGATGAATGAGCCGCCCGGGGCAAGGGCACGGGTGGGCCTTTCGGCATTGACGGTAGCAGAGTATTTCAGGGATGAAGAACATCAGGACGTGCTGCTCTTCATAGACAATATATTCAGGTTTACACAGGCAAACTCGGAGGTCTCGGCGCTCCTCGGAAGAATCCCGTCTGCCGTGGGCTATCAGCCTACCCTCTCTACGGACCTCGGGGAGCTCGAGGAGAGGATCACATCGACGAAGAAGGGCTCCATCACCTCCGTCCAGGCGATCTATGTGCCTGCCGACGACCTGACGGACCCTGCGCCCGCGACCACGTTCGCACACCTCGACGCAACGACGGTCCTGTCGAGACAGCTCGTCGAGATCGGTATATACCCCGCTGTCGACCCTCTCGACTCTACATCGAGGATCCTCGATCCGCTGATCATAGGCGAGGAGCACTACAAGGTCGCGAGGGAGATCCAGCGTATCCTCCAGAAATACAAAGACCTGCTTGACATCATAGCCATTCTCGGCATCGACGAGCTGTCCGAGGAGGACAAGCTTGTCGTTGCACGGGCGAGGAAGATCCAGAGGTTCCTTTCGCAGCCCTTCTTTGTCGCCGAGCAGTTTACCGGCACGCCGGGCAAGTATGTCAAGCTTGCAGACACGATAAAGGGCTTCAGGGAGATCTCGGAAGGCAAGTATGATGCAGTGCCGGAGCAGGCGTTCTATATGGTCGGCTCTATAGAAGAGGCGCTGGAGAAAGCCAAGGGGCTCACGGCATAACATGTCTTTGAGATTGACGATCATAACACCGGAGAAGGTGATAATAGACAGAGACGTCGACGAGGTCATCGCACCAGGGTGGCTCGGGGAATTCGGTGTGCTGCCCGGGCATGCACGGTTTATAACCCTGTTAAGGATCGGCGAACTCATCTACCGGTTCGGCCCCGAGGAGAAGCACCTCGCTTTAAATTGGGGGTTTGCCGAGGTAAATCAGGCCAGAATGACGGTGCTTGTGGAGACCGCTGAGTTCGATCAGGACATCGACTACAAGCGCGCGCTCGCGGCAAGGCAGCGGGCGGAGGAAGAGCTCAAGAAGATCACCACCATGACGGACGCACAGTACGAGGCCATCGAGGCCGCCCTGAAGAGGGCATTGCTCAGGCTGGAAATATATCAGAAGTACAGCAAACGTCCGCAGTGATGAAGGGCGAAGATAGAAGTCCTGGTGGACGGCACGCCCCTTTCGCTGAAAGGGGCTTTGTCCGACCAGGCCTCCCCGGGGAACCAGCAATAATAATCTGTTGACAGGTGGCGATTTACAGTATTACATAAACAATTCAAATGGATACGTCGAGCTTAAAAGAATTTATTTTGCTCATACCCGTCATACTGTTTTCTCTGACCGTGCATGAGGTATCGCACGGCTACATGGCCGACAGGTACGGCGATCCCACTGCACGGGCGACGGGCAGGCTGACCCTTAATCCCATTGCGCACCTGGATCCTATAGGCACACTCCTGCTTTTCATAGCGCATTTCGGCTGGGCCAAGCCTGTTATGGTCAACCCTTACAACCTGAACGACCCTAAGAAGGACATGATATGGATATCCCTTGCCGGGCCGGGGGCAAACTTCGCTCTCGCACTGGTAGCGGGGATCATTATCAGGATCACGCTACCGCACCTTGGCATGATCGACCCATCGAACCTGCTGACGTCGTCCCTGTACTCCATACTCATACTTACGCTGCAGATAAACCTTGCACTCGGACTATTTAATCTTATCCCGATACCACCCCTCGACGGGGCGAAGGTGCTGTTCGGCCTATTGCCGTATCACATGGAAGATAAATTCGCATGGCTCGAAAGGTACGGGATGGTCGTTCTGCTTGCGCTGTTCGTCCTCGACAGCTTTACCCCTATAAAGATCATTACGCTCCTGATATGGCTGCCGGCCGATCTACTTTCCTACCTCTTTTCCGGGCGATCGCTTTTTTACCTGTTAAACATACTCAGTGTGCTGTTGGGCGCATAGCGCTCTGGGGGAATCGTCGGTATGGAGGAAAATTACAGGGTAAAGCTGGAGATATTCGAGGGCCCGCTTGACCTTCTGCTTTTTCTCATAAAGCGCAACGAGCTCGATATCTATGACATACCGATCTCGTTTATCACGGAGCAGTACCTCGTATATCTCGGTATGATGCAGGTCCTGAACGTAGAGCTTGCATCGGAATTCCTCGTGATCGCCGCGACGCTGCTCGAGATAAAGGCACGGATGCTCATACCGACCCTTGTGGAGAAGGAGGACGAGGCCGAGGACCCGAGGCTCGAGCTTACGAACAGGCTGCTCGAATATCAGCGCTTCAAGAATGCGGCAATCCAGCTCAACAGCCGTGATATGCTGTACAGAGACACGTTTACGAGGGGCATACACGAGGACGTCGATGCAGACGCCGCACCGCCGAATATAGACGCCGATGTCTACGACCTGCTCGTTGCCTTCAAGTCGCTCATGGACAGGGCCAGGGGAGAGAAGATAGCCTATATGGCTGTCGAGAGGATAAGCGTCGCACAGAGAATAAATGATATCATGGAGCGGATAGGCATCGCCAAAAGTGTGGCTTTCGATACGCTGCTGCCCCGGGACTACACACGGATGGACATTGTGATAACCATCCTTGCAATCCTTGAGCTTTTGAGGCTAAGGATGCTACGATGCGATCAGAGGGAGCCGTTCGGGCCCATATGGCTGTATATGCAGGAGTAAGGGGGTATGGAAAAGGACAGACTCATAGCGATAATAGAGGCGCTCATTTTTGCATCGGACAGGCCGCTGAAGACGAAGTACATCGAGCAGGTTCTGTCCATTGTAGACCTGGGCGACATTACGATCGATGGGCTCATGGAGGCGCTGAGGACAAGGTATGGCACGGACAGCGCGGGCATTGAGCTTGTAGAGGTCGCAGAAGGGTGGCAGTTCAGGACAAGACCGCAGCTCTCGGATTGGGTAAAAAGACTGAACATCGTTAAGCCTGCCAAGCTATCGATGCCCGCCGTGGAGACATTGTCCATCGTAGCCTACCGGCAGCCCGTTACGCATGCGGAGATCGACTATGTAAGGGGGGTCGACAGCGGCGGGGTAATCAAGACCTTGCTCGATAGAAGGCTCATCAAGATCGTCGGTAAAAAGGAGCTGCCGGGCAGGCCCCTCGTTTACGGGACGACGCAGGAGTTCCTCGAGGTGTTCGGTCTGAAGGACATTTCGGCGCTCCCCAGCCTGCAGGACATAAAGCAGATTGGCTCCGCGGAAGAGGAACTCGAGAGAGATCAGGCGGAGCTTCCCCTTGCAGCGAATAAACCGGGCGAAGGGCCGGATGATGAAGAGTAGGGGAAGTTTACGAACCGCCCCCCCACAAGACGTCGAATAAAAATGCTGACGGACAAGCGCTATTCGCATATCGCCGGCATAGACGAGGTCGGAAGGGGCCCTCTTGCCGGGCCGGTAGTGGCGTGCGCGATGGTCATACCGGAACCGCTTCAGGTGCACGCTCGTAAAGGACTCGAAGCTCCTGACCCCGGACGCAAGGATAAAGGCTTATCAGTATCTCCGAAGGTACGCGGTGTCTTTCGGCATCGGTGTCGTGGACGAGCAGACGATCGACAGGATCAATATAAGGAATGCAACGATGCGCGCGATGGAACAGGCCTTGTCGATGCTGGGTCATACGGTCGAGATCGTACTGATAGACGGGAACATGGAGATCAATACGGACCTGCCGCAGAAGACCATCATTGACGGGGACAGGCTGCATTTGAGCATTGCATCGGCATCGATAGTGGCGAAGGTCTACAGGGACTTCATCATGGAAAGGTACGATGCGCTGTATCCCGAGTATGGATTTGCCAGGCACAAAGGCTATGGGACCAGGGAGCATATGAGCGCGCTCACGAAGTACGGTCCCTGTCCTATCCACAGGAGATCGTTCCTGAAGAAGCTCTTCAGCGGTCAGCTCGACCTGCCGATGGGCACATAATGTTTTCCCTGGCTTCCCGGCTTTCCATGCCGAAAGGCGGGAAGGTGATCCATGGATCTGTTCCGGATGAAAAATTAGTGCGATGGACTAAAACGAAATGCAGGACGGATTGGCTGGATTGCACGGGGCCACCCGTATGGTGTGTGTGGATTGCGGTCCGCGCGTGTAGCTCAGGATGTCCGAAGAGGCATCGAAGCTCACGGCCCCGTCCGTGGCTGAGACCGTAAAGCCATCCGGGAAGTGCATCCGCGGCAGGAATATCTCCGTCGTACCATGCCCGATACCATCCTCCCTGTAGGTATAGCTAAATGTCGTGGTAGTGAAGGATGCCGGGTCCGTTGTTATCGGATAGCTTATGCTGACAGGCGTTCCAGCGGTCAGCAATGGATACGGCCTTGAGAGCACATCGATGCCATAGAAAACAGGATTACCGTTCTGATCCACAAGTGACCTCGGTGTGCCGTCCGGGTAATAGGGACTCATATCAGGTCTGGTGGTATCATAAGGCCCGGCCTCGTAGTCGCCGTCGTACGACCACTCGATCCAGCCCGCTGCATAGGTGTCGAGATCGCCCAGCAGCGTAAGGAAGTAGTCCGCACTGCCCGGCGTGGTATAGTTCACGCCGAATTCTCCTATGAGCCACGGGACCCCCATTGCGATGCCGAGGGACCTGAGGGCATCGAGGCCCGCTACGATGGAGGACACATCCACAGGGTCTACGGGATAGAAATGGGGCTCGAACAGCAGGTTCGGGAACTGCCGGGGAAAGGTCGTCTGACTGATACCGGTCTCGAAGTCGCTGAATACGCTGCAGAGTGGATTGGTTGCCTCGAAGGCGATCACATGGTCGGGATCCACCGTCCTTATGCCCTCTACCATCTTTTCATAGAACGGCACGAGCGCCTTCTGCTCGAATTCGGTAGTGAAGAGCGGGTAGAGGCCGGGGTATGGCTCGTTCATGATATCGTACCCGAGTACATTCGCTGTCGTGCCGAACCTCCGGGCGAGTGCCTGCAGTGCCGTGAGGTAGTGTTCCTGGAGCCCGGTGCCGTCCGGCCCGCTCCTGTCGTCCCACAGGTCCTGGAACGACTGCCTCACCTGCGGGAGCGTATAGTTGAGCCCCCACAGCGCCACGTTCGCATTGCTGGTGTCTATAGTGCACTGGCTCACATCGTAGCCCGCAAGGTCGCACGCCCACGGGGGCGCACCGTCACCGTAGCAGAACGACTCGCTGAAGAGGTCCTGGTGCATATCGAGCAGCACCCACAGGCCGTTGTCTGCGCACATCTGCACCTCTTTTTGGAGCTGATCGAGGTAGCCTGTATCTATGGTGCCGGGCGTTGGCTCGAGCGCGGCCCAGAACACGAGCAGTCTCACGGCATCGAGCCCCAGGCCTTTCAATACGGAGAAATACTGGTCTGCCGCCTGATCGCTCATCGCCGTGGTGGTAAATGGCAGGTAGGGCGGATGCTTTGCGGTCTCGCTCACGTTGACGCCATGGACGATGATCACCCTGCCCTGTGTATCCCGCAGCCACGTACCGTCGGACCATACGGCGCCGTGGCTGCTGCTGGACGTTTTGGAACCGGAACAGCCCGAAAAGAGCAACAGTACAGAGAGGAGTACGGGGTATGTATACTTCATTTCAATGCCCATACTGGTCTATGATTGTGGGACTTATGCCGTCCGCAGCGGCTATTGCCGAATAGACGTCCGCGGCAGGGTGTATGGGGATCCTGGTAAAGTCGGTATCGACGGTCGGCTCCGTAAAGGTAGGGCTGGAAAAGTCGTCCACGTAGAACAGCGCATTGTTCTGCCTGTAGCCGGATGTCCATTCGTAGTCATAGTTCAGGGTCCAGTAGAGGTAGCCGAGGATGTCCGCGCCCCGATCGATCGCATCGTGGACAGCCATGATGTTCTGTACGATGAACTTTGTCTTTTCAGCGGCCCCGCCATCGCTGAAATAGCCGTCTGTGCCGTTTTCAGTTACAAGAATTGGAAGATGATACCGCCTTGCATACTCGAGCAGTATGTCCGTAAATCCCTGTGTTTCGGAAGGGCCCTGTACAGGACATTTGAATGATGAAAGTATACCGCTGAGAGCGGTATTGATCTGCGGATCGCACGGTAGTACGTCCACCGGGGACAGCACTCCGGGAACGGAGACCACGTAATCGCTGATGTAGTAGTTCAGTCCGATAAAATCCAGCGTGTCTGCCCACTCCGGGTGTACCTCGGTGAAGGTCGTGCCCGTCAATCCATCGTCGAACACTCCCCTCGTGACCGCGTCCAGGAAAAGCAGATTATAAAAGTGATCGAAGCGGCTTGCCGCCGACTGAGACGAGGGGTTGTCCGGCACGGCGCTGGCAAACACCGAATTCTTTGGGAAGCTTACCTCCGCGTCCGGGTCTTCGTCGTGTATCGCATGGTATGCGAGCGCATGCCCGGCGATCATGTTTTTTATCACGTCGACGACGCTCGTACCGAACGGGAGGATCGCGGCAGTAAGATCGAGGTCCAGTGGGGCGTATGCCGGAGGGAAATCACCTATGATATAGCCCGAGAGCACATTGGCCATCGGCTCGTTCTCGGTGAGCCAGTATTTTACGGTGCCGGAAAACTGCTGTGCAATGAACCTCGCATAGCTCGAGAATGCGTACGCCGTAAGCGGGTTTGTCCAGCCGCCGAGAGAGCCGTCCGAGAATGTCTGTGTGGTAGGGTCGTAGACAGCTTCCGGGTTGTCGTCCCACAAAGGCAATGCATAGTGCAGCAGTGTAACGACCGGCGTCAGACCGTGGTCGATGAGTGACTGGACCACATCATGATAATGATTGACCACGGCCATATCGACATCGCCTGCAGTCAGGGGCATTCCGATCGTCTTCGGCGCACGGGGCTCGATCCTTGCCCATTCAAATGTAATCCTGAAGGCGTTGAGGTGCAGCGACTGTGCCTCCGCGCTATCCGTGTCGTACAGGACGTACGAATTGTCCGCGAGTCCTATGTCCGGGACCTTGCCCATCTGCTCCCATGCATGATAGTCGTTGCCCGGGCAGTCGCCCTCTGCCTGTATCGATCCCTGGGACACACCCCACAAAAACCCTTTCGGGAAGCTCAGCGGGGCTGTTCTTTTGCTACTATTTGAGCATGATATTAGGGAAATTCCAAAACAGCCTATAACCGAAATTATTATAATATTTGTACATTTCCTCATATCGACTCTCGGTAAAAGGAACTCCGACCATTATGATCCTAATCTTTTACATTGTCCAGATAAAAAACAATTCTCTGATCCCACGGTATGTCGCTTGCGTGTGCATCAATATAAAACACAGGAGTCACCTCGGTGAAGGCTGAACCTGAAACAGAAATTCCAACAGTTGACCAAGAATATGGTGGTAAGGATGACGGCAGGGGGCTGTCGTAAACTGTTGTGCCGTTGCCGAACAGTCTGATGTGCACAAAGTCCGTCGCACTCCTGTATTGGCCCGATGGCGTATATACGACCTCAGGATACACATCAAAGGATAATGTATTCGTACCATCGAGGGGTATGGGCTGATTCATCCCCATGGTAACGATTGCACTCACAGGCAGCCCTGCCTGAAACGCGAGGCTGTTGAGCGTAAATGTAACCTTACCGGAGCCTGTACCTTGATCCCGTATAGCCTGTTCCGGCAAAACAAACCCGTCGCCAATCGCGTTGTCTGGATTGGGAAAGGTATCCGGGATATTGTTTACAAAACACCCGAGATTATCCATTGCCATACATGATTGAATATCCGGAGCAGTGACGGTTACCGAAAAGCTTGCCGGCGTGATATAATCGCCTTGAATGCCGTTCAAACCGAGTGCCTTGACATCGAACCACCATCTGCCCTGAGGGAGCTGATATGGGATCACAAAATTGTTTGTCGTAATATCGGTAAATGTGAGTGTAAACCTTTCTGGCATGCTTCTGTACGGAGAGAGTATGACCGTATAACTGCCGGCACCGCTGACAGCCGTCCAGCTCAATGCTACTAATCCATTGTTGCCGCTCGTTGCTGTAATAAAATCAACAGGATTCAACACAGAACCGTACGCCCCGGCAAGTGTTGACATGAGCGTCTTTGTCGCATCGGCAATATTGCTGAAGAATGTGGCATAAGGCTCGTCTTTTATGTTTACAAATCCGTAGTTGCTGTTTTCTCCGTCAAACCTGCCTGTTGCAGGCTCATCCGACCATTCGAACCAGTGAAAGCCTGCAAGGAACGTCACCCCGCTTACCTTTATACCGAGCAGTCTATTGACATCACTCTTGTAATAATCAGCCCGCTCATTCTGTGTCTTGACGGTCCAGCCCGCACCTCTTTCGTTTGGCAGACCGGAATCCTGTGCCCTAATGCCGAACTCAGATTGGATGAACGGCTTGCCATAAGTATTGTCCATCATGCTCAGTGTAAAAAACCGTGTCCATCTTTTTACTGGATCACCCAATGTTGCGTTGGATATACTGTTATCGAGCGTGTAATAATCATTGACGCTTATCACATCGCAGTACTGCGATGCAGCCTCAATTACCTGATCCGGCGCATCCGACGCAAACCTCGCACACAGGTTCAGATGGTTCGGATCAACGGATTTGATGGCAGCGTTTGTAACAGAAAAATAGGTTGATGCTATATCATAGATAAATGCCTGCTTGTCTGTCTGTATCTGTGGATATTGTGTGCTGTTTGCAAGCTTTGTCGCGTTCAGGACATCCGTCCAGTTCGCGAATGTCGTACCATAGAGCTGATTAAGTCTGTCAAGCGTATAACCTAATTTTTGTCGTAGAAAAACGTTTACCCAGTACTGCTTGCCCGCGTACGTAGGCGGTAGAGCGATGAAGTCATCCGCCAGCGTATAGGCAGGATTGTACAAAAACTGGGCGCCTCCAAACCAGTTTATCTCGTTGTCCGTAAAATAGCCTATGAGCCACGGGTCCTGCACGAGCCCGGGTGTGATCGTCTGTCTGGCATACGCAATGGCATTCTGGGAAAATCTTGGGTCATAGACATCCGGGAAGCTATTCCAATAGCCTTGGTTAACCACGGGACAATCATGAGAGCTAAAACTGTCGGCAACGGCCCTGATAAAATCCATCGGGATTGTGTATGGTATCGCATCCTGAAAAACAGTGAGCCCGTTATCCGCCCAATTGCCGAGCGTATTGAAGCCAAGCTCTTTATACCTGCTTATGGTCTCCTGGACCCATTGTACCATTGTATACTGTGAAGCGTATGATGGAAATAGGGACAATAGATTATGATTATAGGGAGAAAACCCGAACAAAGGCGCATTCCCAGCACCGCCAAAGCCCACTCCATCTGCACCGAGAGAGAGAAACGCATGATTGTCAGGATCCACGAACACCCATCTTTTGTTTATAGTCTGTGTTCTGAAGAATCCAGAAGTGTTGTTCCCGGATATATTGCTCAAGCCGCCGTACTTGTCGAATTGAAGAGGTAACGAGGCGGTACCCGGCTTGTTGCCGGAACAGCCGGCAAAGAACAACACAGGTAACAAGGTAAACAAGATTATTGATCTTGAAAAACCTATACGTCCTCCTTTTACTCAAACCTCTTTATAGTATCTCCACGATACAGACGACGATCATGACTATCGAGATCGCCCCTTTGAAGATCGTCCCCTTGAGCCTGCCTATCGCCGAGATCCATCCCTTGTAGAGGGCGTCCGCGGCCGGCTTATTTTCCATGAGCGATACCGTGAAGGCCCCGAGGAAGGCCCCCAGGACGGCACCCAGAATGGCCCCGATACCAAGCAAGAATGGCGCCAGGGCGATAGAGCCTGCAACCCCGCCTATTATGGACGCAGCTATACCCTTGCGTGAGACGCCTGCTTTCCTTGAGTCCTTTATTCCAAGCAGCCATTCGCCGAGCTCTGCGACGAGCGTCATGAGCGCGAGAACGGCGACCGTCGTCCAGCCGATGAAATGCGCCTTTGTGACGATCACGAACATCAAGACCGCGAGGAACGATACAAGCGTGCCAGGCATACCGAACACGATGGAGATCGTCGATACGGTCATGATAAGAAGGAGCAGGATTATCAAGAATATATTGAGTGCCGTCATGTCCACATCCGTCTTCGGTATTTATTTTTCGTCGGTCCACCGGCTGTCAGATAACGCTGTTTCAATGCCCGGTACCTCCTGTCTCTCTCTATCCTTTGTTGACCACGGATGTCAAGCGGCAAATGCGAGGTTGCCGTGAAGTTGTATTTTTCTATCGTCTGTAGTATAGGGAGCGTTATGACGGTAATAGCGCTTGATGCAATGGGAGGAGACTTCGCGCCCGACGACGTCGTAAAGGGTGCCGCATGGATAAGCCTGGACACCACTATCGACGTCATCATCGTGGGCGACGAGAAGAAGATTACCGACAGGCTGAAGGAGCTGAAGCACAACCCGGAGCACCTCTCCGTCTGCCATGCGTCGCAGTCCATAAAGATGGACGAGTCTCCCAAGGACGCCATAGAGAAGAAGCCCGATGCGTCCATCCTTGTGGCCGCAAGGCTCGTCAAGGAAGGGAAGGCCGAGGCTCTTGTGAGCGCGGGGAACACCGGCGCCTGCATCATGGCGTGCGCAAAGACCTTCACGAAAATCCCGGGCATCCATAAGGCCGCCCTGGCCTCGGTCTATCCCACAGAGACCAGGCGCGGCAGGAAGAACGACCCCTTCTCTCTGATACTGGACGTGGGCGCTACGATAAATGTTACCGCAAACGACCTCGTGACATTCGCCATCATGGGGAGCTCGTATGCCTCGCGCATAAGCAAGAACCCGAAGCCGCGGGTTGCCATACTGTCGAACGGCACGGAGGAGATAAAGGGCACCGCGGAGATAGTGGACGCCTACAGGATGCTGAAAGACTATAAGAGGATAAACTTCGTAGGGAACATCGAGGGCATCGATATCCCGAAGGGGACCGCCGACGTGGTCGTGTGCAGCGGCTTTACCGGAAATATCGTTCTGAAGATGCTCGAGGGCGTGTCAGAGACGGTCATGGAGCTTGCGAAGTATGCGTACAAGACGAGCTACCTGTGGAAACTCGGACTGGTGATGCTGAGGGGAGCCATATCGCAGTTGAAGGACATAACCGACTGGGAGCAGTACGGCGGCGCTCCATTGCTCGGGTTCGAGAGCCTCTTTATAAAGGCCCATGGCAGGTCGAAGGCTAGGGCCACTGCCAATGCCATAAAGGTGGCGGCAAAGGCGGCAAGCAGCGGACTCATTAAAGACATATCGACGACGATCAAGGACTTCTCGTTTGTTTAAATGGAGCACATAATATACAGATGGGACCTCGATAAAACCTATCTGAGAACGGAGTTCGAGACAGTCAAGGGGCTCATAAGGACCGCCTTCCAGTCCGCGGAGGAGAAAGAGAGCGTCCCGGGCGCGCCGTCTCTGTTAAAAGAACTGCAGAAGGACGAGGCAAACAGCGTATACTTTATATCCGGAAGCCCCAAGCAGATGCGCAAGGTCCTCGAGAAGAAGCTCAGGATCGACGGTATCAACTGGACGGAGCTCGTCTTGAAGCCAAACCTCCAGAACCTCCTGCACGGGAGGTTCCACGCACTGAGGGAACAGATCGGGTATAAACTGCCCGTCTTGCTCGAAGACAGGGTGAAGTCAGGACAGAGGAACAGGGAGGTCCTGTTCGGCGACGATGCAGAATCCGATGCGTACATATACTCCCTGTACGCCGATACGATTGCCGGAAAGGTGGGCGAAGGGACGATAGAGGAGATCATGGATCTCGCCCGTGTGCCTTCGGCCAATAGAAAGAAGTCTTTCCACGCCGTCGGGCGTCTGGAGCATTCCGATGCGGTCGGGAGGATATTCATCTACCTTGAGAAGAGGTCGCCCCCCAAGGGGTTCGATGTATACGGGAGCAGGGTCGTCCCGATATACAACTATTTTCAGGCCGTGTTGATTCTCTATAGGGAGAAGCTTATGGGGATGACATCCGTGATAAGGGTCATACTGGACCTCGTCTTCGAGCACAGGACCCCGCCGTCGGTCTTCGCCAACTCGTTCCAGGACCTGCTGAGAAGGGGCGTGATCGATATGTCCAAGTCTGTGGAGATCATTGACGGGATACGGCGCAATCTGAACCAGAAGATCATTCCCTTACCGCAGAATTTTTATGAGGACCTGATGGCCATGCTCGATGCCCTGAAAGAGGTCGAAAACAAAGACGTCGCAGTTAGCGTAGCGGAACCGATAGACTATGTCGGGCTTTACATAGATCAGCACAGGAAGCTGGCAAGACAAAGGAAGTCCATGTTCGACAGGCTGTTCGGCTGAACGGACGGGAACGCATGGATGAGAAGCCAAGGGTAGTCATTATAGCCGGGCCCACCGCTGCCGGGAAGACGACATGCAGCATAGAGCTTGCCCTGTCTTTCCATGGAGAGGTCGTTAACTGTGATTCCAGGCAGGTGTATGAATATATGGATATAGGCACCGCCAAGCCCGATCCTTTGCAATTGCATACCGTACAGCATCATATGATAGATATCGTCGAGCCGTCCGTACGCTTTAATGCGGCGAGATATGTGGACATGGCGGATAAGTGCATCGATGCCATAGGCGGGGCTGGACACGTCCCGTTTATTGTCGGCGGGACAGGGCTCTACATAAAGGCCCTGATGTACGGCCTCGCACCGGTCCCTCCTATAGACGGTGCCGTGAGAAACGACATACGGGAGCAGCACAGGCTGTACGGCAACGAGGCATTGTATGAGAGGCTCAAGCGGATCGATCCTGAGGACGCGTCCCGCATAAGGGCAACAGACAGCTACAGGATTATAAGGGCGCTCGAGGTATTCACTGCCACGGGCAATCCTCTGCATACGTATGTTGCACGGCATGGGTTCTCGCAGAAAAGGTACAGATATGTATATATCGTCCTTTATAATCCCGATAGGCGTCGATACCATGCCGCTATAGACAGACGTACCGAAAGCATGATTGAAAAGGGGCTGATAGATGAGGTTAAGTGGTTGATCGATAAGGGATATGGTGCGGATCTCCCGGCGATGAAGACCGTAGGCTATGCGGAGACCATTGATTATCTCGATAAGAAGACAGACCTTAATACCACGGTGAATCTCATCAAGAGACACACGAAGGCCTACGCTAAAAGACAGCTCACCTGGTTTAAAGGCATAAAAGATGCATTATGGATAGATATGCAGGACGGGAAAGAAAGATTGAATGAGCTTATAAAGAGGGCGATATATGCCTAAGACGGCCACCGGGTTTATAAAACAGTTGAACAATAAGAAGAAGCAGCTTACGGTGCTCTACGAGGTAAGCAAGCAGCTTGCGTCCACGATAGATTTCAGTGCGTCCATACATTCAAGCCTGAAGCTGATTGCGACGTACCTCGACATCCAGAGGATAGCCCTGTTCGTGTTCGAGCCCGAGACGGAAGAGTTTGTCATACACTACGCCTACGGCTTTACGCAGGAAGAGAGGGAGAAAGGCAGATACAGACTGGGCGAAGGGATAACGGGCAAGGTGGGGAAGAGCGGGGTGCCCATCGTGCTACCCGATGTGAAGGACGAGCCGATGTTCATGAACAAGACGGGCAAGGCGCTCAGGAAGGACAATCTGTCGTACATTGCGGTGCCCGTGAAGATGGACAGGAAGGTCGTGGGTGTCCTGAGCGTACAGAGGCCGCTTACGGACGACAGCTCTTTCGAAGAGGACGTGAACCTCCTGTCCATGACGGCAGCGCTCATAGGCCAGGCCATGAGCCTGAACAGCGTCATAGAGAAGCAGCGCGCGGACATGGAGCACGAGATGGCCGGGCTGCGAAAGGAAGATGAACTGCGCAGCGCTGCCGGACACGCTGCTCGAGAGCGAGCTGTTCGGTCACGAAAAGGGCGCTTTTACCGGGGCATTCGAGACGAAGAAGGGTAGGTTCGAGCTTGCCAACGAGGGCACGATCTTCCTCGACGAGATAGGCGAGATAAGCCCCTCCACGCAGACGAAGCTCCTCAGGGTCATCCAGGAGAAGCGCTTTGAAAGACTTGGCGGGACAAAGACGATAGAGTCCGATGTGAGGATTATAGCCGCTACCAACAGCGACCTCGAGAAAGGGATAAAGGAAAGAAGGTTCAGGGAAGACCTGTACTACAGGTTGAACGTCGTGCCCATCTTTATGCCGCCCCTGCGCGGACGTAAAGAGGACATCCCTCTGCTCGTCGAGCATTTCCTGAGAAGGTTCAACAAGGAGCACAACAAGTCTCTTGTACTGTCCGAGCGCGCGATGGAATTTATAATAAACTATAATTGGCCGGGCAATGTCCGGGAGCTCGAGAACATGGTGGAGCGTGCGGTCATAATGACGAAGGGCAACATAATCGACATAAAGGACATTCCGCTGCCGGTCGTGAGCGGCGAGCCGGCAAAGGCAGACGACGTCGCATCGAAGCAGGCGATCTTCGAGCATTACAAGCTCGACTCCATTATCGAGGACATAGAGAAGAGCAGGATCATGGATGCGCTCAAGAAGACCAGCGGCGTCAAGGCAAAGGCCGCACGGCTGCTCGGTATTACGCAGAGACAGCTTGGCTACAAGATACAGAAGTACAGGATCTCGATCGAGATAGATGCCACCGTCGACGCATAAGACATGGACAGCGCATATGTGTTACAATTATGTTGCCGAAGTACATAATTGTAACCATAGTGCAACAAAAATGTGGCCTTTGTGATTCGGGCCCGGATCCTATTCCCGCATTTACAGATCGAGGAGCGACCGTGCAATTAGTTGTTGACATATAGTGTTGGCATGCTATTTGCTTTTAAAACTTATATAAAAATTAGGAGGCAATATGACACCAAAAGACGTTTTGAAGTTTATCGAGGAGCAAAAGATAAGCTATATAGACCTGAAGTTCCTCGACTTCGTGGGGACATGGCAGCATTTCACGATACCCGTGCATGAATTGAAAGAGGATGTCTTTGAAGAAGGGCTCGGGTTCGACGGCAGCAGTATAAGGGGCTGGCAGCCGATACACGCAAGCGATATGCTCGTGATACCTGATGCAGCGACGGCGGTCATAGACCCTTTTATTCATGAACCCACCCTGAGCATCATCTGCAATATTCAGGACCCTATAACAAAGGAATACTATACGAGGGACCCGAGGAACATAGCGAGGAAGGCGGAAAATTATTTGAAATCGACGGGCATAGGCGATGTGGCATATTTCGGCCCGGAGCTCGAGTTCTTTATATTCGATGACATCCGCTATGACCAGACCGTCAATGCCGGATACTACTATATTGATTCCGTGGAAGGGCAGTGGAACACGGGCAGGATAGAGAACCCCAACCTCGGCTACAAGCCGCGCTACAAGGAGGGCTATTTCCCGGTGTCCCCGACCGATTCCCAGACCGACATCAGGAGCGAGATCGTAACGACGATGGAGAACATAGGACTCAGGATAGAGAAGCACCACCATGAGGTTGCGACCGGCGGGCAGGCAGAGATAGACATGGTCTTCGACTCGCTGCTGGGCATGGGCGATAAGGTGATGTGGTATAAACATATCGTCAAGAATGTGGCCAAGAAGAACGGCAGGACTGCGACATTCATGCCCAAGCCACTGTTCGGCGACAACGGCTCCGGCATGCACACGCACCAGAGCATATGGAAGGGGGGCAAGCCTTTGTTTGCGGGGAACGGCTACGGCGGCATGAGTGATCTTGCGATGCACTATATAGGGGGCATATTGAAGCATGCACCAGCAATCTGCGCCTTTACGAACCCCACCACGAACTCTTACAGAAGACTGGTCCCGGGCTTCGAGGCACCCGTAAACCTTGCCTACTCAAGCAGGAACAGGTCCGCGTCCATAAGGATCCCGATGTATTCCCCGAGCCCCAAGTCGAAGAGGATAGAGGTAAGGTTCCCGGATCCTGCGTCGAACAGCTATCTCGCGTTCTCGGCCATGCTCATGGCCGGACTCGACGGCATACAGAACAAGCTCAAGCCCGGCGACCCGCTCGATAAGGACATATACGGCCTTTCCCCGGAAGAGCTGAAGAACGTTCCAAGTACCCCCGGCAGCCTGGAAGAGGCGCTCAATGCGCTGAAAAAGGACCACGAGTTCCTGCTGAAGGGCGATGTGTTCACATCCGATGTTATCGAGACATGGATCGAATACAAGACCAGGGCGGAGATCAACGCGGTCAAGCTAAGGCCGGTCCCGCTTGAGTTCAGTCTGTACTTCGACGCGTAAACCGGAATCCGTAGTGCAGGCAGGGACGGTTCGCAAACCGCCCCTGCAGCTATGAAGAAACCTATCGCGGTCATACGACACATAGGCGTTGAAGGCCTTGGTACCATAGAGGATGTTTTAAAGCGGATCGGTCGTGCATACGGCTATATCGATACGTGGAAAGACACACTACCGCAGAAGGTGTCCGACTACAGTGCCATAATAGTCCTTGGAGGACCGATGGGTGTCTATGAGCGGGACAGGTACCCGTTTATTGAAAAGGAGCTCTCGCTCATCAGGAAAGCGCGGGACGGAGGGCTGCCCGTTATCGGAATATGCCTTGGTTCTCAAATGATAGCTCAGGCGATGGGTGGCAGGGTGTACAAGGGACGTACGAAGGAGATCGGCTGGTACGGCGTACGTCTTACGCAAGAGGCATCGGAGGACAGGCTTTTTGCAGAGATAGGTCCTGCCAGAGACGGGCCCGGTGCCGTTCGGGTGTTTCAATGGCATGGCGACACCTTCGACCTGCCGGATGATGCCGTGGTACTCGCAAGTTCGGAACTATATCAAAACCAGGCATTCAGGATAGACAATATCTATGGACTCCAGTTCCATATCGAGGTAAAAGAGGCTGATATCAGGAGCTGGGTCAATGAGTATAAATCGGAGCTGGATACTTTGCGATCAAGCATAAATATCGGCAAGATACTCGACGATACAAAAATAAATATAGACCAATTAAACAAAATGAGCATACGGATATTCTCTGCATTCTTTTCCCTTCTGTAATCAATCGTTTTTAGCCTTTAATGTTGTGTCCATACAAATTTGTATACTTAAAGATACAAATTTGTAACACAAAATAGTCCCATACGGACATAAAGGGTATTGGCATACAAAATGCTCGTACAATTTTGTAAGAGTTTATGGTTACAGGAGAATAACATGAGAAGGTTTTTGCCGTATACAGTCTTGTCGTTTGTTTCCCTATCTTTTGTTTCACTGATGGCGCCTGTGGCGGCATGGGCGCATACCGCCGACTCGGTCCAGAAGATCAATACCGGGGATACCGCATTCGTGCTCGTCGCGACGGCGCTCGTCATGCTGATGACGCCGGGGCTCGCGCTGTTTTACGGCGGTATGGTACGGAAAAAGAACGTCCTCTCCACCATCATGCAGAGCTTTATACTCCTTGCGGTCATAAGTATCCAATGGGTGCTGTGGGGGTACAGCCTCTCGTTCGGTCCGGACATCCACGGTATCATAGGGAGCCTGAGATGGTTCGGGCTGAACCACGTCGGTTTCGCACCCAACCCGGACTATGCGCCCACGATACCCCACCAGGCATTTATGATATTCCAGATGATGTTTGCGGTAATAACGCCGGGGCTCATAACCGGGGCGTTCGCCGAAAGAATGAAGTTCAGCACGTTCCTGTTGTTTACGGTCCTGTGGGCGACGCTCGTGTACGATCCCATAACCCATTGGGTATGGGGGGCCGGGGGCTGGCTGAAATCCATGGGTGTTCTCGATTTTGCAGGGGGACTGGTCGTACACCTTAGCTCGGGTGTGTCCGCATTGGCGGCGGTACTTATCATCGGCAAAAGGCACAACTATGGCAAGGAGCCGTACATGCCGCATAATCTCACGATGACCCTTCTTGGAACGGCGCTGCTGTGGTTCGGCTGGTTCGGATTCAATGCCGGCAGCGCACTGTCAGCGGGCCCGCTTGCGGTGTCCGCATTTGTTGTGACGAATATAGCGGGTGCTGCGGGGACCCTGGGCTGGGTCGTTTTTGAATGGATGAAGAACGGAAGGCCGACCATGCTTGGCGCGGCGAGCGGTGCCATAGCGGGCCTTGCGACCATTACGCCGGCATCCGGGTTTGTTACGCCCGTGGCCGCCATCATAATCGGGTTCGGCGCAGGCACGTTCTGCTACTATGCGGTGGCCCTCAAATTCAAGCTCGGATACGATGATGCGCTGGACGTCGTGGGTGTCCATGGCGCGGGCGGTGTGCTCGGCGTACTGGCGACGGGACTGTTTGCGAGTCTGGCGTTGAACCCAAACGGTGCGAACGGACTGTTCTATGGCAATGCGAAGTTTTTCCTCCTCCAGCTCCTCGCTGTTTCGGTCGTGATAGTTTACTGCTTCGTCCTGACGGTGGTAATTCTGAAAGTGCTTGAGAGGGTAATGACGTTAAGGGTATCGCATGAGGACGAGATATCGGGACTGGATATAACGCAGCACGGCGAAGAGGGATACAACATGTGACCATTTCTTCTCTGTTCTATTCTGTTATACTTCTACAAACTTGTAGACGTAATGATACACAATTGTAGCATACCAGCGTAAAAGGCGGTGGCATACAAAATGCTCTTACCATTTTGCTATAAACCGTATTCACAGGAGAGAACATGAAGAGACTTTTGTCCAACACACTTGTATTTTTTATCACGCTGCTCGTGCCTGTCGTGGCATGTGCGGATGTGGTGGGTAGTACTGCGCACAAGATTAGCTCGGGCGATACCGCATTCGTGCTCGTCGCGACGGCGCTCGTCATGCTGATGACGCCGGGGCTCGCGCTGTTTTACGGCGGTATGGT
>JAMCVD010000065.1 GCA_023381995.1 Deltaproteobacteria bacterium
TACTTTGGCACTCATACCAAGTGTACCTTCAAATCATATTTCGTGTGCGTTCCGGTATGATATTGTCGCATGCAACCACATTAGCACACTTTTCGCTTCGCCTGAAGGCGAGGGTTTTCAACCATCCAAGAATAGGACAATAAAATCATTTTATTGGTAAGAAAGAAACGCATCATTTACTTCACAATCTATTTTATTTGTTATAATAAGCAAGCATGTCTTTATCAAAAATTCTAATAAAAAACGCCCTGAGTAATTATACTGGATTTGTTGTTTCTGCACTTGTGGGTATTTTTATATCACCTATTGTTGTTCATCATCTTGGCAATATTGGTTATGGATTATGGGCACTTTTCCAGTCATTCTTCGGATATTTCGGCCTGCTTGATCTTGGACTTGGTGTGTCAGTGGTCAAATACATTTCTGAATTCAGGGCAAGGGGTGAGCAGGACAACGTAAATATCTTCGGTTCGACTATCTATTTTACATACATCCTGCTCGGCATTATTGGCATGCTGATCGCATTTGGTCTGGCACCATTTGTTACAAAGATCTTCATAATACCCACAGGCTACAGACACATTGCGTTTTACGGTATGCTTATCAGTGGTTTGAATATTGCCATTATATTCCCTATGAGCCTTCAATTGAATAGCCTTGCTGCACATCAACGCTATGACCTGACCAATGGCATTGCTATAACAAGGCAGATTATCTATGCAATATCCGTTATACTTTTGCTCAAGCATGGATTCGGTCTGCTTGAGTTGTTTTTGCTCAATTTCGTGTTATCCATATTCACATTTCTTGTAAGCCATTTCCTTGTTGTTTTTAAATATAAGCTTATTCACTTTCATCTTAAGCTTTACAGATTCAGTATGCTCAAGACAGCATATCGTTACAGTATATTCGCTTTTTTATTCAATCTTGCAGGACAATTATTAAGTATTGGAAACCTTATTATTAGTACTATGCTGAGTATTGAGTTTGTTACTTATTTTGCTTTAGCAAATAAACTTGTGGTGATCATTAGCAGTACTGTTGGTTCAATGTTAAATGTAACTACACCTACATTCTCAACATTGTGGGCAATCAATGCCAAAGAAAAGATTAGGTTTGCCTATTTAGAGATCACAAAGGCGGTTACACTTATCTCTCTGCCTATTTCAATGGTTGTGATAATTTTCAGCGATCCCATCATGGAGATATGGGTTGGAAATGGGTATCATCTTGCTGCTTTATCGCTTGTTCTTTTAACGGTTGTGTCATTTATCCATAATATCGCTTACATTACCGATCATCTTTTACTAAGCATGGGAAAACCAAAACCTGCTGCAATTTCAATTGCCATTGCAGCAATAGCAAACCTATTATTGGCAATTCTGCTGACAAGATGGATCGCAAAGGATTATGGTGCAGGCTACGGCGTGCTGGGTATACCCATCGCACTGGGTTTGACCATGAATGCCGTGGACCTATTTTTCCTGCCCTGGTATGTAAACAGGATCATTGAACTGCCGCATAGGGAATATATCAAGATCTTCATCAAGCCATTACTCTTTATCATCCCGGCCGCCATCCTTGCCTTGCTGATACGGCATTACTTTACACCGCATAAGCTGATTGTGTTTGTGCTCGAGAGTGCGATTATCGGTCTTTTCTATTGGGGACTTTACTACCTGTTCGGACTGACAGACGATGAGAAGGCACGGTATGTGGGGTACGTAAGACAGTTTGTGCACAAGAGTTAGAGAATGATGGCTTCGATCATCTTTGTAGTGAAGTTTATCTTGTTGCTTTTGAGTGCCTTGACACCTGATATTTTGCGATAAGCTGTCTAACAGTAGGTACTAATTGAACGGGAACTTCTATTATACTCTGAGTTCTATCCTTATAGGCTGTCTCATCTTCGGCTAAAGTTTCCTTCTCAGTTTGTTTTTCATAATGTGTGAGGACTCTCAGTACCTTTTCTTCATCCCATCCTTTGGGAAATTTATTTTTTTTCATTTTTTCTTCCGCCTCCTGCGTTTATAAGCCATTAGTGGTTTGCCAATTAATTCAAAAGCTGTTATAACAAAAATACTTTCTGGTTCTGGATCCGGGACATAAACAACTCTTAGATAACGGCCTCCACGAGTTTGCCCCAGGGCTATTCGTGAACCTTCTTTGCCGGGTCGATCTTCTCCAGGCTTTAACAAAACATCTTCCACCTCATTCTCAAATACGTTATGGGTATAAATATGCGGTAAATCTGTTTCTGAATCAATATAGTAACGAATTTTCATAAGTATATCATAAATAAATTTTTATATCCAAGGAACTACTTTTGACTTTATAAGAAAATTATAATCTCCAGCAACATTAGTCAAGCGAATGGAAGAGAATTTCTATGTTTGCCCTGGCTATAAAGCACTACTACGGGCCGCACAGGCTGATTGTCTTTGTTCTTGAAAGCGCTGTTATCGGCTTCTTCTACTGGGGACTGTACTACCTGTTCGGACTGACAGAAGTGGAGAAGACACGGTATGCGGGGTATTTAAAGCAGTTCGTGGGGAAACAGTGAAACAGAAATATCACCTTATAAGGGCACCTTTTTGCACCAATCTTATCATGCCTTATCAAGTTCTATTCCGGCAATATTGAGAAATCGGATGTCCATCTATTCCCGATCATAACGCCCCGCACCATTTGACTTATCCTTAGAATAATATACATTAATAAAATGAGAATTGTATTTACAGAACATGCCAGATTTGAAGCGGAACGAAGAGGCATAAAAGAAGATACTATAAGAGATTTAATAAATCAGCCACAACAAGAGATTCCCATTCAAAAAGGTAGAGTTATTTTTCAAAATAAATATTTTGATACTTCAATAAAAAAGGAGATGCTTTTAAGAGTTATAGGTAAAAAAGTACATAATAGGTTTATAGTAATTACTGCGTATAAAACTTCACGGATAGAAAAATACTGGGGAAAAGGAGAAAAGTAACATGAAGGTAATATATGACTCCGAAACAGACTCACTGAATCTTATTTTAAGAGAAGAGAGTGTAGCAGAAAGCGATGAATTGAGAGAAGGGCTCATAATAGACTATGATAAGAAAGGTAGGATTGTTTCCATTGAGGTTCTTGATGCCTCTGTAAATATCGAAGAACCTAAAAGCCTTATCTATGAATTGAAGGAATTGAAGCAAGCGGTATAGAAATTATTCATTGCCTGTTCCCATCGCAGTTTGTGGGGAAACAGTGAAACAGAAATATCACCTTATAAGGGCACCTTTTTGCATCAATCTTATCCTGAATAGACTGGATACAATTAAGAATATATATATTCTTTTACGTTGTAATTGACGATGATGATGGAGAGGATTGGGTTATAAAGAATTTTTTATTTTCTTTGTCTTCTCGGAATTATTTATTGGTTTGAATAATACCAGACATGGACCGGGCATTCACCACTAAAAGTTTTGATAAGCTTAAACTTATCTTCAATTTCCTTCTGGGTTACTCTATCATTGGAAAATTCACTATGTTTCAGGAAATCTTCAAAGGTTACAATTGCATAAATATTTTTATGTGTAGCTAATAACTTGTTTAATTCTTCTACATTGTTGAGTGGTACAATGTTTTTATCATAAAATCTTACTTCATTTTTACCAAGAGAATTTGATACAATAACTACATTGCTTTGATTCCTTGATACGGTAGTTACAAAGTTTACAGCTCCCTTATAGTTCTGTATTGGCATATAGATATCCGGGAAAGCAGCAATCGACAATGCACTATACACAATCACTACTATCAGTCCAAGGGATTTGAAATAAATTTTAGCCGATATATATAGTTCATAGGTGGAAATCGAAAGAGATAAGAGCAATATCGGGATTATAGGACATAAATATCTTTGGGCACCAACCGGAGCAATCAAGTAAACGAAAACATACGAAACAAAAAACACATTAACAAACGTGAGTACGGTCTTTTTCTTAGTCAGAACAGAAGCTATTACAGTACTGAATAAAATGAATATTAATGTCAGAACTCTGAACTTTGAATACGAAATGACAAAAGCTAATGCATCAAGTAAGTTATAAATATGCGAGGTAAATGTGGTATAGTGAGGTTCATAAACCGATGTGTTAAAAATAATCATACCGATTACAGGGATATAAGGGATATACAGGATAAAGCCTATCAATAGTGTCCATATAAACGAAAGAAAATATAAAGGGACAACAGGATTCGATATTATGGTATCTTCGCTAAGATAATACTGATAGAATACAATACTGATAAGCGTGAGGCATTGAGCGCTAATAAAAAAGAGGGCATAGAGGTGTGTATAAAGTAACAACACATTGATTATTGACAGCCATATCGCTGTTCTCTTTGTAGGCTTTATAATGAGTTTTATAAACAAATATAAAGAAATAACACTAAAGAACATCAGGAACGAGTATCCTCTCATCTGAAAAGAATAATAAATATGGATTGGATTTATAGTAAGGAAGAAGGAGGATAATATGCCTATAATTTTTTTGCCAGTCAATTTAAGCGATAAGATATAAAACAAAGGGATTGATAGTATTGATACAAGGAATGAAGGAAATCGTAAGCTCAATTCAGATACCCCGGTAATATCTGTAAATAGTTTTGTAATAATCTGCATTAAGGGGTGGGAGCCCATTGAAGATTTTGGGAATATACTATATAAAACACCTGATTTCATAAATGTTTCATATACCCCAATTTCATCCTGCCACAGACTTTGTTTTATCGGTAATATACCCAGGATAACAGCGATAACCGTAAATATTACTATAATAATCCAATCTTTCTTATCTATACTCACATTATTATAATCTTTGATTGTTGAGGTCGTGGTAACTTCATCAGTTAAATGAAATATCCATTCCCATGTTTTAATAAAAAAGACCCCTCCGATGCTTAAAAATATAACAAGCACACCTAACTTATGCATGCCCCTATCTATTTTGTTTATATTGCCGTGCGTTCCGTATGCATGTTTTAATAGCTTACTGATGGTATCAACTGTATAAACATATACTGTGGAAGGATATTTCACATAAATGAACAGACCTACAATAAAACAGAGAAATAATAATATCTGAAAATGAGAGGAAAAAATAATTTCAACAAGGGTATTTTTCTTATTCATTGTTTATAAGCTCCTTTTGGGTGATAATAATATTATAAAAAGAATCAGGATCTTTTTCTCTGAAACCGGTATCATTTAATATATCGTGGGAAAATCTTTTAAGCTTATCTTCTTCAATAAGAAATATTTTGAAGTGCAAAGAAAAGATAAAGTTTATCATTTCTTTAATATCGACTCCCGCTTCCTTTAATCCAGCAGGCCATAATTCCGTAAGTACAATAATATCCGGGTTAAGTTCTAATGTCTTTGCCATTCCCCTTAAGGCAAAAAATTCGCTTCCCTGTATGTCCATCTTGATAAAATCGACCTTGTATTTCTGGTTGACATATTCATCTATTGAAACAGCTTCCACTTCGTATGTTGTACCATAGCTTTTAACCGGATAAGTTCTATGAACGACATTTATTCTGTTTGAAGTATATAGTTTTAAGGTTTTAGCAGTATCAGACACAGCTTTTTTATTCAGGACGATATTGGGGAAATGTCGGATCTCCTTTTGCAGATAATACATATTAGTCCTGTCGTGCTCGAAACAATGAACTACACCGTTCCCACCTGCAAGTTTAGATAGTAAAACGGAATAAAATCCAATATTAGCCCCTATATCAAAAACAACTACTCCGGGATGGAGCCACTTTTTTAAAAGCGATATCTCATAAGCATCTGTTTTTTTCTTATATACAAAATATAACATCCTGTAAACAGGAACTGCATATTTATATAGCAAGTTGGCAAGATAAAATTTATATTTATAGTTCATAAGGTGATTAACCTATGATTTGGTGCCCTTCTGTGCATAAATAATTAATGAGCCAGCTATTTCTTTGAAGATCGGAATCTTCTCGATTATTCTTCCTATATCATTAACAATATGAATCAGAGAGCCAGGCGTAGCAGGATGTAAGAAGTCATAAGGGAATATCTTAATGTTAATAAATCCTATTTCTTTCAGTGTCTTAGCTAATCTCCATCTGACAATAGCAGTTTCATCAGGAGAATCTCCGAGCCATGCTTTCACAAAAGGTATGTTCTTTTGTATTAATATCTGGGGATTCAACATATTGGGCTCTGCAAAAACGATTTTCCCTAATGGCTTTAAAGTGCGAAATATTTCATTCAGAGCTATTTCCATATCTAAATGATGAAGAACGGAACTACCTAATATGATATCAAATGAGTTATTGTTATACGGCAGCTTATGAGCATCTGCTTGCTCAAAAATACAGTTATTGATGTTTTTTTGTCTTGCCACTTGTAATAAGGTATCAGATAAGTCAACTGCAATAATTTTAGCACCGCTTACAGCTATATTTTCTGTAAAAATACCTGTTCCACAGCCGATCTCAAGCACAGAATGGTGTGAATTCACGTGTGTAAGGTCTAAGAAATACCCTGCTCTTCTTTTGACTCGTAGTTTGCCGGCAGGAGAAGACCAGTTCCAGATGTCTTCTGCATGCTCGCTTATTTTAGCACCGTGCTGTAGTTCTCTCTCTATTCTTGAAACCAATTCAACTCTCTTTTTGAATGTCTCTCTTGGTATTTATAATCTCTTTAATGATTGAGATTACATCGATACTTATAGCCCATTCCGGATAGTGGGATTTTAACTTTTTGAGGTTACTTATGTAGCAGATATGATCGCCGATTCTATTGTTATCGCTATAGGTATAATCTAAAGTAAGCCCGAATGAATCTTTTAACAGATTTATGCACTCCAATATGGAAATACTGTTATTCCTTCCTCCGCCCAGATTGTATACCTCACCCGATCGTGGCTTGTTAATAAAACACTCAAAGGCTCTTACCACATCTTTACTGTGTATCTGATCCCGCACCTGTTTACCCTTGTATCCAAATATGGTATATTTCTTACCAGTAAGGGCTGCTTTTACGAAGTAAGATAAAAACCCGTGTAATTCTACCGCACTATGAGCAGGGCCCGTCAGACACCCCCCTCTGAAACATACGGTCGGCATATTGAAGTAACGTCCGTATTCCTGAGTTACCAGATCAGCCGCGGCTTTTGACGCTCCGAATAAGCTGTGTTTGGTCCTGTCGATCCGCATCGTTTCATCTATCCCATCATAGTATGCGGGATCTTTATAATCATAGCGCGTAGGTGTCTCTATCAACTCGAGCTCGTTGGGTGTATCTCCATATACTTTATTGGTACTCATGTATATAAAGGGTGATTCAAGGGTGAACCTGCGGCTTGCTTCCAGAAGGTTAAGCGTACCGACTGCATTTGTGTCGAAATCATCAAAAGGTATCTTTGCAGCCAGATCGTGGGAAGGCTGGGAAGCACAATGGATAGTGACGTCTGGTCTATGGGTCTTGTAAATATCCTGAATTTTTGTGCGATCCCTTATATCAACATCAAGATGTGTAAAATCTATACTGCTGTTCAGTAGAGTTTTTAAATTCCAGGATGTGTCGCCGTCCTTGCCAAAAAAGTATTTCCTTAAATTGTTGTCGATCCCTATTATTTTATGTCCCTGAGCACCAAAATACCGTACAGCCTCGGAGCCAATAAGCCCGCTGCTGCCGGTTATCAATATCTTTAATGTCTTCATACTATTTATCAAAGGTATTAATAGAATTTTAACTTAAACATAGCAATTATACTGATCCTTAGCATAGTCAGTCCATTTTTTAACACATTTTTCATTTTCGTTACACCATAAATCCTTTCATAGTAATGCACCGGCAAATCAACGATTTTTAGATTAATCTTTGCTGCTCCCAAAAGCAAATCATAATCCCCCCACCTGTCCACCATGCCCCAACTGCCTATATAATTTTTTAACCGCTCATAATCCCGCCTCCAAAGGACTTTTGTTCCACAGAGTGTATCTTTAATGGGGGCATCAATTATATACGAAAAAAAGACACTGAAAAATTTGTTGCCTAAATAGTTGAAGAATTTCATTGCATTTTCATGCATCGGATACACGAGTCTTGAACCATTAATGAATTCACCATGTTCATTTTTTATAGCTTCATAAAAATAAGGCAGCTCTTCCGGTAGGACAGAAAGATCAGCATCCAGTATCATCAAAATATCACCTTTAGCTGTATTAAAACCTGTCCAGACATTCTTCGATTTACAAATCCCGGGACCAAATACCAGCTTTACATCCTTTTGCGGATAGTGTTTCATCATTTCTAAAACCTTTTCAGGCGTTCCATCCGTAGATTTATCATCGGCAAATATAATTTCAGTGTGCGTGCCTAACGGCGGCATCCTCTTCACTGCATCTTCAATATTACCAACTTCATTCTTACAAGGAATGATGATTGAAACAGAATAATCTTTGTTATCAGTGAAAACAGGCCGTGCAATATTTATTCTAATAAAAGCCAAATGCTTGAATAATGGAAGTCTTGAAACAAATTTGTTTAATAGATAGGAGAGCATCGGGAAATAAAAGGGAAATAATATTATTTGTTTTGTATTTATAAACTCAAAATTGCTTAATTTAAGAAAGTTTTTTATATCGTCTATAGAAAGCCAGTTATGTAATTTCTGGGGGACTTTAAGTTTTAATCGCTCAGCCATCCTGACAGCAGGGTTCCATAGATAGTTGTAGTTCACAATTATTATCCGCGTATGCTTGTAGCTACATTTTCTTATGGAATCGAACAGGGCTTTTATATCGACTATATCTTCAATATTTGTAATCAGGATATAATCGAATTTTTCATCGATCTCTAATGCTTCAGGGTTCTGGTTTATAAAGGTAAGATGCGGATAGCTTTTTTTAGCCTCTTCAATCTGAAGCGAAGTGTCATCAATACCTACGCCTTTTTTAGGATTTAAAGCATTCAGTAAATAACCGACACTGCATCTTATATGTAATACTTTTGAATTTTCTTCTATGATAAATTTCAGCGATTTTATCAGTTGATTATAATAATACGGATTGGCCTTTATCCATTTAATTCTTTCCCCAGCAAGAGAATCATTTTTAGTGCTTATATCAAATCTATGCTTTTGTAGGAAGGGATGATCAATCATAGGACATACAATGTTTAAAAGAGGCTCTGGAACATTTAAACCACCCTTTGGAACGCAATTGGAGTTATGTTCAAAAATTTCGCCACTGCGATATAAAACTGGCTCTAATCCCCGCCCGGATCCTTAATAACAGCCTCCATGTCTCCTACCACCTTTATGCCGTATTGTTTTGCATATTCGACTACGCCGGGATACGGATATACTCCCACGATGAACCTTGCGTCGATCTTTTTTCCCTCGGTCTTCTCGTAAAATTCTATTGTTCCATCGAATGCCTCCACCTCCCCCTTTGTGACGGACGACTTGACTTCTATCGCTATCGCCCTTCCGTCAGTAATCAGAATGTCTATCTCCACTTCCCTGGGATGGCTGAACACCGTGCCGCTGGCGTCGACCTTTTTCCATTTCACAACACTATAGCCGGTTTCTTTCAATACTTGATCATAGCCTTCTCTAAACGAGTCCTCGGCCATTATGCCCCAGCGAGAGCCAAGCATATCCATCTTCCTTGTCAGAGACTTATCGAGGGCCTCAAACCGCTTGTCCAGATCTATTCTCAGTTCTTCAAACTTCTTGTCTATGGCCTCAAACCGCTTGTCTATCGCCTCGAACTTTCGGTCAGAGTCCTCCCGCATGGCCTTGAGCTCTCCTTCGATAGCTTCAAACCTCCGTTCTGAGGCCTCGAACTTCCGGTCCATATCCCTTTGCATGGCATCGAACTTAGCATCGGAAGCTTCCCGCATGGCCTTGAGCTCTCCTTCGATAGCTTCAAACCTCCGCTCTGAGGCCTCGAACTTCCGGTCCATATCCCTTTGCATGGCATCGAATTTAGCATCGGAAGCTTCCCGCATGGCCTTGAGTTCACGCAGCAGGGTGGTGAATTCCTGCCTGGTTGCAACATCGCTCACAAGCAAGCCCACAAGCGTTGCACGCTTCTGCCTGTCGTCGCCAATCAGCTTTAAAATGCTCTCGGCGAGCCCCTCCACGTCCTTGCCCTTCAGGGCTGAATAACCACCTTCCGGCTCTTTCGACTCAAGGCGTTTGACCTGCTTTGTCTGTTTTGGCTTGTGCTTCATGCTTATACTGATACCATAGTTATTAAAGAAAGCAAATCATTTTTGTTTTGACACCGTGCAGTTATCCATGATAGACAAATGCATTATGACAACCCCTGAAACTGAAACACTCGGCGCCTGCCTTACTCTATAATTCTTCACACGATAGTACTATCGGGATTTCGTGACCCGGTTATCACCATGCAGTTGCAGTTTTTCATGGTTGTGGTAATCTACCTACACCGTCATGATCATAAATGGGAAAGTACAAGACAAATGATTTCTATAATTTGCGTATATAATAACAAAGATATTTTAGAAAATTACCTACTCAAGAGCTTGAAAACCCAGACTACCAAGTTTGAGCTTATACCTATAGACAACACAAACTACAAATTTAAATCAGCATCTAAAGCACTTAACTTTGGAGGAGAGAAGGCAAATAACAAGTATATAATGTTTGTACATCAGGATGTAGAATTGGTCTCTGCTTCATGGTTGCAGGATGTAGAACAATATCTTGATTCAATACAAAATCTCGGGATAGCTGGCGTAGCAGGTGTGGCTGAAACCGGCAATACGGACGAGGAAAGAGCGAGAAACGTTATCAGGCACGGCCCGGATTATCATGTATGGGGACCGGGAAACAGCATCAACACTCCAGAGCCGGTGCAGACCCTGGACGGGGATCATCGGGGTCTGGGCTACACTTTTGACAATTCATTTCAGACGCCATCCTTGCCCTGGCCGCACAGCCCCGTGGAACAGCACAGCGCCGGGTCGAAGATCGCTATTTTTTTACTCCGCATTGTTACTCCTTTCTCTCAGCCTTCTGTTTAACGTTATGGCACTGCAAAATGCCACACCCTTTTTGTTTACCTCTTTCAGTTTCTTGTTATCTTTTTGAAGCAGGGGATCGTCCTGGGGTAACGACGGCAGAAGACGGATGAAGTCAAGGTTATGTGTGTTCGTCTTGTCCTGCGAAAGCCTGTAGAACGACCAGGTACCTCTTTTCTCTGCCTCGATAAGTCCCGCATTCCTGAGGATCCCGAGATGCTTGGATACCGTCGACTGCCCCATGCCCAGTATCTCCATGAGCTGGCACACGCATAGTTCATTCTGTGTGAGAAGGGTCATTATCCTCACCCTTGTTCCATCCGACAGTGCTTTCGATGTTCTGATAAAATCTTTCAGCATATTTTATTCCTTTATCATGATATGGTGATATAATAACCATGGCACCGATGCATGTCAAGGAATTGGAAGAGTACTCGTGTCGCTTTAGTACTTGTTTTTGGATTTGACCAATCTTCTGATGTCTTTCAAATCGTCTTTCCGATAAAAATAATTTTTTAATACCAGTAAATCTTCTTGGGAAACGAAGCAGGCTTTTACGTCCCTGAAGTCCGCGACTACTTTCCTCTTATACATCTCGTCGAAGGAGAATCGGCCCTGCCTGTTGAATATGTCAATTCTGTGTGGTTCAACGCCTATAAAATAAATCTCTTTCTCTCCGATGAGCTCGTCTGGCTTGACATCAATACCCGCAAAATCTTTTATGGCCAAGGCGCACTTTTTACTGTTCTCTTTCGAGTGCCTTATCCATAGGTCTATGTCCTTTGTTCCTCTTGCAACCCGTGTATGATACATAACTGCATAAGCGCCTATTATAAGATACTCTACACCGTGTTTGTTCAGTAATTCTATGAAGTCCCTATAATCATCTTCGAATTGCTTTTCTTTTCCCATACACCTTCCTGTCAACTTTCATAGGACCGGGGATATTGAATAAATGCATGACGGTCTTTTTTATATCATACACGCGGTCGAGGACCCCGTTAAAGTCTTTCTCCGCATTCAAGGACTCTATTTCTTCGTACGTGCCGCTGCCGTAGATTATCCTTCTGCCCTCTTTGATAATACCTGTAATCTTCATGCTTCCCCCTATTGGGATCTGTCATCGCCAGGTTTTAATAGCCTCTGCATTCCATCACCTTATTGAAAGGATACTATTAAATCCCTGTCCGGTCAATAGGAGGAAGGTCACAACCGATACTCCTCGCATCCGTACACTATACTCCATCCATGGCATGGGATGTTTTCGAAGAAAAGGCATGTGAGTACGATAAACAGAACAGCGCTATTGAAGGAACAGGATGCAGTCCGGGGCGCCGGACTTGCATGGAATCACCGTTATCGTATGCGTGGACCGCGGTCCGCGCGTATAGCTCAGGACACCGGTCGATGGATCAAAGCTTGCTGAACCATCCGTCGTTGTGACGGTAAACCCGTCCGGGAAGTGTAACCTGGGCAAGTACAGCTCGGTTGTCCCATGACCGATGCCGTCTTCTTTGTATGTATAGGTGAACGTGGTCGTTGAAAAGCTTGCCGGGTCCGTCGTTATTGGATAGCTTATGCTCACGGGCGTGCCCGCGGTCAGCATGGGGTACGGCCTTGTCAGGATATCCATAATAGGGAAGGCATCGTTCCCGGTCGAACCAAGCAGCATCATCCCGCCGCTTTCACCAAAGGCCTCACCGTACGCCCAGAACATCCAGTTGCTGAGCTCGCTGTCGAACTCGTTCAGCAGTGCGGTCATGTATGCCGCGCTGTTGTCCTCGTTGTGATCCAGCCCCATCTCCCCTATAATGTAGGGGGCCTTCATCACACTGCTTACGTGGGATATGGAAGGTATGGTGGACTGCAGCGAGGATATCTCCGAGTCGTCTATGCTGCTGCCAAAGCTCAAAGGATAGTAGTGGGGAACAAACACAAGGCCGGCAACGTCCTGCGAGAAGGTGGTACCGCTTATGCCCGTGTTATAGTTATGGAAGACATTTGCCATTATTGCGGACGGCTCGAAGGCTATGAGGTGCGAAGCGTCCACGGTCCTTATTGCCTGTGCGACCTTTTCGTAAAAAGGTACCAGTGCCCGGACCTCAAAGTCCGTGGTAAAGGGACTGTACCTGCCCGGGAAAGGCTCATTCATAATCTCGTATCCGAGGACATTCGCCGTACCGCTGAACCTCCGCGCCACCGCCTGAAACACCGCCGTATAATGTTCCTGGAGGCCTACACCGTCCGGAGCGGGCTTATCGTCCCAGAAATTCTGGAAAGACTGCATGACCGCAGGGACGGTATAATTAAGTCCCCATGTGCTTGTATTGCACTGGCCGACATCGTATCCGCTCAGGTCGCATGCCCATTCAGGCGCCCCGTCGCCGTAGCAAAGGTATTGACTGTAAAGGTCCTGATGCATATCGAGCAATACCAGCAAGCCATCGTCACCGCATATCTGTACCTCTTGCTGTATCTGATCGAGATAGTCTGTATCGATGCTCCCGGGCGAGGGCTCGAGCCCGGCCCATATGATGATGAGCCGTACAGCGTCGAAACCAGCCTGCCTGATGTTCGCAAAATAGGCAGTGGTCTGAGAAATGGTGGCTGCAGGCGGGTTGTCCGGCAGATACGGCGGCACCTTCTGGCTCACATTCACGCCGTGGACGACAATCACCCTGCCCTGCGTGTCCCTGAGCCACGGAGCGTCAGACCATACAGCGTCGTGCACCACGGCGCTGACGTCCGGTCCTCTGCGGGAGCATCCGGCAGCGAACAATGCAACCATCACAAACACCGAAGACAGAAGCATTCCCTTCATGGGCATCAGGGTAGTATACTCCCCTCTCTGTGTCAAACAACACGCGCCAGATTTTCACATAATCCCTTGCCTGCCGTATGCATTTATGTATAGAACATGCCGTAAGGAGGCTGTATGATACAGAGAATTGCAGTACTTGGTGCAGGACAGATGGGAAGCGGTATAGCCCAGGTCGGCGCTGTGTCAGGCAAGGACGTGATCCTCTATGACATAAAAGACGAATTCCTGAACAGAGGCCTGAAGGCCATACAGTCGAGCCTCGACAGGTTCGTCCAGAAGGGGAAGATGACGGACGCGGACAGGACCGCGGCGATACACCGCATCAAGCCGACATCGGAGCTCTCCGAGATAGCCCCTGCAGAATTTTTGATAGAGGCCATACCTGAAGACCCGGCATTGAAGCTCGACACATTCAGGAAGCTCGACTCACTCGTAAGCAAGGACGTCGTATGTGCCTCCAATACCTCGTCCATCTCCATAACCCGCATAGCGGGCGTCACAAAAAGGGCCGACAGGGTCATCGGTATGCACTTCATGAACCCGGTACCCCTGATGAAGCTCGTCGAGATCATAAAAGGCATCGAGACATCGGACGAGGCCCTCGACACGACCCTCGAGCTTGCACGGCAGCTCGGCAAGACAACGGTCGTCTCAAAGGACTCGGCAGGGTTTATAGTGAACAGGATACTCGCACCATGGATAAACGAGGCCGTCTATGCGCTGCTCGAAGGCATCGCGGCACCGGTGGACATCGACACAGCGATGAAGCTCGGCACCAATGTGCCGATGGGGCCGCTGGAGCTCGCGGACTTCATAGGGCTCGATACGATGCTTGCAATCCTCGAGGTGCTGTATAAGGATATGGGTGACCCCAAATACAGGCCCTGCCCCCTCCTGCGCAGACACGTCGAGGCAGGCATGCTCGGAAGGAAGACAGGGAGGGGGTTCTATCGATATCTACCGGGGGGGAAGGCATGAGCTCCGCCAAAGGAGATTATATGGAATATAAGACGATAAAACTGGAGCTTGACGGCGCGGTTGCGACCATCGTCCTCAACAGGCCGGAAGTACTCAACGCACTCAACTCTCAAATGCTCGATGAACTGAGGCAGTGCCTCGACGAACTGAAGCAGCACGCGGAGCTCAAGGCATGTATACTCGTCGGCGCGGGAGGGAAGGCCTTCGTTGCGGGCGCCGACATAAAAGAGCTGAGCTCCCTCGGGCCGTTCGGAGCATCGGCCTTCTCGGCGAAGGGAGAGGACGTAAAGCAAAAGATGGACGAGCTCGGTGTCCCATTCATAGCGGCGGTCAATGGCTTTGCCCTCGGCGGAGGATGCGAGCTTGCCATGTCATGCGATATGATCATTGCGAGCGATGACGCAAAGTTCGGGCAACCGGAAATAAATCTCGGGATCATACCTGGCTTTGGAGGGACACAGAGGCTTGCGAGGCTTGCGGGCAAGGCCATGGCTGCAGAGCTCATCCTTACGGGCGACCCGATAACGGCACAGCAGGCAAAGGGAATAGGGCTCGTAACCAGGGTCGTCGAAAAGGACAAGCTGATGGACGAGGCAAGGTCCGTCGCCGCAAAAATAGCATCCAAGTCCAAGACCGCCATTATGATGGCCAAACGTGCCATAGACTACGGTATAGAGACGGACCTGAGAACGGCACTCGAGATAGAGCGTGACGCCTTTGCAGTGCTGTTCTCCACGGAGGACCATGCGGAGGGCCTGAAGGCGTTTATGGAGAAGAGAAAGCCCGTCTTCAAGGACAGGTAGGGACCGACAGGAGAATGGTGTGCAGTTTGAACTGACGGACGAACAGAAGATGATACAGCAGACGGCGAGGGACTTCGCAGACGGCGTCATAAAGCCGAGGGCGAAGGATCTGGACCAGACCGGGGCGTTCCCTTCCGATATCGTGAAGAAGCTTGCGGAACTCGGCTTTATGGGAATCATGGTGCCTCCGGAATACGGGGGCTCCGGCCTGGACACAATATCGTATGTCCTTGCAATGGAGGAAATATCCTCCGCATGCGCAAGTACAGGCGTGATCATGTCAGTGAACAACTCCCTCGTGTGCGACCCTCTCGCGAGGTTCGGCAGCGAAGAGCAGAAAAGGGAGTTCCTTACACCCCTTGCAAAGGGAGAAAAGCTCGGATGCTTCGCCCTCTCCGAGCCGAACGCCGGCTCCGACGCCGCCCGGCAGCAGACAACGGCGGCCCAGGACGGAGACAGTTTCGTCATCAACGGTACCAAGAACTTCATAACGAACGGCAGAGAGGCCGATATCGCGATAGTGTTTGCCATGACCGATAAGGCGAAGGGACACAAGGGCATAAGCACATTCATTATACCAAGGGACACAAAAGGATTTTCCGTAAGCAGACTTGAGCACAAGCTCGGCATACGAGCGTCTTCGACCGCGCAGTTCGTCCTCGAGGACGTAAGGGTAGACAGGAGGAATATGCTTGCAAACATAGGAGACGGATTCAAGATCGCCATGTCCACGCTGGACGGCGGCAGGATCGGCATCGCGTCGCAGGCACTCGGGATAGCGAAGGCCGCGATGGAAGAATCGGTAGAGTTTGCAAAACAGAGGGAGGCGTTCGGACAGATCATACACAACTTCGAGGCAATCCAGTGGATGGTCGCAGACATGGCGACGAGGCTCGACGCCGCGAGGCTCCTCACCCTGAGGGCCGCATACCTGAAAGACAGGAAGGCAAGGTTCTCGAAAGAGGCAGCAATGGCAAAGCTGTTTGCGGCCGAGGCGGCCATGTGGATAACCACGAAGGCGATACAGATACACGGGGGCTACGGGTATACGACAGACTATCCGGTCGAACGTCACTTCAGGGACGCAAAGATAACGGAGATATACGAGGGCACATCAGAGATCCAGAGGCTGGTCATTGCAACAAACATATTTAAGGAGTAAAATGGGTCGCATGAAACAATACATTCTACCGAAGATTGCCGTGGCGCTGCTGCTCGCGACGGCCGCGGGGTGTGCGGCACCCCGGGAGACGCTAAAACCAACTCCCGCTCAACCAGTCCAGCAGCCGCAGCAGACGACATCATGCCTGAGCTGCACGTACATGCAGAAAGGGAGGTACGGCGATGTCATCAGGCTCCTATCGACGAGGACCGGACCGCTCGACTACAAAGACGCACTGAACCTCGGCACGGCGTACCTCATCTCCGGCTATACCAACAATGCCATCTACGTCTTCAAGTCGATGCTGGAGCAGTACCCACGGGACATCGCCGTCATGAACAACCTGTCGGTCGCTCTCTACACGAACGGGCTCCATGATGTGGGGAGCAGCATCATGCAGAACACAGCCATGCTCTCGGGCAATATCTACCCCATTGCATTCAACCTCGCACAGATCGACACGTTCAACGACGAATACAGCAGTGCAGCGGCGTCCCTTGCCGGCATAGCCTCCCAGCCCATTTCGGACATCGGGTGGGGGGTCCTCTATCTCAAAAAGAAAGAATACGGGAAGGCGGTCTCAAGCCTCAGGAAGGCACTGGTCTCGTTCCCGGACAACCCCGCTGTCTATAGGGGCATCGGCATGGCATACGCAGGCATGGGCCAGACGGTCCCTGCAATAAACAACCTCAAAAAGGCAGTGGAGCTGGACAGGTCCCTCATAGGTACCTTCATCCCGCTCTCGATGCTCCAGAACAGCGAGGGAAACAAAGGCCATGCAAAAAACAGCCTGTACAGGGGCATCGCTCGCGCAGAAAAGATAAAGGCAAACAATCTCTCCCTCTATGCCCACTACATGATAGAATTCATAAAGGCGATGTACCTGCAGGCCGACTTCGCCGACTCCATCCTGCTTATAAACAAGACGCTCCCCCAGATCCAGCCCCTGAACGACAAGGGCCTGAACGCCCGGATATACAATATCGCGGGAGACGACTATTACGCACTGAAGGCATTCGACAGGGCGGTACAGGCCTACTCTTATGTTTTGGAATACAACCCGGACAACGAGCATGCCTACAAAGGCACCGCAAGCGCCTATCTCGACATGCCTGCCCTGCCAAACCAGCCACAGGAACAAGGCAAGATCGAGAACCTCCAGAAGGCCGTGGAAAATATAAAGAGGGCAATCTCCATAGACCCGAACGATGCAAGCGCCTTCATCATCGCCGGGAACATATACTACGCCTACTCCCAGCATATAAGCGGCGAGCAGAGGACGGAGCAGTTCAACAATGCGATATTATCGTACACGAAGGCCAGCGCCCTATCTCCAGACGACTACAGTGTCCAGCTCAAGCTCGGCGCACTCTACTACCTCGCGGACAAAGACAAAATGAGCATCCAGGCCCTCAACAACGCCCTCCGCAACGGGGCAAGCCCGGCAGAAGCCATGCCGCTGCTCGCCGGGGTGTACTACATATCCGGAAACTATGCAACGGCACTCAGCGAGTACGACCTGATCATAAAACAGTTCCCCTACTACTGTCCGGCCTATACGGCGAAGGGCCTGATACTCATGAAAACAGGCAAGAAACAAGAGGCCGAATCAGTGCTCGGACAGTCCGACAGATGTAAGACGCGATAAGCCATCGACGGCAATACGGGGGAACGATTCTTTCGTATCGAAGGGCGTTAACGATGAGGAACAAGGGTATCGGCATATTCGACTCGGGCGTCGGCGGACTGACCGTCCTCAAAGAGATCAGGAAGCTGTTGCCGGAGGAAGACATATTCTATCTCGGAGATACGGCGCGCGTACCGTACGGGAACAGATCCAGGGACACGATCGTCAACTACTCCATCCAGAACACCGGCTTCCTCATAAAACAGGGCATCAAGCTGCTCGTCGTTGCCTGCAACACGTCATCATCGGTCGCTCTGGAGACACTGAGGCGCACCTTCACAGGGCTCCCGATCATCGGCGTCATAGAGCCGGGCTCCGAGCAGGCGGTCCACATGACGACAAACATGAGGATAGGGGTCATAGGGACAAGGGCGACCATCACGAGCGACTCATACAGGACGGCCATCAATCTGCTCGATAATGGTGTAAAGGTATTTCAGCAGGCATGCCCCCTGTTCGTGCCGATCGTCGAAGAAGGCATGCACAGAACGGCACTGGCAGGGGACGTCGCGGAATACTACCTCGCCCCGCTGAAAAGACACGGTATAGACACCATCATACTGGGGTGCACACACTACCCGGCCCTCTCGCCTATAATAAAAACAGTCATGGGCAGCCGGGTGACACTGATCAATTCGGGTCAGGCCGTCGCCATAAAGACGTATGAATATCTATCCGGGCACGACCTGCTCAAAGATGGGGTACAGGGACCGGACGCCCGGGGGCGGTCGCCTGTGCGAGGGCACATGAGATTTTTCGTAACGGACGATCCCCCGCAATTCAAGAAGATAGGCAGGTTGCTTCTTTCGCGGGAAATTGATAGTAATGTACGTAAAGTGGTATTGGAAGATCATGAATAAAAGGCACAACATTACGATCACGCTCATCGGTCTCCTTCTCCTGGTGGCGATCGGCGCATATGTCGTCCACAGACTTTACACACGTCCTGTCCTGCCGCCAGTAAAACCAGTCTCGGCAGAACGGATCGTCACGCTGTATTTCTATGACCCTGATACGGACACCCTCAAGTCGGAACAGAGGATGGTCGCATCTTCAACGGACATCGTCGATACATGCAGGACAATCGTATCTGAGCTCGAACGTGGATCGATGACAGGTCTCTCTCGGCCCATCCCCCCTGACGTAAAAGTGAACAGGGCCTCGTGGCGAAACAACGGCGTGCTCGTGATCGATCTGTCGGACAATCTCGTCAAAGAGACGCCCGAAGGCTCTTCCGCCGAGATCTCGGCCGTCTATGCGATCGTCGACTCGATTGCAAAAAACATCGGTGGCGTCAATGCCGTACAGTTGACCGTCGACGGCAGGTCCCTCGAAACCCTTGAAACGCACATCGAGATCGATCAGCCCATCGCTCCTGATTATACAAAATAACGGACGGCCCAGCTCCCTTATCGAGCACCCTGTTCCAGGGAAGGCTTGCTGTATATAAGCCCGGTAAAGAGCTCTACACCTCTGGCAATTTCGAACGCCCTATCGAGGTTGGTGCTGTCATAGCCAGCGGGCAGGAGCCGTACCCAGCTTCTCAGGTTATCATAGAGATAGTTGACCTTGTCGAACGTCACGCACGGGCTCATGATGTGAATAAAAGAGAACCCCTTGTGCCGTATGCCCTCTTCAAACAATCTCTGCATCTCGTCGGGTGCGCCGGCGAACCCTCGTGCAACATATCCCGCACCGTATGATAGTGCGAGAAGTACAGGGTTCATTTTGGGATCCGGGTTTCCCATGGGATGTGATCTCGTTATCTGGTGCTGCGGGGTCATGGGGCTTGTCTGCCCTTTTGTCAGTCCATAGATGGCATTGTCGAACAGAACGCATGTTATATCAGGATTTCTGCGTATCGTATGAGGCAGGTGGCCGGCCCCTATGCCGAGCCCGTCTCCATCGCCCACCAATGCAAGGACGGTGAGTTCCGGCCGTGCAAGCTTTGCCCCCGATGCTACAGGGAGCGCCCTCCCATGAAGCGTATGCATACCGTATCCCCTCACGAAAAAACGGATACCTGCCCACACACCCTATGCCGGAAACAATGATGAGGTCCTTCGGCTTTACGCCGAGATTGCCCAACGCGTTGGTCAGCGCGGTCTCTATGCCGAAATAGCCACATCCTGGACACCAGGTCGGAAGCCTTTCGGACCTATACTGGAGTACCCCCTTTTCCTTTACTTTCTGTATGTCCTCGTCCGGATAATATACTTCTGGTTTTACATATTGATCCATAGGTTATTCCTTGAGCAGCCTGTTTATTTCGGCCTCTATCTCGTCATGGGTTATCGGCCTTGTTGCAACCTTGTTGAACCTTAAGAATTTTTGTTGAAAATGTATCGAAAGCCAGTTTGCAAACTGTCCCTGATAATTCAGTTCCGGCACCAGCACCTTTTCGCAGTCATCCAAAAATGCCTGGATTTCTTTTTCCTTGAGTGGATTTATCACGATCAGCTTGAGCATTGCCACACTTTTGCCTTCCTTGAGAACACTATCGACAGCATCTGCAACTGCACCGGCTGTCGAGCCCCACGATATAACGCCAAGCTTTACCCTGCCCTTTTGCCCGATCCTCTCCGGCGACGGAACATCATGGTCAAGGGCCGTTTTTATTTTTCTGAACCTTTTTTGCGTCATGACCGTATGAGAATACTCGTCGTAAACGGGTGTACCGTACTCATTCTGCTCAAGTCCGGAAACGACCTGATACCCGTTTTCCTGCCCCGGAAGTGACCGAGGCGATACACCGTCATCCGTTATTTTCTGGCGGAGATACAGTTTCATATCTTCCTGTGACGGTAATTTGTTGCTGCCCTTTTTGTAATCCGGAAGGGGGTCGAGCTGAACATTTCTGACAGACAACGATAAAAACAGATCTATCAGGACTATAACAGGCATCTGGTATTTTTCCGCAAGATAAAATGCCTCTGCCGTCCATTGGTAGCACTCTTTCACGCTGGTCGGTGCTACGACGATCCTCGGCGTATCTCCGTTTCCTCCGAACAATGCATGGTTCAGATCCGATTGCTCCGTTTTTGTCGGCAGGCCCGTTGCAGGACCGCCCCGCTGGCTGTCGACGATGACAACAGGGGTCTCCGACATGACATTGTATCCGATAAACTCGGTCATGAGGCAGAAACCGGGTCCAGAGGTCGCGGTCATTGCCCGTACACCGGCAAATCCTGCGCCCGTTACATGCCCAATCGCAGAGATTTCATCCTCGGTCTGTACAACGGCACCGCCGTGTTTCGGCAATTCAGCGAACAAGACCTCCATGATCTTCGTTGCAGGGGTAATCGGATAGCCTGCATACAGCTTGCATCCCGCATCAATCGCAGCCTGTGCAACTGCCTTATTGCCGTCCATCAGCTTGTAGCCTTTCCTGTCCACGGACAACCGTTCAAAGCTGTAGGGATCAAGCTTGACGACATTCTCACGCACATAGTTGTAGCCTTCTTCGAATGCGGCAACAACGGAATCCACGCTCTTGTCCTTCTTCCCGAGCTTCGCAGTAAGGTTGCCGATAAATTCATTTTTCGGTATGTTGAACAATGCGGCGACAGAGCCGAGGACAACGATGTTCCTCGATCGGGACTCATTCGTTGTTTTCTGGCTCAACTGGTAAAGAGGTACGCCGTAGAGATACATGCCGGGACCAAGATGACCTGCAATACTCACCTGCTCACTGGTAATCTCTTTCCATCCTTCTTCTTCGGTATAGACACCGGGCCCCAGATGGTGTTTATCTGTTTGCCCCTCGTCCTGCTGTAAAACCTCATAGGTAATATCACGCTGCCGGTTATCGAATATGACCACGCCTTCGTCATTTAAATTTTTCAATTGCTCGATTGCATACCGGTCATTCAACGATACGAGTATGTCCACCTTGCTGCTGAGGCTGAGCATGATCTCCCTCCCTGCCCTCATGTGTGCTACGGTTTTCCCGAAGCCCCGTATCTCCGCAGGATAGGCATCGAACGATATAACATGGTACCCGATATCGGAAAGGGTCTTGATCAGTATTTCACCTGCTGCAAGGGACCTGTCTCCCGAGCTGCCGCATATTTCGATTGTCAGGCTTCTTTTATATGTCAATTGAGAATCCTTTCCACCCGTAGGTAATGAAATCCTCGCCCTCGATCGTTATCTTGCCGGGCTCGGCAAGGCTCACGGCCCTTTTCTCATCGAGCATGTTCTTCGCGGATATGTTCCCGAGCATCTTTGCGTTGACCTCTCCCGTTGTCTGCCTGTAGTCCTTTAACTCGGGGTAATACACCGTCGCACACTCCCCTGCAGCCCAGATATCCTGTGCACTGGTATGCATGTATTCGTCTACAAGAATGCCCGTCTGGACATCGATACCGCTGCCATCGAGGAAATCTATGTTCGGAACCATACCCGAGGTAAGAAATGCAAGGTCTGTCTTTACGATCTTACCGTTTTTGGTCAAAACGTTAAGCCTTGTACCGTCTTTTACAATCTCTGTCGTCATATCATCCGCAATGACTTCGATATGCTTCTTTTTCAGACATCCTATAAGCTTATCCTTTACTGTTTCATCAAACTCAAGAGGCCAGAAATTATATTCATTCAGCACGAAAGTAACTGATTTTCCAAGCTTTAACATGGCCCCTGCAAGATGGAGTCCTATGCAGTCCCCCCCAACCATCGTTACATGCCTGAATGTTCCAAGCTTTTCCCTGAGTTTCATTGCGTCAACGGCATCCGTAAATACGGTAAGCAGGCTTTTATACCGTGAGAGGGATTCGGGTAATTTTGGTTTTGCACCTGATGCTATCAGCAATCTATCGTAATACACGCGTTCGTTATGCGAGAGAATAAGCTCGTGTTTGTCAGGAATAACCTTTGTAACGGTCTGATTCAGTCGTAATCTGATATTGTTATCCTTGTACCATGTATATGGATAAACATACAGAGATGTTATATCTTTTTTATCCAGCAGAAAAGTTGCGAGAAGACTGTGATCGAAGTAATGTGTCGGTTTAGTGGATATGATGACTATATCAGAACCGGGACTTCCTTTTCTCAGGGTCTCTGCAGCGCTGTTGCCTGCATGCCCGTCACCTATGATAACATACTTCAAGGATTTTTTCTGCACGTTTACGCCTCTACATCCTGCTCGATGAGTTCGGCCTTGACGACGTCTATGCACTCGACCGGGCACACCTTTTTGCAATTACCGCACCGTATGCAGTTGTTGTTGTCGATGACGATCGCGCTCACCTCGTTCCATTTGTCCGTAGCGACCAGCCTTTGCCTGCCGTCCTCCTCCGTTACAACCTCCCTCGTCGTATGGATGCAGTTTGTCGGGCAAACATCCATGCAGTACCTGCAGTATATGCACCGCGTAACATCGATTTCGAATTTCAGGGAGCACAGGTAGCATCTCTTTGACTCCTCCTTACCAAGAGTCCTGTTTAATCCGAGTTCAACCTCGATCTGGTCGACACGTTCTTTTACCGGAAGCGTCGGCATTGCCTGCCGCGGTATGAAATCCCACGCCCGTTCCCGCTGCTTTTCCGCGTATTTTTCAAACCGTACGACCTTTTTCCTCCGGGTTCTGTCCATAAGGTATCTGTCGATCGACCATGCGGCACTGCGTCCGGAAGCTATGGACTCTATAACGGTTGAGGCACCCCTCCCGAAATCGCCCGCAACGAAGAGCCCTCTGACGTCCGTTGCGGCGTTGGACCTGTCGAACGCCACCATGCCGTTCTTTTCGAGCTTCACGGTGCCTTTCACAAAGCCCGTCTCCGGCCTCTGTCCTATGGCGTATATCACGCTCTCGGCGTCGTCAGTAAAATCAGACCCCTTTATGGGGACTGCGAGCCGATCGCCCCTCTCGCTGTAGCCCCCGAGCCTGTTCCTCCTGAACCTCACGGCCAGGCCGCCCCCGGAACGCTCAACCTGCTCGATGGACACAAGCCCCCGTATCTCCACATTCTCGGTCTTTACTTCGTTGAGCTCGTCTCTGTTTACCGTAATGTAATCTTCCGTAGTCAATATGTTTATGATCACCCTTTTTGCACCAAGCCGCAGCGATGTCCTTGCACAGTCCATGGCTGTATACCCGCCCCCCACGACAAGGACCTTGCTGCCGACGAAGACGTCCTTGCCGGAATTGGCGTCCATCATGAAGTCAAGGCCCGAGTAAACATGCTCTATGGTTTCTCCATTTATACCAAGCTTGTTCGGACTGTAGGTACCTGCCGTAAGAAGTACCGCATCATACCCCTTCATGAGTTCTTCAAGCTTGATGTCCTTGCCGACACGTACACCCGCATGCAGGTCAACGCCCAGTCTCAGAATATTCGAGATCTCCACATCGAGTATATTCCTCGGGAGCCTGAACTCCGGTATGCCGTATCTGAGCATGCCGCCGGGACGATCGAACGCCTCGTATATGGTCACCTTATGACCGAATATGGCGAGATCGTGCGCCGCTCCGAGTCCGGCAGGGCCGGAGCCTACGACCGCCACCTTCTTTCCCGAGGGCCCGAACATGAACTCCTCTATGCGGTGTCCTTCGGGCTTGAAGTCGCTCGCTACTCTCTTCAGGTGGCATATCGCGACCGGCTCCCCGAAGCCCGGCCATCCGTGCCTGCACGAGAGCTCGCACGGTCTGGAGCAGATCCTGCCGAGCACCCCGGGGAGTATGTTGACATAGCGGTTGATCTCGTACGACCTACCGTACCTCTCCTGGTAGCCGGCGTATATGTACCCGGGGACGTTGGTCAGAGCAGGGCATGCCGTCTGGCAGGGGACATTCTCCCTCATCCATGCGAAGTCCATCTTATTGGTCGAGAAAAAGACAGTCCTCTCGACCCGCCTCGCTGCCGTAAGATGATCGAAAGATTCTTTCTCGGAAAACAGATAGGTCTTTTCTTCCTTCATACAAAAGGTTCCTCTCTCCTTTACTATTACGAAGTACCACTTCTATCTTTCGTGCTCTGTTACCATACCCACGGTACGGATGTCCAGAAAATTTTTATGCCGTCAAATCGGAATCAAAGATGGAACGGTCTGGGACGAAGGCCAGCGTACGCACATATCGCCGACAAAGAATGCACGCATCACGGCAATCACACAAAATACTGGGGGTCGACATCGATGTTTACCCTCACATCGCCGATCATAGGCCTGATGCGCTTATCGAGCTCGGACACCGCGGCAAGCAGCTTCCCGGTATTCTGCGACCTCAACAGCATGTGATAGACATAAAGGCCTTTCATCCTCGATAGGGGCGCAGGGACCGGGCCGGACACCCGCACTACTTCCGGGACGGCGGACATGCCCTTACCGACCCTGTCCATCACATCCCTGAGCCTGTCTGCGCTCTTATGTCTGAATATAAAAAGGGCCATCCTCGAGAACGGCGGATACAGCAGCTCTCTCCTGTACTCGAGCTCTTCCTTATAGAAAGCATCGATATCATACTCTACGGCGTACTTTATCGCATAGTAGTCCGGGTTGTACGTCTGTAGGTACACCTGTGCGCCGCTCGAGCTCCTGCCTGCCCTGCCAGCGGACTGCGTTATAACATCGAAGATGCGCTCCGCACTCCTGAAGTCCGGCACGTTCAGCCCCACGTCGAGCATAGGCAGGCATACGAGTTCGACATTTGGGAAATCGAGCCCCTTGGCGACCATCTGTGTCCCGAGCAGGAGCAGCGCATCGCCACTTCCGAACACATCGATCATCCTCTCGTGAGAGCCTTTCTGTACGGTCGTATCGCTGTCCATCCTGACAAACCCGATGCCCGAAAAAAGCCTCTTTATCTCCTCCTCGAGCCTCTGGGTGCCGATACCAAGCGGCTTTATGTCTACGGACCCGCACTCCGGGCACCTCGGCAAGGGCACGGTCGAATAGCCACAATAATGGCACACGAGCCTCTGCGAAGACTTATGGTAGGTGAGATGTATATCGCACTCCGGGCACACCGATGCATGCCCGCAATCGGTACAGATCAGGCTCGAGGAATACCCCCTCTTGTTTAACATGATAATGGCCTGCTTGCCGGCAGAGAACGTCCTCTTCAGGGCATCGACGAGGGGGGCGGTCAGGATTTCGTTCCCGATCCTGTGGGGGTGCTCCCTCCTCAGATCGATAGCATGTATGTCCGGCATGGGCAGCCGGTGGATCCTGCTGTAGAGTCTGTAGAAGCGGTACTTCCCGGTGAGCGCGTTGTAGTACGACTCGAGGGACGGCGTGGCACTCCCGAGGATGACGAGGGACTGCTCGAGCTTGCCGCGCATGATGGCGGCGTCCCGCGCATTATACCTGAACCTGTCCTGCTGCTTGTACGTGTGTGCGTGCTCTTCATCGACGACGATCACGCCGACGTCCCTGAGGGGTGCGAATACCGCGGACCGCACGCCTATGACAATCCTGATAGCGCCGTAGAGGATGGCCCGCTGCGTATCTGCAAGCAGCGACGCCCCTATGCCGCTGTGCATAACGCCGACGATATTGCCGAACCTTCCCGTGAACCTCTGCACGAGCTGCGGTGTCAGTGATATCTCCGGGACAAGGACGATCGCGTTCCTGCCCTGCTCCAATGCCTTTTCGATGACACGCATGTATATCTCCGTCTTGCCGCTCCCGGTCACGCCCATGACCAGGCTCGCTATGAATGTCCTTGTACCGAGCCCCTCCTCGAGCCGCGCTATAATGCCTTTTTGTTCCTCGGTAAGGACCAGTTGCTCCCCACTATCGCGATGAGGCAATGCCGTTTCTTCCCTCTTTACGAACGGGTGACCGGCCCTCGCTGTGCCGGGGGACTTGAACATGGCTTCGATAGCACCCTTTTTCATAAGGCCGTTCACCGTACTCATGCCGAACCTGCGCACCACTGTGTCCCTCGACAGCGACTCCCTGTTCTTCAAAGAATTAACCATGTCAGCCTCTTTGTCGCTGAGCCCTTTCAAATCAATAGGGTGCGACGACAGCCTGTACAATCTATCCGCCTCAAGCCTTATGCCCTTGTGCGGCAGGAATTGCTTAAAGACATCGCCGACGGGATGGAAATAATAATCAGACGCCCATTCAAGGAGGCGCATCAGCGGATCCGAAAGGCATGGCTCCCTGTCCATAATCTCTATGACGGCCTTCGTCTCGTACTCCGGCCTTTTTACGTCCACCCTCTTTATAACGCCGACGAGCCTCCGCGATCCGAACGGCACGAGTACTCTCTGTCCTACAGCAGGGGCCGTGTCCGCACCGCTCCTTGAAAACGTGTAGGTAAAGCTGTGCTCCAAAGGCACTGGCAGGATTACCTCTATATAAATGTCTTTCTTCGGTGGCCCCATACATCGTGTCCGCGATTGCACGTCAGGATAAAGGCAAAAAGCCAAAAATACAATAAAAGGCTCCGGCGTACAGGGTCTCCCGATTTCCTTGCATTCCGATGTCCGCATATGGTATGCTCTGAATGAATATTCATTCAAAGGAGAAAAAATGAGTAAAGAAGCTGTATCGAAGCCCGTGGGCGGCGGTTTTCTGCTCGGCGATGGACCGGCTGCCACCATATTCGTACCCGAACAATTCACGGAAGAGCAACTGAGCTTCTCGGAGACTGCCGTAGACTTTATGGAAAAGGACGTCCTCCCCCTTACCGAAAAGATGGAAGAGCACGACAAGAAGATAGAGATCAACGTCAAGCTCATGAAGAAGGCCGGGGAGATCGGGCTGCTCATGATAGAGATCCCCGAGGAATTCGGCGGCCTCGGGATGGACCTTTCTACTTCGCTGAAGGTGTCCGAGGCGATCGCGAGGTCCGGCTCTTTTGCGGCGACAATACTCGCCCACAGCGGGATAGGCACGCTCCCCATCGTATACTTCGGCAACGAGGCACAGAAGAGAAAATACCTTCCCAAGCTTGCGACCGGAGAAATGATTGCGGCGTACGGCCTGACCGAGACGGGCTATGGGTCCGACGCCCTTGGTGCGAAAACGAAGGCAGTCCTGAGCCCCGATAAAAAGTACTACGTCCTCAACGGAGAAAAACAGTTCATCACGAACTCCGGCTTTGCCGACCTCTTCATCATCTATGCGAAGGTGGACGGAGAGAAGTTCACGGCCTTCATCGTGGAAAGGAAGTTCGAAGGCCTGTCCACGGCCAAGGAAGAGAACAAGATGGGCATCAAAGGCTCATCGACGAGGTCCGTGATACTGAACGACGTGAAGGTACCCGTAGAGAACGTACTCGGAGAGATAGGCAAGGGCCACCAGTCCGCCCTGGGCGTGCTCGACATAGGCAGACTGAAGCTCGGCATGGCGTCCGTGGGCGGCTCAAAGGAGATAATCAAGTACGCGGTCCAGTATGCAAACCAGAGGATGCAGTTCGGCCAGCCGATCTCGAGCTTCGGCATGATAAGGAGAAAGTTTGCGGACATGATGACGAAGGTCTATGTGACCGAGAGCATGTCCTACAGGACGTCCGGCATGATAGACGACGCCATCCACGCGCTCGACAGGAAGGCGCCGGACTTCAGCAAGAAGGCGGCGAAGATATTCGAGGACTACGACATAGAGGCGTCCATCATGAAGGTCTACGGCTCCGAGATGCTCGGCTTCGTCGTGGACGAGGCGGTGCAGAGCTACGGGGGCTACGGATACATAGAGGACTACCCGGTCGCACGGGCATACAGGGACGCCAGGATCAACAGGATCTTCGAGGGGACGAACGAGATCAACCGTCTGCTCATACCCGCTACCATCCTCAAGAGATCGATGAAGGGAGAGCTCGACTTCATGGGCAGGCTCGACGACATACTTGCGGAGATAAAGGCCGACAGGGTAAACAAAACGCCTGGACAGGGACTGCTCGGCACCGAGATGCTCGCAGCGGACATAGCCAAGAAGATCACGGTATACGCCGCCGGTGTATCGGTACAGAAGTACATGTCATCGCTGACGGACAAGGCCTTCAACTTCGGCAGGGGCGAATATATATTCGAGCAGCTCGCGAACATGATGATGGAGACGTACGCGATAGACTCCGCCATCCTCAGGACACTAAAGCTGAAAGAGCTGAAAGGGGAGCCCGCCATATCCATACCAGTACTGATGACCCGAGCGTTCGTGTACGAGACCCTCAACAAGATCGCACTCATTGCACGGCAGGTGCTCGGCGACGTGGCACAGGACAACGCGGACGAGTTCACTACCTACGAGAAGGCACTGGCGAGGCTGACGTTCACTTACGCTCTGGACCTTTCCGGCATAAAAGAGAGGATCGCAGCGCACGTCGTAGAGAAAGAGGGATACACCCTGTAGGCCCGGCCAGGGACTTTGCAATAGCGGTCCCTCGATAGCTCCCGCCCGTGCCGGGAGAACGAAAAAGGGCGGGGACAAGCCCCGCCCTTCGATGTTAACCTCTCGCGCCCTGCTTCAGTTCCTACCAGTTCCCTCCGCCCTGGAATTGTGGGCATGTATTAAGTGGTGAATACTGGCACGGGAAGAACTGCGGGCCCTGCGTTACGCCGACAAGCTCATCTACAATGCCGGTATTACTGTTCACAACCCATACGTTGCCCTGGCTGTCTATGGCTATACCATCGGGCACGGAGACGGCAGAGCCGACAGTGATAGTCGTTATGATTTGTCCTGCTGAGTTTAACTCGGTTACCGAGGGAGTTCCTGAAGTGAATATGTAGCTATCAACGACCCAGATGTTCCCGTTTGCATCTATCGCCACACCTAAAGGATTTGGTCCGGCAGCGTATGAAAGAGCGCTGGTATACGGCGGTTTTAGCTCTGAAACGATTTTCTGATTCGCACCACTACCCTCATCCCCGATCCATATATTGTTTAGATTGTCTATAGCGATACCCACAGGCTCTATACCGGCAGGACTGGTATTGATTATCGTGTAGGTGGATGGGTCTATCGTATATACACGGGAATTAAGCGTATCTACGACCCATGCGGCGCCGGTAGCACTCAATGCCATGCCTTTCAGATAATCACTTGTGAAGGGAACGGTTGTCACGAATGTTCCTGCTGTCGTCACCACACTTACTGAGTCACCCGATGCGTTGGTACTATTTCCTACCCAGATATTTTCAGGGGTAGAGCCGTCTATCGCAATGCCTCTGGGGTAATTGCCCACGGTTACGGTCATCACAAGGGCGCCTGCCGGCGTTACCTTGTCTATGGTGGTACCCGGGTTCAGGCCATTTCTATTATTGGTGACCCAGACATTCCCGTTGTGGTCTATTGCTATACCTGCAGGCCCAGTGTCAACGGTAATAGTGGTTGTATTGGGTGTACCCGATGTGGTTATCTTGCTTATGGTACCCGGAGAACTTCCATTATTGAAATTGGCAACCCAGACATTGTCCGATGCGTCTATCGCTATGCCCATGGGATTACTGCCTACGGTGTATGGTAACAGGATCACCTGCGGGGTTGCGGTTGCCTGGTTTGAATACACGCTCTCGACCAGCGAAGGCGGACTAATCAGCGGGTCGTTATACACGGCGGTGACGACGAAGTAATATTGAACGCCGTTGGTCAATCCTGTTACCGTGAAGCTGGTTGCGGCCGGCGATACTACGTATGTGTATGGTCCGCCATACGTGGTTGATGTGTAAACATTGTACCACACTACGGCCGATGAAGGCGCATTCCATGTAAGACTTGCTTTTTGATAGCCTGCAATAGCAACCAGGCCTGTCAAGCAGTTTCGTGTTCCATGCTGAATGATCCCCAAACCTGCTATTCTGCCTTTCGATTTTGCTTGATAAGAGAACCAGCAGCGGCTTAGGATCGAGCCATGTCTGATAAATTATTGAGCGAATACGATAGGCCCGTAAAAGAGCACTACTATATACTGCTGATGGCATGGGCCGGCTGGGTGTTCGATTTCTACGACCTTACACTCTATACCTTCCTCCTGATCCCCATCGGCAAAGAGCTCCGCCTGTCGAACATCCACCTCTCGTACATACTCGGCATCTCCCTCGCTGCGACCGCCTTCGGGGGCATAGTCTTCGGCACACTCGCGGACCGCTACGGGAGAAGGAGCGTCCTGCAGTGGACCATCCTCACGTACAGCATAGGGACCTTCCTGAGCGGACTCGCGCCGGATTTCTATTCCCTCGTGCTATTCAGGGTCGTCACCGGCATAGGGGTGGGCGGGGAATGGGCGACAGGGCAGACCTATGTCGGCGAGACCTTCCCTCCGAAGGTAAGGGGCAGGTTCGGTGCATTCATGCAGACGGGCGCACCCGTGGGGGTCGCTCTCGCTGCGCTCATCGGCGGGTTCGTCTCGCCCCTGATAGGATGGAGGCTGTCGTTCATGGTCTCGGTCTTGCCTGCCCTGCTGGTCATCGTGGTAAGGAAGAGACTGCCCGAATCGGACCTGTGGGAAAGGCGCAGCCACCTTATAACGAGCGGTGCGCTGTCAAAGGACGTCGCGAAAGACGAGTCAGGAAGCAAGTTCATGTCCCTGCTTGCGCCGGAATACAGGGGCACGTTCATGAAGTCCCTACTGCTCGCAATATTCATAATGTCCGCATACTGGTTTACCTATTCGTGGCTGCCTGGCTATCTCTACGAGCAGAGGCATTTCTCGATGACGAAGTCGGGACTGTGGATGATCATAACCCAGGCAGGTGGGTTCATAGGCTATGCGACCTTCGGGTTCGTTGCGGACAGGTTCGGCAGGAGGCCCGCATTCACGATCTACTCACTCCTGATGGCGTCGGGCCTCGTGATGGTAACGCTGATGTGGGGCTTCATTGCGAACTATCCGTATATAATACTCGTCTTTATGTTTATGGTCGGGTTCGGCACCGGGTTCTTTGGAGGGTATGGCCCCATCATGTCCGAGCTGTTCCCCACGAAGATCAGGAACACCGCCATGGGGACAGCATTCAACCTTGCAAGGGGGGTACAGTTCCTTACCCCCGTCGTTATCGTCATCGTATCGGAGCACTACGGACTCGGAGGGGGCATATCCATTGCCTCGCTGTTCGCGGTGCTCGCTGGACTATGGATATGGACCTTCCCGGAGACCAGGGGGAAAAGGCTGACAGCGCTGGGGGAAGAGACAAGAAGCCATTAGTTGGGTGCATATGAACGTACAGAGGACCTAAACATCTTTACAAAAAGTCTGTGCATCTTAGCTGGATCTCCGCCAAGGCGGATCCGCCTTGGCGGAGCAGGTTTAAACGAATGGGCAAACTTCCTTATTACATTTTTCTGGTTAGTGGGTTATGGAGTTTGGGCATGAGGGGTTTCAGACTCGTACCTGCGCTGCTTATACCATTCTTTGTCTTTGGTACGGCTGCCCAAGCGGCGACCCTCCGGCAGGCAAGGCGTGTCTTCTACGAATATGACAGGGACATATCCAATCTCCAGAAGGCCATCGACATCTACACACTGGTCATAAAGGAGAACAATGGTCCCGATGTGCTGTCCGATGCCTATACCGGAATCTCAATGGCATACCTTACGATGGGCGATTTTGCGGGGCTTACCCATACGAACGCATTGAAGGACTACGAGGCCGGAAGGGATGCGGCCTTGAAGGCGATCAGGCTGAACCCGGACAACTCCGACGGATGTTTCTGGTATGCCGGAAACATAGGCAGAATAGCGCAGCGAAAGGACTTCATAAAGGCCTTGCTTATGCTGCCGGAGTTCCTGGAATATCTCAATGAAGCGTATAGATTGAACCCGCACTCGTTGTTCGTCCTGGAGGCGTATGCGGAGCTCTATTACCAGCTCCCCGGCGCATTCGGAGGCAGCAATGAGAAATCCATTGGTTATATCAAAAAGGCGTTGAAGATAGACCCTCACTACACGATGCCGCTGACGACGCTCGCAAAGGTCTATATAAGCGAGGGGAGGTATGGCATGGCGAGAAAGATCCTCAGAGAGGTGCTGGACTTCAGCGGACCGTCATACCGGGCCGGATGGGTCATGTACGACAAGCCGCTCGCACACAAGCTCATGGACTCCATAAAGGATGAAAAATGAACGGTATATGAAAAGGGAAATGGCGACTCGACTGCATTACTTGTTGCCGTAGAACAGGCCAATCTCCCTGACCAGCGACTCGACGGTATACGATGGGGCCTGGATACTGACCTCGAGCCCCATCTCGCCGACCGTTTTCGCCGTTATGGGACCGATGCATGCGATGTCCGCACGTTCGAGTATCTTGAACGCATTCCCTCCAAACATCTCGAAAAAGTTCTTTACCGTCGAGGAACTCGTAAAGACGGCGAGGTCCACGCCGTCTTTGATGTACGGCAGCATGTCCTGATTTACCTCCGCCCTGATCGTCTTGTAGACGGGTACGACGTTCACCTCTGCACCCATCTTTCTCAGCCCGTCTATCAGTACCGTCCTTGCCTCCGCTGCCCTCGGTATCAGTATCCTTTCCCCCTGCACCCTGCCTTCGAGCATGTCAACGAGCCCCTCGGCCCTGAACTCTTCGGGTACCTGGCTTACCCTTATCTTCAGGTCTTCTATCGACTTTGCGGTCCTGGGACCGATCGCCAGTATCCGTGCGGTACCCATGGACCGGATGTCCCTGCCGGACGACCAGAGCCTGTCCATGAACCTCTTCACCGCATTTGCACTCGTAAATATGATCGTGTCGTAAGAGCCGAGCTCGTCCAGGGCCGCATCGAGCGGGGCATAGTCGTCCGGCGCCACGATCTCAATGGTCGGCTGCTCGATGACGAAGGCGCCGAGCATCTCCAGGGACTGTTTCAAAGGCCCGCTGTCTTTTTCTGCCCTCGTAACAAGCACCCTCCTGCCGAACAGCGGCAGACGCTCGAACCAGTTCAATTTCTTGTGCAGGCCGACCACCCTGCCGATGATTATGAGTGCCGGGGTGGCGAAAGGCCTATGGTTCTCCTCGATTATGTCCTTCAGCGTGCACACGTACGAGGACTGCACCGGCGTCGTGCCCCACCGTATGACCCCCACCGTATCATTCATCTCCCTGCCGTTGTCCACAAGCTTCAGGGCTATCTGCTTTATCTGGGCAACGCCCATCAGCACCACAATCGTATCGATCTTTGCGATGGCGTCCCAGTTATGCTCGTCCATGCCTCCCTCCGTGTGCCTGTGCCCCGTTATGACGACTACGGATGATGAAAGTCCCCGGTGCGTGAGCGGGATGCCGGCATAGAGAGGGACGGCGTTTATGGATGACACCCCTGAAACGATCTCGAAGTCTATCCCCTCCTCGGCAAGCGCGAGCGCTTCCTCCCCTCCCCTTCCGAAAAGAAAGGGATCGCCACCCTTGAGCCTCAGCACAGTATGTCCGGCCAGGGCCTTTTCTATCAGTATGCCGTTGATCTCGTCCTGGGACTTCAGGTGCTCGCCCGCCATTTTGCCTGCGTATATCAACTCGACCGACTGCCTCGCATACCTCAAGACGTCCCTGTCTATAAGGTGGTCGTAAACGATCACGTCCGCTGCCTTTATGCGGTTTATCACCTTGAGGGTCAAAAGCTCCGGGTCACCCGGGCCCGCGCCCGCTATGTATACCTTGCCTCTGCTCATGACCGAAGACCCACTATCCCCGACGCCCCGGCCCCCAGCAGCCTCTCTGCGAGTCTTACGCCGGTCTCGTACGCCCCTTTCTTCGGACCTGTCACCCTGTCCTGATAGAAGGCCCCGCCCTGTGTGTCTGCAACAAACCCTGTAATCTCTACGGTATCGCCGACGAGGACGGCATGGGCCCCCGCCGGTATCTGGCAATCGGCACCCAGACGCGTGACAAACCCCCTCTCGGCAGCGGCCCTGCAGAATGTGGGCCCGTCGTTCAGCCCCTCGAGAAAGGGCCTCAGCGCCACGTTGTCCCCGTGCGCCTCCACGGCTATTATGCCCTGGCCAGCGGCGGGTATTATGCCCAGCCTTTCCACACATGCCGGCCTTATACCGAGCCTGTTCATGCCCGCGTACGCAATCACGATGGCGTCGTACTGGCCCGCCTCGAGCTTCCGTACCCTCGTATCGATGTTGCCCCTCAGCATCTCGAACCTCAGGCCCGGGCTTATCCTCTTCAACTGCACTATCCTCCTCAGGCTCGTCGTACCGATCACGGAACCGCTCTTCAAGTCCGACAGCGCAGTCCCCTTACGAAAGACAATGGCGTCCCACGGCTCTTCGGCTGGCGGTGTGGCCGCTATGGAGAGCCCGTCCGGTATCTGTGCGGGCATGTCCTTCATACTATGCACGGCCATATCTATGTCTTTCGACAGCAGGGCACTCTCTATCTCTTTGACAAACAGTCCCTTGCCGCCCATCCGCGTCAGGGACACATCTTGAACGGCGTCTCCGGACGTCTTTATGATGACGATCTCGGTCTCAACAGCGCCGGCCATCCTCTCAAGCATGGACTTCACATGGTTCGCCTGCCACAGGGCGAGCTTGCTGCCCCTTGTGCCTATCCGTATCTTCATATCTTAAATATTCTCTTCAGCAAGGTTATGTCCTTCAGGACCTCGCCCCTCGTATGTACGCTCTTTATCTCCGTAATGGGTCCGTGCAGGATCTTGTTTATTATGCCCTTCGACATGCCGTCGAGCACCTCTATGTCCTTCTTCGTGGGCCCCGCGAGCTTGGAGATCGCCTCCTTCAGCTCCTGCTGCCGTATGGCCTCGAACTTTTCCCTCAGCGAGACGATCGTGGGCACCAGGGACAGCTCCCCGAGCCAGTTGACGAACCTGCTCACCTCTTCGTCTATAAACCTCTCGGCCTCGTTGGCGGCCTTTTCCCTCTCCTTCATGTTCTGGCTCGTGACGCCGTTCAGGTCGTCTATATCGAACAGGAATACGCCCTCCAGCGCGGATATCGAGGGCTCTATGTTCCTCGGTACCGATATGTCTATAAAGAAAAGGGGCCTGTGCTGCCGTGCCCTGATTATCTTCGCTATCCTGTCATTCGTTATCAGGTAGTGATCGGCCGACGTGGAACATACGACGATGTCCACGTCCATGAGCTGGTCGTACAATTCGTCGAACTCGACCGCGCTGCCCTTCAATCTTTCCGCAAGCTCCGACGCACGCCCGAATGTCCTGCTCAACACGGTGAGCCTCGATGCCCCGGCGTCCTTCAGGTACTTTGCGGCGTCCTCGGCCATCTCCCCTGCACCCATGAGCAGGACCGCCTTGCCCGTCAGCCTCCCGAAGATCTTCTTTGCGAGCTCCACCGCCACAGAGCTTACGGAGACCGTGTACAGCCCGATAGGAGTGAACGTCCTTACCTTCTTGGCAACGCTGAAGGCCCTGTGCATGAGCCTGTTCAATATCGGGCCGGTCGTAGAGCTGTACGACGCAATCCTGTAGGCGTCTTTGGCCTGTCCGAGTATCTGCGCCTCCCCGATGACCATGGAGTCAAGGCTGCTTGCGACCCTGAACGCATGGGTCACGGCGTCCCTGTCCGTATGGACATAAAGGTACGGGGAAAGGGACCCCTTCTGGATGCCGCCCGTCCTGCCCATGATCGCCGTTATCGAATCGACGGCCTTCCCCTCGTCCTCGCACACCACATAGAACTCTATACGGTTGCACGTCGACAGGACGATGGACTCGGTTATCTCGGCGAGGGACACCGTCTCCTTGAGGACAGAGGGGAGCTCGTTCTCCGTAAAGCCGATTTTTTCCCTCAGCTCGACCGGCGCCGTCTTATGGTTCAAGCCTACAACAATGAGCTTCATGGCCTAAAAATTGTGATAACCTTTGAATATAAAGTTGACCCCGATAAAAGCGAACACGACGAGCATGAAGCAGACGATGGATCCCCATGCAAACTTTCTTCCCCTCCATCCGAGGCTTATACGCCCGTGCAGTATAAAGACATAGGCGAGCCATATAATGAGCGACCATGTCTCTTTCGGGTCCCAGTTCCAGTAGCTGCCGAACGCCCTGTTGGCCCACAGGGCACCGGTTATGATACCGAGCGTCAGGAGCGGTAGGCCTATCGTGAGCGTCTTGTACCCGAGATCGTCGAGGATGAAGAGGGAGGGCAGCCATCTGGTGATCCCGACGACGCGCCTGTGTTTCAGCGATGTCTCCTGAAATACGTACATGATCGAAGAAATAAACGATAGGGCAAAGAGACCGTAGGAAGTTATGGACAGTACAACGTGTACCGGGAATATATCGGTATTGAATATCGGGCTTAGTCCTCTCGCGGTGCCTTTCAGCATAAAGGACACGGCGATCAGGACCAGTATGAGGGGCGTGGAGAAGCCTATTATCGGCGCGGTCCCCTTAAATATCGTCGATACGAGTATGGCCCCGACAGCAAGGGCCCATGCAAACATAAACACGGCGTACTTGAGGGAAAAAGCGGGGAATATGTCCGCGTGCCGGTACAGCATGAATATGATCCCCGTATGCACGATGCCTGCAAGGACAAGGGCCGCACGTGCCGCCATCTCGAGCTTTCTGTCCCGGTAAAAGGCATACCCGATGCTCATTGTCATAGCACCTATATAAAGTATGATTGTCAGTACCAGCATTCTATCCCTTCAACTCCACAGAATACGTCTCTCACCACCGGGCATTGGGACCATACCAGCATCGACGGGACGACACTATACCCGCCTATCGCGTACGCACGATGTAACAAAGCTGTCCGTGTACCGCTTTATGGACTTTACATCGTTCTCGTGTATGTTCCTCGACAACCTTCCGAGAGAAAGCCTCCTCATCTCGCGCTCGATGTCCACGTCCACGCCGCCCTTCTTTATCCTCAGCAACCTGCTCCTGACCTTTATAAGGATATCCATGAGCTTCATATATTCTGGATTCATCATCTCATCAATCCTTTCCTTTATAAGGACAGCGGCGTAAGGAGCAGAGCCGTCCGTTGAAATGGCTATCGTGACCTTATTTCTCCTGATTACCGCGGGCATTATAAAATCACAGTACTCGGGCGCATCGACGACATTCACGAGCGCATGCCCCGATCTCGTATCATGGAATATCTGCCTGTTGAGGGAGCTGTTGTCCGTGGCAGCACACACAAGATATACCCCATCGAGGTCCGATGGTCTGTATGTCCTCTCTCTCAACTCGATCCTGCCCTGCTGTCTGAGCCTCCGCAGAGCGCCTGTCACAGACGGTGCGATCACCATTACCCTTGCCCCGGACCTTACCAGATGCACGGCCTTCCTGTATGCAACGCTCCCGCCCCCGATGACCAGACATTTTTTCTCTTTTATGTTCAAAAAAATCGGATAATATTTGTTCAAAAGCTGATCCCGAATCCCATACTGACGAATATGCCATCCATAGTGAGGATGCCGGTATTGTCTGTCGCCATCGGCAGATACTGATAGCCCATATCCGTATTCAACAGGAAGCTTGGGAGCCGCGACCCAAACAATATATTGCCGCCGAACCCGGTCCTGAGGCCAAGGGCGTATATGTTACTGCTCGTTTGATAGTCCTCGTACATCAGGGACGAATTAACCATGGTGAGGTTGAAGAGAGAAAAGACATACGGCTCTACGTGATAGGAGTTGAGCAATTTGATCATTATGCCCGTATCGATCGACGGCAGGACAGTGAGCCTATCGTACGCAATGCCATCGGGCGTATTGACAGGCACCGTCTTGCTGCTCGACTGCTGCGCTGTCCTGCCCCGTATGTCCATGCACAGCCATTTATGGTACAAATTGAAATTATAGCCTATCTGGATCGTGGTGGACGGATTTGAAAGGACAGTCAGCGGCTGCGAGAAGTTAAGATTGTCCGACGACACTATGACCTCGTCGGCACTCGCACCGGCGGCCAGCAGCAAGCACAACAGCACTGTAGATACTACTTTACCCATACTAACCAAACATCTTCTTTTTCGGAGATTATATCAAAAGTCCAAACCATACACAAGCACAAATTAACACCCAAATCCCGATTGTTTAACAGGCATGCTGAATACAACATTTGCCGAGCCCGTCAATATATTGTTTTGGGTATTATCCGATGTATATGTCGTTGATGTAAATGTATAGGTCGTTATGGCATCTGCGATCCGTACAAGGTAGAGCAGACTTGTCTGGGTGATACCGTTCATAGAGATTACCCAACTCACGATATCGTTTGTCATGGATGTTGAAACTATCGGTGATGCAGGCGTGCTGCTGTAGCTCAGCCCTATCGCAGTCTGTATATAGGCTGGTGCATGTGCGCTGCCATTGACCATGAGATTCCCGCTCATACCAAAACTCGTTATGGCGATGCCTACCGGCACTATGCCCGAAGGTATCATGTACTCGACAACAGGGGTAAGATATGTAACGATGCCTTCCAGCAGTGCCTCATAGTTGTTGTCGTTGCTTTGTGACTCTGCAGATTCTCCGAGAGAGAATGCTACCACGGTCGTATGACCGAGGTTGTACGGATTAAGCACGAGCGACTGCAAACCGATCTGAAACTGAGGAAGAAAATTGAAGCAATAGATGCCTCAATGTCAAATGTCAAGTGCTGACCCCCTAAGCCTTCTGTGTTCATATCATTCATTGCAAGCTTTATCTCTTTGCCTATTCCCTTCCCTGTATCTGCTGCGATTACTCTCCCTTTTATAATTGCCTGCTCATTCCGAGGGGGTGGATTTGCTTGATAAACAAGCTAAAACGTGGTTAATCAGGCATAAGAGGGGAGTGTGTGGAACGAAAATTTATTTTTGAGGGCTTAAATGGAGGATTCCAAATGACTTATAAAAATTTAAAGGGAATTGTATGAAGAAGCTCAAAGATACCGTCTATCTGCTGGAGTCCGGCAGGTTTGTCAATATGTATGCGATAGTCCATGGCAAGAGTGCCGTGATTATCGATACCGGTACGCCTGGCAAGGCAAACAATATCCTGGATGAGCTATCGGCAATACGGGTGAAGCCCTGTGACATCGAGGCAGTGATCATAACCCATGCACACCCGGATCATGCTGGATCGAGTGCGGCACTCCTGGCAAGAATCTATGCGAAGCTCCATGTCCACAAAGGCGATCTCGGCGTCTTACTGGGCAAAGAACCCTATCCAAAGCCGCGGTATGCATTTGAAAAGCTGTCCGTATTCGTCACCACGCACGTATGGAAATATACGCCCCCTGCCGAAGCCTTAGCTGTGGACGAAGGCTTTATCGTACCGAAGTTTCCGGGCCTGAAAATTGTCCACACACCAGGTCATACCCCGGGCTCGCTCTCGGTGCTCGATACGGAGAGCGGTACGCTTTTCTGCGGTGATGCTCTCAATAACAGGGCGGATAAGCTGACCGGACCACTTAAATATTTTACCGGCGACATGGATCAGGCATGGCGCTCCATAGAAAAAATATCTGAACTGCCTTTCAATGCCCTCTGCCCGGGACACGGGAATTGGATCCCCGATGGTGCACAGAAGAAAGTAAAAGGCCTGCTTAACGGCAGACGGCAAAAACCGGACTAACCCGGAAAAAGCAAGAAGGTCCTACGTTCATCCCATCCGTGCATGAGAAGAAAGATGTGCCGGTCTGTACCTGTACGGAAAGGTTTTATGCGATCTGGTCGCCTGCGCCGGGGATGCCAAGGTTGAAAATCTTCTCAATCTTGATCGATACGACGGCCTTCGGCGCCGGTCTCCCCATTTTCTGTGCCATACCGACGGCATCTTCATACAGCTTGCCCGATGTCACTACCTCGGGTGTGCCGAGAAAGCGGAAGCCTTTGAGTTTTTCCCTGTCAACGACGGCTATTGCCACCTTCGAGCCTTTACTCACATTGTTCCATGTCTGCTTTGCAGTTGCCTCATTGTAAGCGATATGCTCGTCATCGATGACCCGTGTGCTTCTCTTTGGTCCGATATTCGGGGTTCCATCGGCGTTTACCGTCGCAATAAAACACTGTTGAGCTGCGATGAGATCCCGCATTTCCTGTGTCAGTTTAGCCATGCTATTCCTCCCTCCATGATTTAAAATATAGATACTCATACCTGCTTCACCCGAAAAATGCAATTAC
>JAMCVD010000008.1 GCA_023381995.1 Deltaproteobacteria bacterium
GCAGAGTACCACGGAAGCATTGCAGGCAGTCCGGATGTGTTTCCCTTCGCAGTGTCGAAAACTCTTTCTTTTTGTTCTATCAGTCCCATGATCACTTTTGGGATAAGAGCCATTTTCTATACGTCCTCCATACAATACTGTGTATAAAATAGTATAAACTTTCACGTATGACAAGGGGGCGATCACAGGATAGTATCTTCTCTAAGGAAGTTTACAGAGGATACGACCCACCCGACCCAGGCTACGCCCGGGTGCCCAGCCTATTATCGTTGCGATGATACAAATAAGGTGATAAAAACGAAGATGAAAGCTAGCGAATGGGTGAAGGGTATTGATAAGCCATAGGGTAGCGCCTTTATTATATTTATTATAGAAGTAAAGGTGCAAAGAGCCTGTAATTTGCCATGACAGATACGAATGAACACTTGAAGGCGGTTTTGTTGCTTGCGTTTGGCGGGCCGGAGTCGATGGACGAGGTCGGACCTTTCCTGACGGCGTTGATGGAGGGAAGGCAGGTATCGGCCCGGCAGATGGAGACCGTCAAAGACAGGTACAGACTGATCGGCGGTAGCTCGCCGCTCAAGAGGATCACCAGCACCCAGGCGGACATGCTCGAGAAGGCGCTCAACCGGGCCCCGGGGGATCAGGATACTGGCGTGGTGGATACGTACAGGGTATTCCTGGGTATGATGTACACGCACCCGCTTATACGCGAGTCCGTCGACGGCATCCTCTCGAGTGGCATAAGACACATCACGGCGGTCCCGCTGTCGCCGTACTTCAACAGTGCAAGCTCAGGGAGATACTTGCAGGAGTTCGGACAGGCGGTAAAGGGCAAGGGCATCGGTGTCAGGACAATCAGGAACTATAACACGAACGGGCTGTTCATAAAGGCAGTGGTACAGACGGTTACGGACGCGGTGAGGGGCGTTGACCGGCCCTTCGTCATATTCAGTGCGCACAGCCTGCCTGCGGCTGCTGCAAAGGCCGACGGCTATGTCGAGCAGCTCGAGCAAACGCTCGGTCTCGTCCTGAAGAACATACCGCTGCCGGAGTACGCACTCGCTTTCCAGAGCAGGGGCATGACGGGGACCGACTGGCTCGGCCCGGACGTGAGGGACGTCATGAACGTGTGTGCGAAGGAGGGCAGGAAGAACGTCGTCGTCGTGCCCTTCGGGTTTGTATCGGACCATGTCGAGACGCTCTACGATATAGACATCGTCTACAGAGAGCACGCACAGGGGCTGGGGCTTGGCTTCGGCCGGGCACAGTCGCTGAACGGCTCCGAGCTGTTCATACAGGCGCTGAGGGACGTGGTTATAAAGGCATGAAGGCGTCCGTTGTAATCATAGGGGCCGGCATCTCGGGCCTCTCAGCGGCGTACAGGCTCGATAAGCTGAGCACACAGGCAGGCATCGGGCTCGACATAACGGTCGTCGAAAAGGAAACGCAGCCCGGCGGCACCATACGCACGGAACATATCGACGGGTTCGTCGTGGAGACGGGGCCGGACTGCTTTTTTGCGGAAAAGCCCTACGCGGGCATGCTCGTCAACGAACTCGGCATGTCGGACAGGCTGATAGGCACGAATGGCAGGAACCAGGGCACGTACGTGCTGTGGCACAACAGGCTCCATAGACTGCCGGATGGCGTTGTCTTGATGATACCGACGAGGTTTGCGCCGTTCGTGACGAGCACGCTGTTCTCGCTGCCCGGCAAGATCAGGATGGGCATGGAGATCTTCGTCCCGAGGCGGACGGACGGCATCGACGAGAGCCTCTCGGAGTTTACGCTCAGGCGCTTCGGCAGAGAGGCACTCGACAGGATCGCGGAGCCGCTCGTGGCAGGGGTGCACGCGGGCGACCCCGATACGATGAGTGTCAGGAGCAGCTTTCCGAGGTTTGTGACCATGGAGCAGAAGTACGGGAGCCTCATACGGGGCATGCTCAATGCGCGGCGCGTGATGAGGGAGGGCAGTCCTTCAACGCCCGCATCGATGTTCATGACCATGAAGGGCGGCCTGCAGGAGATTATCGATGCGCTCCAGAGACAGTCCCCCGGGGTGAGCTTCAGGACTGGCGTACAGGCGCTCGCCGTGGAAAAGAGCGAAGGCACTTACTGGGTAAGGCTATCGGACGGCGGGCGCATCAGCGCGGACGGGATCGTCATAGCGGTCCCGGCATATTCCGCGGCAGGTATGCTGTCGCCCGTGTCCAGGGAGCTTTCGGACCTGCTGACGTCCATACCCTATGTGTCGACGGCAACCGTGTCCCTTGCCTATGAGAAGCGCGGGTTCGGCCATCCGCTGAAAGGGTTCGGTTTCGTCGTGCCGAGAAAAGAGAACAGGCACATCATGGCCGCAACATGGACGAGCTCGAAGTTCGAGTACCGTACAGGCGATGATGCCGTTTTGATCAGGTGCTTTGTGGGCGGCGCCGCACATCAGGACATGGTTTCCCGATCGGACGAAGAGATCCTCGATCTCGTACGGCGCGACATCGACGATATCATGGGTGTAAGCCCCTCCCCGGTGATGGTACGGATCAAGCGGTGGATCAAGGCCATGCCCCAGTACACCATCGGCCATGAGCCCAGGGTCAAGGCCATAGAGCAGCTCGCGGAAGGGCTCGGCAACGTCTGTCTGGCGGGCAGCGCATACCACGGCATAGGCATAAGCGACTGTATCAACAGCGGCAATACGGCGGCACAAAGCGTCTTGAAAAGACTGCTCTGCTGAGGGTTTTAAAACCCTGAAAATGCAATATCTGATCCTGCCCCGCGGCGGGGAGCTGTTGCAGAACCCGCGGGAGAGGTGCTATCATACCCTCAGGATATGATGGGCAACTGTCATGAAAGACATTAAAGAGATAATCGAGGAGTTAAAGAGCGACAGCGGGTTCAGCAGATATTCAGAAGGCCTGAGGCTGTACGAGCAGTGGAGCGATATCACGGGCGGCTATCTGTCGGACTCCTCGGAACCGTCGATGATAAAAGACGGCGTCCTCTTCGTCGCGGTCAAGAACAGCATCGTCCTGCAGGAGATGACATACAGGAAAGACGGTATACTCCGGAACATAAACGGGCACGAAGACATGCCGCGCATAAAAGACATAAAATTTTATATAAAGGCCGGGCCTCGATGACGGCCCGGCCGCTGAAGGTCCTGTTCGTCCATTCCTCCTCGGAGATGTACGGCTCGGACAGGTGCCTTTATGAGCTTGTACGGGGGATCGATAAAAAGCGGTTCGTCCCTATCGTCGTACTGCCGTCCGGGGGAGCGCTCTCCGGGATGCTCAGGGACATGGGCATCGCCGTGTACCTGACGGACCCATGGGTCATGAGAAAGGGCACATTCCGCAGTGCAAGGCTCGCACCGTACATGCTGAAGCTCCCCGTAAGCGTGCTGAGGCTCATGCGCATAATCGCAAGGGAGTCCGTTTCCATCGTATACTCAAATACGAGCGTGATGATCGGGCCGGCATTGGCGGCGTACATAATGCGCAGGCCCCATATATGCCATATACGGGAGCTCTACGAGGGCTATCCCGGCCTTTCCCGGCTCTACGGGCCGTTCCTCTGCGCCTCATCGAAGAGAATAATAGCCATAAGCAATGCGGCCGCATCGCTCGTAGACGGTCGGTGCAGGAAGAAGGTGGAGGTCGTGTACGACGGCATAGCGCTCGACAGGTTCATCGATGCGCCCCGCAGGGTCCCGGACATCGTATCGGAATGGAGACGGCAAGGACGCATCATAGTCTCGGACATCGGGCGGATCAGCCCTATCAAGGGCCAGGAGCTCTTCATCGAATCGGCCAGGGAATGCATGCGCCACGACCGGGGCCTCAGGTTCCTGATCGTCGGCGATGTGTTCAAGGGGAACGAGCAGTTCCTGATGCGCCTGCGGGACACCGTCAGGAGATACGATCTGCAGGACATCGTCCTGTTTACCGGCTTCGTACAGGACGTGGACGACTTCATTGCAAGCAGCGATATCATTGTCCTGAGCACGCTCATACCAGAGGGGCTCGGACAGATCGTCATGGAAGGCATGGCCGCCGGCAGGGTCGTTATTGCACCGGACAAAGGCGGCCCGACAGAGCTCATACGGAACGGCACAGACGGGATACTCTATATGGCAGGCGACAGGGATTCCCTCACAAAGGCAATAATGGACACAGCGGCGGATCCCGTATCGAGAAAGGCGATCGGGGAGCAGGCAAGGCACACGGCGGAAAGGCGATTCGGCGTGCAGAAGAACATTGCCGCAGTCGAGAAGGAGATAGCGGATGCGGCAGACCAGAACGGCGATCGCGGCGCAGGCTCAGCGTAGTACGGCCTTGAGATACTCCCCCGTATAGGAGGACTGGATCCCTGCAATCTCCTCGGGCGTGCCCGTCGCAACAACTCCCCCTCCCTTTTCCCCGCCTTCCGGACCCAGGTCGATCACGAAGTCGGCCGATTTTATGACATCGAGGTTGTGCTCTATCACGACCACGGTATTGCCCTCCTCGACAAGCCTGCTCAGCACGTTCAGCAGTTTCTTGATATCATCGAAGTGCAGGCCTGTCGTAGGCTCATCGAGTATATAGACGGTCTTCCCCGTACTTCTTCTGCCCAACTCCTTCGAGAGCTTGATCCTCTGCGCCTCGCCCCCTGACAGCGTCGTGGCCGATTGTCCGAGCTTCAGGTAGTCGAGCCCTACATCGTACAGCGTCCCCAGTTTGTCCTTTATCGCTGGTATGTTCTTGAAAAACTCGAGGGCCTCCTCGACGGACATGCCGAGGACGTCCGATATGTTCTTGCCCTTGTAGTACACCTCGAGCGTCTCCCTGTTGTACCGCCTGCCCTTGCAGCCATCGCACTGTACATAGATGTCCGGAAGGAAGTGCATCTCTATCTGCGACATGCCCTGCCCTTCGCAGACATCGCACCTGCCGCCCTTCAGGTTAAAGCTGAACCTCCCCTTCGTATAGCCGCGCGCCCGCGCCTCCTGGGTCTGCGAGAAGACCTCCCGTATCTGGTCGAACACGCCCGTATAGGTGACGGCGTTCGAGCGCGGGGTCCTGCCGATGGGAGACTGGTCTATCTGAATGACCTTGTCCACGAGTTCCACGCCCTCGATCTTTCTATAGTGGACGGTCATGCCCGTCGGACCGTTCAGCTTTTGATAGAGGACGTTATAGAGCGTATCGACGACGAGGCTGCTCTTGCCGGACCCGGACACCCCGGTCACGCACGTAAAGACGCCCACGGGGAAAGAGACGTCGATGTTTCTGAGATTGTTCGTGGACGCCCCATACAGCCTTATGAGGCCGCGATCGGTCTGCCTTCTCCTGTGCGGGACGGGTATCGAAAGGCCGCCGGACAGATACCTGCCCGTGAGCGACGCACCGTTCTCCATGATCTGAGCGGGCGTGCCCTCTGCCACCACCTCCCCACCTTTGTGCCCGGCCCCGGGCCCCATATCTATCACATAATCTGAGGAGAGGATCGTGTCCGGGTCGTGTTCGACGACGATGACCGTATTGCCGATATCGCGCAGCCTGAACAGCGTATTGATGAGCTTCCTGTTGTCCCTCTGGTGCAGTCCTATGGTCGGCTCGTCGAGTATGTAGAGCACGCCCACGAGCCCGGACCCGACCTGGGTCGCAAGCCGTATCCTCTGGTACTCGCCGCCTGACAGCGTCCCCGCCATTCTGTCAAGGCTTATATAGTCGAGCCCGACATTGAACATGAACTCTATGCGGCTCTCGATCTCCTTCAGCAGCCTCTCGGCTATGAGCCGCTGCTTCCCGGTGAGGGGGATGCCTTTAATGAAGCCGTACGCCTGCTCGATGGTCATACGCGTGAACTCGTGTATGTTCTTTCCGTTTATCGTCACGGAGAGGCTTTCCTTCTTCAGCCGTGCGCCGCTACACACGGTACAGACCCTGTAGTGCAGATACTTCTGGATCTCCGAGACGATGAACGGATCGTCTTCCTCGCGGTATTTCCTCTGGAGGTACGGAATGACGCCGGGAAACGGATAGTGATGCCTCTTCACATGGCTGGCGAACGGCTGCTTCTCGATGTCCTTCGTCCCATAGAGTATAACGTACCTCTGCCATTCCGGGAGCTGACCGAACGGAACGTCGAGGTCGATGCCGAACTCGTTCTCGAGCGAGTCGAGCATGTCCTGGAGATAGAAGCTGCTCCTCCTCCGCCACGGTGCGACCGCGCCCTTCCTTACCGAGAGGGTGCCGTCCGGAACAATCAACTCGGGGGTAAAGTCGACGAGGTGCCCTATCCCGTCGCAGTTCTCGCACGCTCCGTACGGACTGTTGAAAGAAAAGATCCTCGGGGCAAGCTCGGGCAAACTTGTTCCGCAGTCCGGACACGCAAATCTCTGACTCATCGTAAATCCAGCCCGGGGCATATGACCGCGCTCGGCCCCACCCTCTGTACCGCGAGCCGATGCTCCCCTGTCGGCACCGGCAGCGGCCCTGACCTCCAGCGGGACGGTCTCCCCGTCCACGAGCCCGACCTCGACTATGCCGTCGGCAATGGCCAGCGCCGTCTCGACAGAGTCCGCCACCCTCGAGTGCATGCCCTCGCCGACGGTTATCCTGTCTATAATAACCGATATCCTGTGCTTTTTGTTCTTATCGAGACGGATGTCGTCCTGGAGCTCCACTATCGTATCGTCTACCTTTGCCCTCGTATACCCGTTCTTGCGCCACTGGAGGAGCTCTTTCTTGAACTCGCCCTTGTCGCCCCTCACGACGGGCGCCATGATCATCAGGCGCGTGCCCCTGTCGAGGGACAGTATCCTGTCGACCATCTGATCAACGCCCTGCGAGGCGAGCTCCCTGCCGCACACAGGACAATGCGGAGTGCCTATTCTCGCGTACAGCACCCTCAGGTAGTCGTATATCTCCGTCACGGTACCAACCGTCGATCTCGGATTGTGACTCAGTGTCCGCTGTTCTATGGATATGGCCGGGGAAAGCCCCTCGATGGAATCGACGTCCGGCTTGTCCATCTGGCCGAGGAACTGACGTGCATAGGCTGAAAGGGACTCCACATACCTCCGCTGCCCCTCCGCATATATGGTATCGAAGGCGAGCGTGCTCTTGCCGGAACCCGACAATCCCGTAATGACGACGAGTTTATTGCGCGGTATATCGACATCGATGCCCTTCAGGTTATGCTCCCTCGCGCCCCTTACCGTAATGTAATTCATAGCCAGATTTTAATCATCCAAGCGGTCAAATACCACGTACGGGACAGATAAAAGTGGGGGCAGATCCTGGACCTGCCCCCACGAAACCGTACCACGCTTCAAGACTACCTTACTATCGTTCCAGATTGTTTCTTCTGCTTTACGCCGGCCATCTTGCTCGCAAGGACTATCGCCGCTTTCATACTCTCAGGGTTCGCTATCCCCTTCCCGGCTATATCGTACGCCGTCCCGTGATCGACGGACGTCCTTATGATCGGGAGGCCCAGTGTCACGTTGACCGAGTCATCGAAGTTTATCATCTTTATCGGTATCAGGGCCTGATCATGGTATATGCCTACGACGACGTCGTACTTTCCCTTGTACGCAAAATGGAAAGCGGTATCGGCTGGCAGCGGGCCGAACACCTGTATTCCCATACTCTCGGCCTTCTTTACGCCCGGCATGATGAGCTCTTTTTCCTCCACCCCGAACAGGCCGTCCTCTCCGGCATGAGGGTTCAACGCCACCACCGCTATCTTCGGGTTCTTTATACCGAAGTAATCGACAAGCGCCTCATAGGTGAGCCTGACGGTCTTGAAGATCATACCCGGCGTTATGGTGTTCGCTATCTCCCTGATCGACAGGTGGGTCGTAACGAGGGAGACCTTGAGCTTCTTTCCAACGAGCATCATGCAGTAATCCTCCGTCCTCGTCATCTCGGCAAGCAGCTCCGTATGGCCCGGGTAGTTGAACCCAGCATTGTTGATGGCCGCCTTGTTGATGGGTGCCGTTACGATGGCATTCAAATAATTATTCATCGCGAGCCTTACCGCTTCCTTTATGTACGTCACCATCATCTTGCCCGCGATCTTGTCGGGCCTTCCGATCTTGAGCCTCATGGGATCGAGGTTCGACAGCTTGACTACATACATGCTCCTGCTGTTCGGCCTGAGGGACTTTATGTCCTCAATGGATATGACATTGACCTCTCCCTTTGCGTGCAAGGCCGCCGCCGTCTTCTTAAGGACGTTGGCATCGCCGAGGATAATCGGGACACACTCTTTCGTTACCTTCGGGTCCTGATAAGACTTTACGATGACCTCTGGTCCTATCCCCGTGGGGTCACCCATTGTTATACCAATTTTTGGCAATTCCATTCATTCCTCCAATTATAAAAGTCCGTTGTAAATCGTAATAATGGCTTTCTGCCTCTTTGTCAATAACCAGCTTTTTAACGCTGCTTCGAGTTTGTCTCTGTAGAGGAAGTCCCGGATCTTATCCTTCACATCTTTCAGCGGGAGCAACTCGGACGATCGGAACCCATTTATCTTTATGATCTCATACCCTGCCGGGGTACGCAACGGACCGAGGACCTGCCCCGGCAGCGCGGCGAATATCGCTTTATCTATCACGGGATAGAGCGTTCCCTGCTCCACATACCCCAGCTCTCCCCCGATCTTCCTTGTCAGCCTGTCGTCCGAATATCTCTCCGCAACCTCGGAAAACCCCTCTCCGCCGGCCAGCTTTGCCATGACCATCCCGGCCCTCTCCCGCAGGCCCTCCTTCTGACGAACAGAGCTGTCTGAGGGCACTTCGATCAGTATGTGTCTTACATCGGCCTGCTTGACCTGCGAAAACTCTTTTCTGTGCTCTATGTAGTATCTCTGGATGTCGTCCTCGGTAACGGTAATCTCCGTCCTGAACTTATAGCCGACCAGCTTGGACCTTGCCAGCTCACTCTTTATCTCGTTCCTGTAAGCGTCGAAGCTGATACCTTTGTTCTTCAAGTCAGCCGTGAGCGATATGCCGTTGGACTCCGCCATTTGTTCCACCGCGCTGTCGATCTCCTTCGCGCCTATCGTAACACCGATGTTCTTCAACTCGCCGTAGACAATATCATCGTCTATGAGCTCATCGAGTGCACGGTTGTCGAGCAGCTTCTCGTTCGGATGACTCTGCTTCAGGATTGCCAGCCGCTGCTTGACCTCGTAGAGCGTGATCGGCGTGTCGTTGACGACCGCCACGATACCGTCCACGGGCATCCTGTCCGCCCCCATACTTCCGGATACAGCGACCGCATGGATGACCGCAGCCAAAAGGAATACCGATGCATGTCTCATATCAACCCTGCCCTCTTTAAAAGTTCATAATTTATGTGCACACCCTCCCGGTCTCTCAAGGCCTGTATCCATTTCGAAAACTCGCCGTTCGCCTTCTCGCTGCGCAGTATTTCCGTGATATCCCTGCTGGCTTCGCTCAACGACTTTTTGTGCTGGGGTATCTTATCCTCTACGAGGAATATCTGATAGCCGAACTGGGTCTTCGTTATACCGCTTATCCTGCCCACCGGCAACGAGAACAGTACCCCAGCGAGCTCCTTTGGAAGATCGCTCTCGGCCAACAGCCCCATATCGCCCCCGGAAGGGGCCTGGGGATCGACCGAATAGGTCATTGCAACGTCCGTGAAGCTCCGGCCGGCATTCAGGGCGCCCAGCGCCTTCTGGGCAGACTGTTCCGACGAAAATTCCATCTGCCTCGCTCTAATCATCTCGGGGACGACGAAGTCGCGTCCGTGCATATCATAGTAACGCTCGATGTCGGCGTACGGGATCGAGATATCGGAGAAGCGCGATGCGGTGAGCTTCTTGATAATCAGCCGTTCCTCCAATTGTCTGAGCCATAGGCTTTTGTCTATCAATTTTTCTATAAAAATCTTATTGAACTGCTCACTGGTATACCCCTGCTTGAGCTGGTCGTACTCATTATTGACTTCCTCGGTCGTAACGGTTATCCCCTCCCTCTTTGCCTCGTCCAGCAAAAGCATGGCATTCACGATATTGTCTATATTTGCCATCACCAGCTCCTTTGACATATGGCCGGGTTTCAGTCCGTTCTCTGTAGAGAAATCGTTCAGCATCTTCTTGAATTGATCGAGCGTAACGTCCTGCTTTCCTACGCTGATAACAACGCCGCTGCCGAGCGCG
>JAMCVD010000034.1 GCA_023381995.1 Deltaproteobacteria bacterium
CGTGTCTCAACGTTCCGTACCTGGGGGGGGCTCTGGCCCGGCTTGTACTGCCATTTCCACGGGGCCGGCAGGCCCTTCGGAAGGCAGTGCCTCCGTTTTAGCCAGGTCGCCGAAAACCGCCTCTATCTCGTCGGTCCCTGCATCATCTTTCCTCATGCCCACACTATCGTCCGGCTGCGCATGCTCCTGCTCCACGGATTGGACAGGTATCTTTCCCGCCTTGTCCCCGGGTGTACTTTCGGATGTACCCTCGGGCATCTCGGGTGCCAGACCTGGCTGTGCGGGGGCATGCGTCTTCCCGGTCAGGGGGCATATCGAGCTCGCCTCGAGCTCGATGTCGATCGATGCGGCCCCGGAGATGGTATCGTCTGCACGCGCCTCCCCCGGAACCTCATTCCCGGACTGCGGCTGCTCTCCCGACACCGCGGTCCCCGCTGCCGGCTGCTCGGACCGCTCGATACGCCCCTGTAAAAAAGCCTCTCCCTTCTGTGGCCCGGCCTCCTCCGTTTGTTGCTGCTCTCCCGCATCAGCCTGAGCGACGTGATCGTACGCCTGTGGCTGCTGCTCTGACCGTTCTTCTCTCTGTTGTACGATCTGCTGTGTATCGGCAGCCCCGGCCTGCGCGGACACATCGGCCTGCGCTGGCTGGGTCACCGACGGTCTGGTATCAAGAGAAGGGGGCAGTGGTAGTTCGGGTACAGGCTTCGGAGGCTCTTCCGCATGTTGTGGGGCCTCCTGCGCCGGTGCCGCCTGGCCCGCCGGGGGCCCAGTCAGTCCGGCCAGCAGCGACGCGGCATCTTTATCGTTTGGTGACAGATATATGACCGTTTTCAGCTCCTTGATTGCGCCCCCGGCGTCAGATTTCTTTATGTAAATGTCCGCTATGAGCTTATGTGCGATAATATTGTCCGGCGTCGACTTTACGACTTTCTGCATCTCCTCGATGGCCCTGTCGAACTCCCCTTTGTCGTAGTATGCCCTGCCCAGAGCGGCCCTGCCGCTTATGTAATTGGGATTGTACTTCAGTCCCTCGCTGGCGACCGCTATCGCCTCGTCCAGCAGGCCGCCTTTCCTGTACGCCTCGCTCAGTGCCGCAAACACCGGGGACCTGGGGTCCTTGCGCAGGATCTGCACATATCTCTCGACCTCCGGCGATACAGCGGACCTGTTTTCTATTTTATTCTGTGGGGGCTGCCGCTTTTCGTCCATAACCTATTAAAACCACAAGCAGGCTTTAGTGTCAACCTTTCGGCTGCGTAAACTACTTCTCTTTTAGCGTCTCCCTGTCGAGTGTTTTCAGCCACTCCATCGTCTTCGCAAACCCCTGCCTGAAGGTGACCTTCGGCTTCCACCCGAGTTCCCTTTCGGCCTTTTCTATGGAGAACCTGAGCCTGGAGCCGAGGTTTTTTACCGTGTATGTCGTCAGTAGCGGCCTCTCCTTTCTACGGAGTAGCTTCCACAGGAACTCCATGACGACTGCCGCGGCGTACGCGGCAAAATAGGGTATGCGGGTGGTCACCGGCCTTACGCCGAGCGCATCCGCTATACCTTTGCAAAAGTCCTGCAACGTGACCGATTCGCCGTCATGCACGAGGTAGCCGTTCCCGACCGCTCTCTGGTCTTCCGAGATCAGCAATAAGAGGTCCACGAGGTTTTCTATATACGTGGGCCACACAATCACATCCTTGCGCCAGAACATGAGGTCGCGCTTCACGATGGCATCGGCAAGGAGGGGCACGAAGGTCTTGTCCCCGGCACCGTACGCCCAACAGGGATAGGCCATCGTTACAGGAAGCTTATACTGCCTATAGTAATGCCACGCCACCTTCTCTGCCTCGATCTTTGCGTCAGGGTACGGCTCGTGCCATGGCCTCAGCGGAAAGGTCTCGTCCATCACCCTGCTCTCGTCAGTTCCGAAGACGTCGTTCGTGCTTATATCGACGAGCCTCTGTACACCTGCCTCGATGCAGGCCTTGCAGACATTCTCCATGCCTCCGATGGTCACTTCCCTGAAAAGCCGCCACGGCGCCCAGTCCGTAACGACGGCCGCACAGTTAAAAACGATGTCCATGCCGGAAACGGCATTCTTCACTTCGCCGTAGCTCCTGATGTCCCCGCTGTATACCTCGACGCCCAGTGCCTTCAATCCGGCCCCTCCCCGGTCCCCGGGAAGCACAAACGCCCTCACGCTGTTCCCCCTCCGGACACTCTCTCTGACAAGGTTGCCGCCGATGAAGCCCGTTGCACCTGTTACGAGTACCTTTTTCATACAAGCCTCCTTAACTCAAAAGCCTTTTCTTATGGTAGTTACCACACCATCAAAGAGCACGGCAAGGGATTACGCGCTTATACTCCTGTCCTTGCTGATTATGGGGAAAAGTTTTCTCCTCCGCTCGTAAAACAAACTCTTTTCGGTAAAGGGAGTTGCTCCCCGCAAAACATCTCTATCTTCGCACGGATAGAGAAGCAGTCCACGCAGAGTACTATGGAAGCATTGCAGGCAGTCCGGATGTGTTTCCCTTCGCAGTGTCGAACACTCTTTCTTTTTGTTCTATCAGTCCCATGATCACTTTTGGGATAAGAGCCACTTTTCCCTTCTTGTGCTCAGGGGCCGTGATTTCGTTTGCCGCTGCACTCCGGTTATGCTAAAGAAGTGTCTATGCTTTGCTCTCGGAGGACCAAATGAAAAAAGCCGTAGGGATATGTGTGATAGTAATAGGCCTGATGCTTGCCGTCGGTATCGACGCCCATGCGAAGGGCGGCCACACGTTCGACAGGAAATTCGACCCCGTCGTCGTCCCCGGGGCGGACCTTGCCCCTTTCATCGGCCACGCCATAGGCGGCCTGAGGCTGTACAGGGCAGAATTCCGCAACCATAGACAGACGGTCCGGCCGATCCCCTTCCAGATCGACGAGCGGGACGAATACGGCGACTGGGTCTTCGACTTCGACAAGCACGGCGATTTCGTCCCATTTAAAAGGCAATCGCTTGCACCGCAGGACGAGCTGGTATTCATGTCGAAGGACGCCGGGGAAAGACTCGCTGTAAAGGACGCTTCTTCCGAACGCGACCTTTTCACGAACGGGGCTTCCGGCCGGACAGGGCTGGAAAACGGCACATCGGCCCAGCACGGAGCAGGGGTCGTCGAGATAAAGCTCACTGATCCCCTCAACGATTCGAACGCGTACGTCTACCTTGCATACTTCCAGGACGACCCTCCCGCGTTGTCCCCGGTACACTATGTACAGTACAACCCGACGACGGACAGGATCGACGCCACTCTCTACGATATGGGGTTTTCAAAAAAGGCACCCGTGTCGTACGATTACTACGTCATACCGAAAGCGGCGGGAGGAGAGGGCATAAACATCTTCGATAGGTTCAAGATGCGGCTCGACATAAGCACCTTCTTGTTCAATCTGCACAGGGACGAAGACGACTTCAAGTCCAGGTTGGTCGGGTATATCCAGGGGCCCGTCAGGGTCATACGTCGGGTCGCGAATTCGATGGATGTCGTATTCGGCATCCAGTCGTCGTCCGTACTATCGGACAGCATGTACTACTATGATTACTTCCAGTTCCCGACGATCGTGAATATACCCATAGACATGCGCAAGCTCTATGTCGTAAAGAAGGCGAAGCTCGTAACGACGACCGACTTCAACCATAACGCGATAGGCATGTACTTCTACAACTCGAACAATCCGAAGGGCATCGAGATCACAGGGACGATGAGCAGGGCGCAGGCAGGGCTCGATATGTCGGCCTACGACTGGGCCGTCGTCTCCGGCCCCCAGGGGGCATGGATGAACAGGGTGGTAATGGGCAAGGACGTCCCTTTCATCAAAAACCTCTATTTCGTCGACGATAGGACGAAGCTCGATCCACCGGAGAACGAGCCAGGACAGATAGGGAGCACGGGCTATGATTTCGGCAATCTGCTGAAGGCCGCCAAGGGCACATACACCTTTACATCGTACATCTACGTCCCCATAGGATACAGGCCCGGCGATGAGAGGCCGTGGCTCAACATCATCGACCATCCGATACACTATACCGTCTCTTATGACAATAAACAGGTCGTGCCGGTAAGGTTCGATCTCAAAAGACCAAAGTGAGGGCGTGGCCCGCCCCAGGTTCCCTTCTGAACCTAAAGCCTGACCGCATAGACGGGCGATGTGGTGACCGTCAATGAGTACGCGGAGCCCGTGCCGGGCGGGGTAAATGTCGTGCCGGATATGTCGTAGAAGGTGAGGCCGGTCATCGGGACAGACACCGTCTGTGGAGGCGCACCGTGCTCCGCAAAGAACACCCAGACGTCCCTCGGCCCGTCGGCCGATGTAAAGTACATGGCCCTTGCCCCGATCAGCTTGAATCTGGACGAGACATCGGAGTCGAACGATGTGCCGGAGAGTATGGTCGCCATGGCCTTCAACGCAGAAAAGGCCTGCTTCGGCTGCGGCGGCGTCGCAAAGGACGGTGATGCTATATAGTCGAACAGGCCGAAGTAGCACTCCTGAACAGGCACGGAACACCCTGTACCATCGATGAAGTCATACCAGTATACGCTCTCGATGCCTTGCTCGACTGCCTCGAGGTACATGCGGACGAGCCACCGTGCCTGCATGCCCTCATCGACGGGCGGATACGTGGGCCACCCGATCTCGGTTATCCATAGGGGCTTCGATACGCCGTGCTTCTTCAAAGCGGCCTTGACGTCGTCGCACATCTGATCGAAAGACAACTGCGTTGTGGAGCTGAACTCCGGTGCGACCGACGGCGGATAGTTCATGTAGGGGTGGAACGCGACGGCATCGATATAATTACTCATGTCCGGGTACAGGCCCAGCACCAGGTCGATAAACGTGTCCCCGGTATAGTTCAGTCCGTACGCCTTCATCAGGACGCCTCCGAACACAACTCTGGCGCCGGGGTCCGCCGATTTTATCTGTCTGGACGCGTCCTCCAACAGGAGCCCGTACGCCTCGGGGTCCGGGGCCGGCGGCCAGAAGCCGAGCCCGAACGATCCCGTGTTCTCCTCGTTCCAGATCTCGTAGCTGTGTATTCTGCCTTTGTAATGCAGTGCTACCTGGTATGCGAAATCGGCAAAGGTCTGCGGATCATCGGGCGGGTATGAATTGGAGCCTTTTGCGTCCGCCCACGCATTGCCGTAATCGAGTATCGCATCTATCTGCAGGCCGCTGCCCAGTATCGCATTCACGAGGCTGTCGTACCCCGTGAAGTCGAACCTGCCCTGCTGCGGCTCTATTTGAGACCATGTAAAATCCGTCCTTACATAGACCACGCCCGCTGATTTTAATTGCTGGAGCTGATATGTGCAGGCCTCCATACCCGCTGTGTTTGAAGGGTCCTTGCACATATCGAGGTGTGTCGATATGCCGATCGTCCCGGAAAAAGGACCGTACTGTACGGGATGCGATTTCGCGCCCGGCGAACAGCCGGACAAAATGAATAATGACCAGGAAAATACAATAATCCCCCTTACAATAAAATACATATATTCTTTGTCCTCTGTAAGTTTATTCATGCGTGTATAATAGCATCATTTAAATAAAAGTTCCATTAAGGCCTCTGTATCCTTTACCGCTATAAGCTCTATACCAGGCACCTTCAGCTCCTTTGTAGTATTGGCAGGCACGTACGCCCTTCCGAAACCGAGCTTCTCTGCCTCTTTCAGCCGTTTCTCTATCATGCCGACGGCCCGTACCTCCCCGGTCAGGCCCACCTCTCCGATAAACACCGCGTCAGCGGACAACGCCTTGCGCCTGTAGCTCGATGCCAGCGCGGACACGACGCACAGGTCCGAGGCCGTCTCATCGATGCTCACCCCCCCGACAACGTTTATGTATATGTCTTCTGCCCCGAGGCCGAGCCCGGCGCGCTTGTCCAGTACGGCAATGAGCATGGACAGCCTTGTCTGATCGATGCCCACGGCCGTCCTCCTCGGCATAGCAAGATAGCTGTGGCTGACGAGCGACTGTATCTCGACGAGCAGCGCCCTTGTGCCCTCTATGCCCGGGAAGACGGCAGAGCCTTCCTTCCGCGCCTGCCTGTCCGACAGAAACAGGGCGGACGGGTTCCGGATCTCGGTCAGCCCCGTCTCTTTCATCTCGAACACGCCTATCTCGTTCGTGGATCCGAACCTGTTCTTTATGGCCCTGAGTATCCTGAAATTCATGTTCCTGTCGCCCTCGAAATACAGGACGGTGTCCACCATGTGCTCGAGCAGCTTCGGGCCCGCTATGGCGCCCTCTTTGGTGACGTGGCCCACGATAACGAAGCTGACGTCGTTCTGCTTAGAGAACCGCATCAGCCCGTCCGTGATCTCCTTGAGCTGGGCGGCACTGCCCCTCGGGGCCGCGGTCGTAGGGCTCTCCATGGTCTGGATGGAGTCGAGCACGACCACGTCCGATCCGTTCCTCTCGACCACGCCGAGGATCGCGTCCAACGCCGTCTCGGCGAGCGCGTCCATCGATTCGTCTATGCCCAGGCGCCTCGCCCTCAGCCTGAGCTGCTGAAGGGATTCCTCGCCCGTAACATAGAGCGACTTCTGCCCCTGCTTTATGAGCCCGTCCATCGCTATGAGGGCAAGGGTGGACTTACCGATCCCCGGGTCCCCCCCCACGAGTATCAATGCCCCCCTCACGATGCCGCCGCCGAGCACCCTGTCGAACTCCTCTATGCCCGTGGAGAGCCTCTCGTAGCCCTGCGTCGCTATCGCGCCCAGCTTTACGCTCTCCGCCTGCACGGACGGCTTTCTACCGTCCGGGCCGTGCGCCGCCTGCACGAGCGTGTTCCACTCCCCGCAGTTCGGGCACCTGCCGAGCCATTTACCCGTCGTGTGCGAGCACGAGCTGCAGACGAACGATACGCCCCTATCCACCATCGGGCCACCTAATACAGATAGCACGCCACTTCATGGCCGGGCGACACCTCTTTCATGCGGGGCTCCTGGTCCCTGCATCTGTCCATGGCGGACCTGCACCTCGGATAAAACCTGCACCCCCGGATGTATGCGGACGGCTCTCCGTACTGCTGGGGGACACGCCTCTGTTTGGAGGGTATGCTCGAGAGCAGCAGCTGCGTGTAAGGGTGGAGCGGGCCGGCGATGAGCTCTTTCCGGGAAGCGAGCTCTACGATCCTTCCGAGGTACATGACCGCGATCCTGTGCGCTATAAAGGCGACCGTTCTGAGGTCGTGCGATATGAACAGATAGCTCACGCCCTGCTTCTCTTGTATCTCCTTCAAGAGGTTCAGGAGCTGCGCCTGAATGGAGATGTCGAGGGCCGAGACCGGCTCATCCGCGACGATAAATCTCGGGCTTATGGACAGGGCCCTCGCTATGCTTATCCGCTGCCGCTGTCCTCCGGAAAAGGCATAAGGGTACTTGTCGTATGCCGACGCAGGCAGTCCCACGAGATCGAGGAGGTCCAGGACACGCTCCCGTATCGCACGCCTGTCAGCGCTCCTGTGCACACGCATGGGATCGGCTATGATGTTCCCTGTCTTCATTCTCGGGTTCAGGGAGCTGTACGGGTCCTGAAACACTATCTGCACCTGTCTTCTGAACCGCCTCAGCGTCCGGCCGTCCGTATGCAATAGATCGATGCCGTCGAAAAAGATACTGCCCCCGGAGGGCTCGACGAGGAGCAGTATCGTCCTCCCGAGGGTGGACTTGCCGGACCCGCTCTCGCCGACAAGCCCGAGCGTCTCGTGCTCGTCTATGTGCAGGGACACGCCGTCGACGGCCCTGACCTCGGACTGTTTCCGGAAAAAGCCGGAGCTCTTATAAGAGACCTTCAGATCGTTTACCTGTAAAAGGGCCATACCGGCCCAGTATACTGGAACCGCTCGATTATGCAAGGACGCCCTGACCCGCACGCGCGCTGAACACGCTTACGCGGGGGAGGCCGGAGAGGTCGTTTATGGTCTTTATGTACCGGAGCCCCGACCGCCCATCATGATCGCACAGGGCCTCGAGATATTCCTTATGGGTATCGTCGTGCTCCATGATGAGCATCCCGTCCCTCCCGAGGCGCCTGCCAGCACCGCTGATAATCCGTCGTATGGTCTCCAGTCCCCCTCTCCCGCCGTCTATCGCCCTTGCAGGCTCTTCCAGCACCTCGGCCTGCAGCCGCCTCATCCTCCCGCAGGGCACATAGGGCGGGTTTGAGACGATTAGATCAAAGGACTTCGACATGGGCAGCGGGGAAAAGAGGTCCCCTGTGTAGAACTCTGCCCGTGACCGGAGCCCGAGCCTTTCGCTGTTCTTTATCGCGAGCCGGACCGCCTTTCCGGATACGTCGGACAAGGCAACTTCCGTCCCCGTACTCATCCGTGCGATGCTGAGCCCCACGACGCCGCTGCCGCAGCACAGGTCGAGGACTGCTGTGCGGCTGCCCGTCCCTATGGCCTTCAGGGCCGTTTCAACGAGCAGCTCGGTCTCCGGCCTCGGTATGAACACGCCCGGCGTAATCGAGAAGTCGATCCCCATGAACTCCACCGAGCCCGTGATGTACTGCAGGGGGTAATGTGCAGCCCTCTTCTCCATCGCCCGTCGGAGCCTGAGCTTCTCTCTGCCCGAGAGAGGTACGTCCCGGTACATGGGGAGCCGCTCCACAGGCAGGCCCGTGATCCACGAGAGCAGGATGTTCCTCTCCCTACTTGCCCGAAGTCGCCCTTGCAAGCTCGTTGGTCCTGTAATGCTCGGTAAGCGCGTCCACGAACTCGTCTATCTCCCCGGATAGTATCGAGCCCAGCGTGTGCACGGTATAGTTGATCCGGTGGTCCGTGACCCTGTTCTGCGGAAAGTTGTACGTCCTTATCTTCTCGCTGCGGTCGCCGGTCCCGACCTGGCTCCGCCTGTCCTGCGCCCGTTCCGAGGTCTGCTTCTCCCTGTTCATGCTCAGGAGGCGGGACTTGATTATCGTCATTGCCTTCATCTTGTTCTGGTACTGGGACCGCTCGTCCTGGCACACGACCACCATGCCGGTGTGGATGTGGGTTATCCTTATCGCCGTCTCGAGCTTGTTGACGTTCTGCCCCCCGTGCCCCCCTGCCCTGAAGGTATCTATCTTCAGGTCCTCCGGCTTGATCTCGATCTCCACATCGTCGGCCTCCGGTAGTATTGCGACCGTCGCAGTCGAGGTATGGATCCTTCCGCTCGCCTCGGTCCTGGGCACCCGTTGCACCCTGTGCACGCCGCTTTCGAACTTCAGCCTGCTGTAGACCTTCTCGCCCTCGATGAGGACGATGACCTCTTTGTACCCGCCTATCCCGGTCGTGCTCGCGCTCAGGAGCTCCGTGTGCCATTTTTTCTTTTCCGCGTATTTCAGATACATCCTCAGCAGGTCGCCCGCGAACAGCGCGGACTCTTCTCCTCCGGCTCCGGCCCTGATCTCGAGCAATACGTCCTTCGAGTCCAGCGGGTCATTCGGAAGGATGAGCTCCTTCAGCCTGTCCTCTATGGACTCCCTCTGCCTCTCCAGGGACTGCAGCTCTTCTTTCGCGAGCAGCCGTATGTCCTCGTCCCCGGTATCGAGGAGCTGCCTGGCAGATTCAATGCCCTTCTCAAGTTCCCGGTACGCCCGGTACGTCAGCGCGATCGGCTCTATCTCGTTCCTCTCTTTGATGTACCTGGTATACTCCTTCGGATTGTTGAAGACCTCCGGATCGATCAGGAAAGAGCCGAGCTGGTCATACCTCTGCAAAACCTTCGCGATATTCTCGAACATCTCACAGGCCCCTGTAGAAGGCCCTTACCTCTCTCAGTTTCCCGCAGTAGAAATCGCCTTCCGGGCAGGGGCCGGATATGCATGCCGGGCCCGCCTTCCTGAATATGACCGGCGCCGCCGGCCTTGCGAGCCTGAGCATCTCGACGGCCATCGCCCTTATCTCCCACTGTGCCCTGAGGCACGTCCTCAGCCTGAAGAAATGCAGGAGCTCCCGAGCATTCATCGTCACTATTATCCTTGTATTGACTGCGCCCGGGAGTATATACCTCGCGTCCTCGGCAGGGATACCGTTCTCCAGCATCTCGAGATACAGACCCAGCGCACTCTTCGACAGCTCTGCAAACTTCGCGTCCATGCCGGGGTCCTTCGCTATGCTCTCCGGGACTATGAAGCCGGACTG
>JAMCVD010000114.1:0-1610 GCA_023381995.1 Deltaproteobacteria bacterium
AACGTGAAGGTCGTCAGGGGCCCCTTTATGCCCACGATATATTCCTCTATCGCTTTCAGCGTCTCGTCCGGGAGCCATGTGTTGAACTTCTTGAACGCCTTTTCGCCGGCGTATATCTCTTTCCAGACGATCCTTTTCTTGCCCCTGTAGACCTTCTGGACAGCGGCATCGAAGACCATCACAGAGGCCCGCCATATATCCACACCCGTGCCATCTCCCTCGATGAACGGAATTATGGGATCATCGGGGACGATCAGCTTCCCGCTCTCAAAACCTATCTTTGTTCCCTGCATTGCCATGATATCTCTCCTTTATACATTCTGTTTGACCGTGTAGTTCAGCAGGCCGCCTGCAAGTATGATTTCTGCCTGCCGGGGTGTCAAGCTATGCTTCAAAACAAGTTCCTTTCCCGGGCCCGCTGCTGCCCTGATGGTGTCGCCGCTCTTTATCTGTCTTTTTATGTCCTTGATCTCTATCGTATCTCCCTGGGACACCTGTCCGTAGTCCGCCTCGTTGGCGAAAACCAGAGGTAGGATCCCGAAGTTGACGAGGTTTGCGTAGTGTATCCTTGCAAACGACTTCGCAACGACGGCCTTTATACCGAGGTACATGGGCGCCAGTGCCGCATGCTCCCTGCTCGATCCCTGCCCATAGTTCGATCCGCCCACGATAAAACCGCCGTTGCTCGCCTTTGCCCTCTTCGCAAACTCGGGATCGACCCTCTCGAACACGTGCTCGGCTATTGCCGGGATGTTCGACCTCAGCGGGAGAATCTTTGCGCCCGCAGGCATTATGTGATCGGTCGTGATGTTGTCCCCGACCTTGAGGACGACCGGGCCGGAGATGCCGTCGGCGAGGGGCTCTTTCCTCGGCAGCGGCTTTATGTTGGGCCCCCGTACGACCTCGACGGTCTCGGGACGCTTCGAGGGAGGGATGATCATGCTGTCATCGATGACGAATTTCCTGGGCATCGTGACCCTCACAGGCCTGCCCATCTTTCTCGGGTCCGTGATCACGCCCTTTATCGCGGAGAATGCTGCGGTCTCGGGGCTCAGGAGATACACCCCCGCGTCAGGGGTACCGCTCCTCCCCTCGAAGTTCCTGTTGTACGTCCTTATGGAAACCGCTGCGCTTGCGGGTGCCTGCCCCATGCCGATACACGGTCCGCAGGCGGTCTCGAGTATCCTTGCACCTGCCGTGAGCATATCGGACAGTGCGCCCGACTTCGAGATCATGTTCAAGACCTGCCTCGAGCCCGGGGATATGACGAGGCTGGTCTCCGGACTGACCTTCCTGCCTTTGAGGATCTTCGCAACAGTCGTCATATCTTTGTAAGAAGAGTTCGTACAGCTCCCGATCGCGACCTGATCCACCTTGAGCCCTTCTATGACCTTTATCTCGACCACCTTGTCCGGGCTGTGGGGCTGGGCCACAAGCGGGACAAGCCTCGAAAGGTCGATATCGATGATCTCGTCGTACCCGGCGTCTCTGTCCGCTTCGAGCCCCCTGCACTGCTTTGCCCTACCCTGTGCCGTCATGAACACCCTTGTCATGCCATCGGACGGGAAAACGGACGTCGTGGCACCGAGCTCTGCGCCCATGTTGGTTAT
>JAMCVD010000114.1:1620-2966 GCA_023381995.1 Deltaproteobacteria bacterium
CCGCAGGTTTATACTCGAATATCTTTCCCACGCCGCCCTTCACTGTCAACCGCCTCAGCAGCTCGAGGATGATGTCCTTTGCGCTCACCCACGGCCTCAGCCTGCCCTTGAGCCGGACAAGCACGACCTTCGGCATGGTAAGGTAAAACGGGCCGCCGCCCATCGCGACCGCGACATCGAGCCCGCCGGCACCTATCGCAATCATACCGATGCCCCCGCCCGTCGGCGTGTGGCTGTCGGAGCCGAGCAGCGTCTTGCCGGGGACGCCGAACCTCTCAAGGTGAACCTGATGGCATATACCGTTGCCGGGTTTGGAGAAATAAACGCCGTGCTTCGAGGCTATCGTCTGAAGGAACCTGTGATCGTCCGCATTTTCGAAGCCCGTCTGCAACGTGTTGTGATCGACATAGCTGACAGACAGCTCGGTCCTCACCCTTGGGATCCCCATCGCCTCGAACTGAAGGTACGCCATTGTTCCCGTCGCGTCCTGCGTAAGGGTTTGATCGATCTTTATCGCGATCTCCTCTCCAGCATTCATCCTGCCGGAAACGAGATGGGACGAGATTATCTTCTGTACAATGTTCTGGCCCATACTACCTCCATAGTATTCAATCATCGTTCTGCTCGGTCCCCCTTCTTTCCCATCCACGAGGAAGGATGAATGAATCGGAAGGCGGGCCGTTCACAAACTTGAATATTGTATACAAACTCAGAATTTTGATTGTCAAGGAAAAGTAAAATTACAGCGACCACGGGCGTAACGAACTCTATAGATAGGTACAACATATTGTGTCCCTGCCTCAGAGGACATACAGTATTTGGAGGACGATTCGAGTATAAACCTGCGGTGTTTTTAATGCTACGCCGAAAACGTATCAAGCCTGAAGCCAAAGTCGACTACCACTCGTTTTTGCCTGGTGAGTCTGTGCTTACCCGATCCCAAACAATCTCTGTGCGTTCTTGAAGAAGAGCATGTCTTCCGTTTCTTTGCCGAGCCCCAGCGACCTGATGTTATCGATCTCCGTCATCAAATCGTAGGGTATGTTCGGAAAGTCCGAGCCGTAGAGGATCCTGTCCCGGTATCTTACGATGGCCCCGACAGGCGGCTGACTCTCGAAAAATCTGGCCATCGTCATGGTCGTATCGGTCCATAAGTTCCTGAACTCCCCCATCAGGTCGAAGAACCCGTTATAGTCTTCTGCGCCGAGATGTGGCACGATGCATTTCATCTCCGGGAAACGCTTCATGAACCTGTATATCCTGTCCGTCCCGCTCACCTCTTTTGTACGGAGCGCATACCCTTTGAGGCTCGGACCTGTGCCTGCATGTATCGTGAGGACCTTCCC
>JAMCVD010000114.1:2976-10145 GCA_023381995.1 Deltaproteobacteria bacterium
TATGCATGGCAGATAAAGTATAAGCTGTACTCGGAAGATTGCATACAGAAGCTTTCATGGTCGGGCGACCGCGAGATAACATGGCAGTGCAGCTTGATCCCGGCAAACTCGTACACCCTGAATATCCGGTCGAGCTCCACCGTGATGTCCTCGTCGTCCGGATGGATGGCCCCGAACACCACGAGCCCGGGATGTGACTTCTGAAGGGCGTTATTCCATACGTTGAGGTATGAAGCCACTCCCGGCTTATGCGCATAGTTGTAGGACACGATCTTCTCTCTACCGCTGTCCGTAAGCTTCTGTATGCAATCTTCCGAGTACAGCTTATACTTTATCTGCCATGCATACGTGTCAAACCACCGCCAGATCGCATTGAACAGGTTGTCCGGGAAAAGATGTACATGTGAGTCAATAATCATCGTGTTCGGCAATTGATGATGCTAAACTCTGTACGCGACATCTGTCAAGCTTGCGATGCTCTCGTCTATCACCCTGCGGACCGTGTAGTCTACGAGAGCTCCGAGTCCAACTGCCATTCTATCAGTGCGAGCCTGTTGACTTGGTTCGTCCCCTCGTATATCTGGGTAAGCCGCGCGTCCCTCAAAGCCTTCTCGATGCCGTACTCGTTCACGTACCCGTAGTCGCCGATGATCTCCATCGCGCTGTTGCTGACCCTATACGCCGTGTCGCTCGCGAAGACCTTTGCGCCTGCGGTTGCGCCCTGATACGGGATGAACGACCTTGCAGCCTGCCATGTAATGCCCCTTGCAGCGGCGACGTCTACCATCATGTCCGCCACGGTAAGCTGTATGTCCTGATAGTCCATAAGCCGCTTGCCCGCGAGCGAATGTGTCTTGCAGAAATCGATGGTCTTTTCGAGCGCGCCCCTCGCTATCCCGAGCGATATGGCCGCGACCCCCACTCGCGAGTACGCGAGGACATTGCGGTTGACCGCCCATCCGCTGCGTACCCTGCCCAGTACCCTGCTGGCCGGAACAAAGACGTCTTCGAGGACCAGCTCCGATGCGTCCGAGGCCCTCTGTCCCATCTTCTTCTCGACATGACGTCCCACGGAAAAGCCCTTCATATCCCTGTCGATCAGGAAGCATGTCCATGACTCCGCCCCCTCACCCTTTATGGCCGCAAACAAGGTTACGTACTTCGCAATACCGCCGTTGCTTATAAAGACCTTCCTCCCGTTGATTACGTATCCGCCATCCACTGGCTCCGCATACGTCATGAGCCTCGCGCTCGAGGCGCCGGCCGAGTCTTCCACATCGGAGCCTGCGGACGGTTCCGTTATCGCGAATGCCGTGGGACACATCTCTCCGTACTTATTGGCATAGGCAATCTTGCTCATCCACTTGAGGTATTGGAATACATCGCCCGAAAGCATAATCGGCGCCACGCCGAGGTCGTGATCGAGTATGAGCAGTCCCAGTCCCCCGCATACGCTCGTCAGCTCCTCGGCCTTCAAGACTGCCGGAAAGGTGATATTATGAAACAGCCCGTAAAAGCTCGCCGAGCCGATGGGCTTGACCATGAATTCCGACAGCAGCCCTGCCCTCCCTGCCTTCCTGAGCACAGGGAGCGGATCGAAATGCCCGATGTCGCGGTCGACCTCGAGCGCTATCGGCCCAAGGTGCTCCCTGGCAAATGTCCTGTACTTGTTTCTGAGCCTCCTGTAAGGGAGGGGCAGCGTTCTTGTATCGTGTTCCCATGTGCTTATATTGTCGGCGTTGACAAGCCATCTGCCGAGTGGCTTTAGTGTCGAGACTGCATACCTGAAGTCCGTCTTTGTCATGGCAGTGTCTCCATATTGTCTATCACGGTATGCCTGTGGATAACGGACGAGCCGGAAAGGCTTTTCAATGTCTGTCCGTCTCTCAGACGCTTCTCCATGCCGTAGTCTTCCATGTATCCGTAGCCCCCGAACACCTGAAGGCTGTCCGTAATGGCCCGGACGCACTCCCCGGCCCCGAACCACTTCAGCGCGGCGGCATATTTCACAAGACCCCGTATGTCCCCGGAACGATCTCCCCGGGCATATCCCGATACGCCCTCGAGCATGGACTCTATTGCCATGACCCTTGCCTCGGATTCCGCAATCAAAAACCTTATGGCGGGGTGTTTTATGATAAGGTCTCCGCCCTGATACCTTTCCCTTGCATACTTTATCGCAGAGGCTATCGCGCCCTTTGCTATTCCTGTCAGGACAGCGGTTAGACCGATAAGGTGATAGGCATAAATAATATATCTATAATCTTTATCGTTAATAGTTATAACATATTGTTTATCGATATATTTATTATCTATTTCTATATTATTTATAGATACTGCCCTGATACCCATTTGTCCCTGGATATTTGAAATCTTTAGTCTATCATCTGAAGCTGAAATGGTCGCAGCGACCCATGCGTATGTATTGCCTGCCTTTGCCGGCACAATCAAGACATACGACGTCGTCCGGCCGGACTGCAGCAGAAATTCCTTCCTGCCCTTTATCACATGGCCGGCGTCCGTAGAATCGCACCGTATCGAGGACCTGCCATAGGCCGTCTCTGCATCGGTCAAACAGGGCATTACGTGAAGATCGTCAAAATCAGGCATTATGCAGGCAAGCCTTCCGTCTATGTCCAATCCTATCATGTCCGCTGCAAGACTGCCAAGGCCAGCGGCATGGAAACACGCCCCTACCCCCCCGCACGTCTGAGAGATGATCTTCAAAAGGCCTATGGACAGCGCCGGTCCTTCGGACAGCGTCGTCGTGCCCCATACACCCGTCCCTGCCTCTTCCCTGCCGTGCTCGGCAAGCAGTCCGATCCTTGCTCCCTGCTCCAGTATGTCCGGTACCCTCGACAGATCGCCGTCCGCTCCGGCATGCGAGAACATCGACTGTATCTCTTTTTTTACAAACCCGTATGCGAGCTCCTCTATCGCCTTCCGGTCGTCAGAAGTAAGGATGTTTTTCCCCCCGACGCTATTGGTCATACCTGCTCTCGGCCTCTGGCAGTATCGATTGGAAGTCGGGCATCCACCGTGTATCGATCGAGTCCTTCGCCACGTCCCACGATGCAAGCTCCCCTGATATCCGATGGCTGCCGAGTTCCAGGGTAGAGGCCCCTCTCTTCATGGTCCTCAAATACAGACTCCTTGTCGCCACGACGGTCTTGAGTATCTTCCCGTCCTTTATGGTGTATGTTCTGAAGTCCCAGAAGTAGGGCGACGGTCTCCTGCCCCCGAAGGCCGACCTGTCAAGGCGCACCCTGAGTATGAGCTCTCCCTTCTCCGCGAGGGACATGGTCAGGACGCTATCTTTGTCTTCGAAAGCGATCTCGCCGATAAATTTAGGATAGCCCCACACTTCCCTGCCTGCATCGTGCGCGACTTTCGTCGTGACAGGCAGGTGATGGACATAAAAGCCGAGCTTTTTGTAGCGCTTTTCCAGCAGCAGGGGCAGGACCGGCAGATTGATGATCGGATCGAGCAAAACGGGTATGGTTATCCCAACTTCGTTGTAAGGGCCTACGGACGTGTCCCTATACTCGAATGCCGCGATGGTAACGACGGACCTGCCCGGAAGGATCTCAGCGGGCCTCATATGCTTCGAGGGCAGTATCCCTTTTATGAGCCTTGTTGGGACGGTAAACGAGCTTGCGAAGGCCGACACGTCATAATACAGTATGGGTAACTGGACCTCCCTTTCCGATAGTCTGACGGTCTGCTGTCTGACGTTGTTGAAAAAGCTCCTGTCCATATGTCACCCCCTTTTCCCCATTTTATCCGTTAGAGAAAAAAGACCGAGTTTTCTTACAGGATCTATAACAGTATCCCCGGCATGTCAATCAATCTATGACCGTGCCTTTCTGCATAATCACAACAGCTATCGCGTAGTCGCGCTCATGGGACATCGAGAGCAGGAAGCCGACACCCTTTTCCCCGACCACGGACAGCTTCCCGTGGAGCTTGACCCCGGGCATGCCGTCTGCCCTTCTTGTAATCTCTATCTCCCTGGAGCTGTAATAGCCCTTGTAGAGCGGAGATATGGCCTTTCGTACGGCCTCCTTTGCAGCAAACCTTGCAGCATACCTCTCCGCCCTGTTTCTGAATCCCTCGCAGTATCTGCGCTCGTCGTCCGTAAAGACCCGCTGGACAAACCTGTCTCCCTTCTGCCCGAGTAGCCTACGGACCCGAGCGACCTGCACGATGTCGATACCTAAACCCAGGACCTCCATGATTCCATGATATGCCAAACAAGTCTCCGGGTGCAAGCAAGTTAACCTGAAAAATGCAATAGGGAAGTTTGCTCATTCGTTCGGGGTACCCATGCGGGGCACGGGGCGTGCGATCCCCCGAAGCTCTATAAGCTTTTTGTCAAAAGGGATGTTATAGCCCTCTGTAAGTTTATATGCACAAACCATCGTTATAGTTTTTGCCGATATTCGAAGAATACCCCTGTTCGACGCAGGCTTATCACTCATTCCACAAACTTCCCTATCTTGCAAATGCATTTTTCGGGTTAAGTTGTCGGCATACCGGGTATCCGGCGGACCACAGCCACTGCCCTGTCCGGATAATTGGTAAAGAACCCGTCAGCGCCTTTCCTTAGGACCGTTCTCATAAGGTCGTCGTCGTTTATCGTATAGACATTGACTTGAAAGCCAGCGCTGTGTATGTCCTGCACGACCCGTGCATCGGCACTGGTATACGACATATTTATCGCATACGAGCGCGTGTCCCTGGCCGTCTTTATGTAGAATGCCAGCGTACGGCCTTGCCCCTGCACATGCGCGTCGCCTGTTGACAGATCGCCAACGAGCACGGCCATGCTTATTTCGTCGGACAGCTCCCGCATCTGCCGTAAAGCCTCCCTATTGAAAGAGGAGACGACGACATCGTGGATCAAGCCGCGCGCCTCTACGAGCTCCAGGACCCTCTTACAGAGCCTGCGCAGGACAGAGGGGTCGTCGGACTGCGACTTGAGCTCTATGTTCATGGCGATTCTGTGTCCTATGGCCTCGAGTACCTCCGCGAGCATGGGGATGCCGGCATCGGGAAACGTGTACCTCCCGAGCTCTTTCGCCGTCAGCACGGATATACGCCTGTCGACGCTGAACAGCCTGTTCAGATCGAAGTCATGGAACACCACGACCTCGCCGTCTGACAGAAGCTGGACGTCGAACTCGACGGCGTCCGCCTTCATCTTTATGGCGAGCTCGAAGGAGGGGATGGTGTTCTCGACCGCATAGCCGGACGCCCCTCTGTGCGCATACACGACGGGCCTGTTCATTTGAACAGCCCCTCCACGAATGCGTCCCTGTCGAACGGCATAAAATCGTCCATGCCTTCTCCGGTGCCTATGGCCACCACCGGCAGCCCCAGTACGTCGCATATGGTAAATATGATGCCGGCCTTTGCGGTACCATCGAGCTTTGTAATGATGATGCCGTCGATGCCTATGTGCTCCTCGAACAGCTTTGCCTGCTGGAACGAGTTCTTTCCTATCGTCGCATCCATGACAAGGTATGTCACCAGCCTGTCGCCTGCCATCGCCCTTGTCATGACGGACTTGATCTTTTTAAGCTCGTTTACCAGGTTTACGTTCGTATGCAGCCTGCCCGCGGTATCGCCTATGACAACGTCCATGGCCCTGTGCCTATATGCCATAACGGCATCGTGTATGACCGATGCCGGGTCCACGCCGGGCTTCGCCTTTACGATGTCTATGCCGGTCCGCCCGGCCAGGATGGAGAGCTGGTCTATGGCAGCGGCCCTGTAAGTGTCTCCTGCCCCGACTATGACGCTGTACCCCCGGTCCGTGTACCACCTGCCGAGCTTGGCTATCGTCGTGGTCTTGCCCGAGCCATTGATGCCGACCATGAGTATGCCGCACGCCGGCGCACACAGGGGGACCGACAGCAGTATCTGCTTCATCCTTTCCTTCAGGAGCTCGGAAGGGTCCGTCCCCGGGGCGCCCATCTTCTCCATCAGCCTCTCTATGACGTTGATGTCCATGTCCATCGACAGCAGCTCGTCGGTGTAGCGCTCCCGGTCCATGTCCGTCGTGCCCCCTTTGCCGGACAGTCCTGCAAGGAGGGATGTCATCTTTGCGAACAGCCCGTCCATAGGCGCCCGGTATCAGGCGGGTTCTTTCTGGAGCTTCACGGATATGATCTTCGAAACGCCCGGCTCTTCCATCGTGATCCCGTATATGACGTCCGCTATCTCGATGGTCCGCTTGTTATGGGTTATGAGTATGAACTGGGTATTCGCGGAGAGCTCTTTGATGAGGTTGTTGAGCTTTGAGACGCTGGCGTCGTCCAGGGGGGCGTCGATCTCGTCGAGCAGTGCGAACGGGCTCGGCCTGACCATGAAGACCGATATCAGCAGTGCGACCGCGGAAAGCGCCTTTTCGCCGCCCGAAAGGAGACTTATGTTCTGGAGCCTTTTGCCCTGCGGCTGGATGACGATCTCCATGCCGCTCTCCAGGAGGTCCTGCTCGTCCGTCAGGACCAGCTCCCCCTTCCCCCCCTCGAACAGCTTCGGCACCACCTTTTTGAAGTTCTCGTTCACCCTGTCGAACACTTCCCTGAACAGCTTTCTCGATTCCCTGTTGATGGATTGTATTACCTTTTTGAGATCGTCTATGGCCTTCTCGAGGTCCTGCTTGTGCCTCTCGTAGAAATCGACCCTGCCCTGCAGCTCCTCGTGCTCGCTGATGGCGCCGATGTTGACGTCTCCCATCCTCGCTATTCTCTCGGACAGCAGGGCAAGCCTCTCCCTGCTCTTCGCCATTGCCTCCTCCGGTATGGGCTCGGTCTCGTACTGATCGAGGCTGGTACCGTACTTGTCTTTCGAGGTATCGTTGCAATAGCTCGCTTTCATCGTCAGTTCCGAGTTCTCGATGGCGAGGGCGGACTCCCTCTCCCTGAGGGCTGAGGCGTCCTTCTCGATCTGCCTTATTTCCCGCTCTATGTCCGAGGACTCTTTGAGTTCCCTGTCGTAGAATACCTTCGCATCGCTGATCTCGTTCTGTATCTTTTGAATCTCCTCGCTCATACCCGCGAGCCTTCCCCCTGCCGTTGTCGCCTCCTCCTCCATGGTCCGGACCCTGCCGCTGTTGCTCTCGAACTCCTGCCCGAGCGAGGCGATCTGGCCCTGTATGCTCT
>JAMCVD010000015.1 GCA_023381995.1 Deltaproteobacteria bacterium
GGGCCGCCGGACGTGATCCACGCTACCGGGGTGTTGTTGTACGCCGCGTTCTTGGCCTCGAGGTAGTACGAGGCCATCAGCTCTTTCATCGTTTCTGACACACGGAACCTGGTCATCCCTGCCTCCGCATTTCTTCCATGATCTCTTTGAATGCCTGGAGCCTCGTCTTGATGCCCTCGAGGCCGGCCATCTGGAGCTCGACTTCGAAGCTTATGACGGGTACGCTGCTCTGCTTCAAACGACCCATGAGGTCCGGACGCTCGAACGCCTCGGGCTCGCAGAATTTTATCTGCCACAGCACCACGCCCGCCCCGCTGGCGAGTGCCTTCTCGGTGAGGTACGCCCTCCTGTCTTTCGAGGGGTCGTACAGGGTAGAGCACGGGCTGCCCCCGAAGACGAAGCCGTCGATGTCTGCGGCGTCCGTGCCCGGGAGCACGCCCCTCGAATAGAGCCTACCACCGCTGGTCATGTCGTCGTCCACGACGTGCAGCCCGATCTCATCGAACACCTTCGTGAGATCGAGGGGCTCCGGCGTAATGCCGGACAGAATGACCCTGTGTTCCGCGGGCCGTGCCGGCTCCTTCTCGAGCCGGGACACCAGGGGACCGAGCATGTCAGCATGCTCCTCGACCGGGAGGAACGAGCCCGCCTTCAGGGCAGAATAGAACCCGTACGCGGACACCGCGCCGGGATTGCGCCTTCTGACGTCGTAGAGCCTGCTGATGAGATCGCCGCGTCTCCTGTGGAGGACCTTTGCCTGCCCGAAGGCGTCCTGCGTAAACGTGCTGCCCGTTACCTTCTCGAGCCCCGCTATAGCGGCGTCGAGTTGCTCTCTCAGGCGCTCCTGCCGCGACTGGATCTGCGATGTGAAGGGTATCATGAAGATTATTACCGGCCTGTCCGGGAACAGCCTCTTGAAGACCTCCGCGAGGTTCTGCTGGTTGTCGCACATGGACGTGAATACAAAGGCGTCCACGTGGTCCATGTCGCCGTTGAGCGCCTGCTCGAGGATCGTCCTGGTTGTCGTGCATGAGAACGACTGGAGGTACGTGTCCGCCTTTGAGATGGGCACCTGCGCGCCCCGGAAGCGTACCGGACGCGCACCGAGCGCGGTGATGACCTCCGACGGAAAATACTCCGGCATCACGGCGATCACCTTCCTGCCCGTCTTCGCCTTCCAGTCGCGTATCGCCCCGGCGCCCCGGCTGTTGACTTCAATGAATTTTTCAAACATTCCTTCTCCTTATCGCAAGGACACGTTTTTCATTTTCCCACAGGGTGAGATATAAGTCAACTCATAGAGGAAGGACTGCCAGAAACGCTTTTACTGAAGCTGGTCCATAATTATCATTCGCAAATGCATCCTTTCGGATAAAGAAGAGTTATGTCCTACCCCCCTCACGGCCATTGTGGTCCGGTGTAAGGCCAGTATTGGGGACCTTTTGCTGCACCTATCAACTCTATAACAGAGCCATTGCTACTCGGAGAATTAAAGAGAAATCCCCCGCCTGTATCAGTAACCCATACATTGCCTTTTGAATCTATCGCAAGACCTGCAGGACGACTACCGGCACTATAAATCGTAAGCAATGTGCCATCAGAACTTATTTCTGTTACATTGTTGTTGTCCGTATCATTTATAATCCACAGATTATCTGATGCATCTATAGCAATATTACGAGGCTTTACTCCGGCACTATAGTTCCCTATCTCTATTCCACTTGTATTCAACTTTGCAACTGTGTCGCGTCCATAATTCGTCATCCATATATTACCACTTTGATCTATAGCTATGCCGCCACTGGCTCCAATGACCTTGTAAGTTGAAATCAATGTACCATCTTGATCTATTTTGTTTAAATTAAATATACCGTTTGTTACCCATAAGTTTTGAGAGACATCCATTGCCATACCTGTGCTCCCCCCGCCTGTTATAAGATAATCCAAAACTTTGGATGTTATTGGTATAATCTTAGTCAAAGAGGTTTTATTGTAAACTGCTTGCTTCCCCGCATCCAGCACCCACACATTCCCCGAATGATCTACCATAATGCCCTCCGGATATCCGCCGACATTGTAGCTCTTTGCTATGCTGCCACGGGAGCTTAATTCTGTAACGCTACCATTACGATCAGCCATCAAATCACCATGATTGGCAACCCAGACATTTCCAGATGTGTCTATGGCAATACTATTCGGATGAACACCGACTTTGTAATTACCAATTACTGTGCCATCGGGGTTAAGTTTTGTGACAGTGTTATCTCCGTTGTTTGCTACCCACACATTCCCGCTTGCATCAATGGCTACACCCTCTGGTGTCCTCCCTACCTTGTAGGTCTTCTGCGTTATATCTTTTTGCCTTTGGATTCCCTGCTCGACTTCTTGTATGTGTTGCAAATCTTTATTACGTGCGTTTCTTATCACTTCAGCTTCGCCATTCTCCTGATAACTTTCGAGGAGTGTGCGGGCTTCTCCGGTTTGTTCCATTTTATTATTTGTAATCCATTTGTAATCAACGGCTAAATAACAGTTATAAGATTCATGCCGCATAAAGGTAAAAACATAGTCGTTTTCACCGTGTGCCGGCACATTCAATGATAATGGACCAAATTTTATGGCATCCGGGTGATGCCAGTCATATCCGCTTATAGTAACGGTTGTATCCGTAGCCCTGGTGCTCCACACATGGATGGTCGCTTTTAGAGGCTCGTTAATTTTAAATTTAATACTGGGGACTGTTACCTCTGTTGTAATGTCGTCCTGATTGAATGCCGGCGGGGGCGGCTTGCTCACTACAAAACGGTCTTTCAACACTTCTCGGTTACTTTGTGCGGGCATTGTGTTGACTGTGCCATAAAAACTGCCGCAGAACTGTGTTAAATTATAACTAACATGCCATATACCCGATGGGGCATCGGCAGGGACGGTAAATTGAATAGATGCAGTTTGTGACTCGCCTACGCCAAGTTTTACTGGTATCCCATAATAAGCCACATTATTCATGGAATTCTCACCAGGAGTATAAATGTAGATAAATGCCTTACTCGCTACACGAGGTACCTGATAGGTAATAGGTTTGCGTTCTGTAGCGTCATTATATATTTTCCAACAGTCTATCATCTTTTGATTTGTGGCCTCATTGGTTAATGATACAGTAAGTGTGATCGTTTCGCCCGGTTTTGCTTCTAATAGCCGATCTGGTTCAATAAGCCATGAAATAATATCTCTGATAAGATACAGATCATCGTATGTCATCTGTCGGGCATCATAATAAGAAGGACCTACAGACGTTGTAGCTATTACAGTGCCTTTACCATAATGGTACATTACAAGAACAGGCTGTCCATTTAATCTGCTTCTTAGTATGGTCTTTGCTCCATCGGGGAGGTGCGAGAAAAAGCCTTCTATTGTTATATTGGGCGTTGTACCGGTAAAACTTGTAAGGAATGGCTGCTGCTCTACTGCATAGACCGATTTGTTCCTATACAGTTGGCTCTCTCTCCAGCCGTATCCAACGACCTGACCGCTGGGTAATGCTTGAAACTCGTCTCCAAATTCCTGCCCGAAGACAAGCAAATTACCTCCGTTGTACACATAGCGATCGACCGCATCCACAAACATTTTGGATTTATTCAAATCCTCAAATCCGTTTACGGTGATTATCAATAGACGCATGCTGTTGAAAGTTTGATTGTAACCGGTATCGGCATGGATGAAATTTTCCCAATATACCAGTCTTACCGGTTGATGTATCTGTGTTAAGATACCTTCCATACCCGAGAAACCACTCCACAGCAAGCCGACCGGTGACTGGATATCCTCCATTGCAAAATTGGTAACAGGCTCTACGTAATCTCCTGCCGGTAATAGCAGGGCGGGATTTGGAGGTATGGGTTTTATGTGCACATACGATTTGTGGTGTACCGATGATTCGTATGATACCGATAGCTTATCCAATTGCTGCATTCTTACGTTATAAACAATGATCAACGCGAGGGTGATTACACCTATAAAAAATGTTATCCATAATGATGGTTGTTTTCTTTGATCGGACATTTTCATAACCTCCTGTGATTTTTGCATGCCAATAAAGTAACAATCATCTCCAGGGCGTTCTTTAATGCAATTCAGGTTTTTTTGTGCATCAAAACTGGTAGTAGAAGTTTCAAACTCACCCAAACATTCTTTCCCTCAGATTTTGTAACCATTATCACTTGCATTTTATTCACCTCTCTTTCTTTTTGAAGGCATACTAACCTGTTATTGAATGCCGCCCGCAGGAGCCACAAACTATCTTACCTGCAAAATGATGCCTACGGCAACATTCAATAATAATCATCAAAGATACAAATACTGCTATAACGGCAAATTTATTTTACTATCAAACTCCTAACCTTTAATAACTCTTCAACTCTCACGGCCATTGGGGGCCTGTGTATGGGAAGTATTCCGGACCGGACGTCATGAAGGCGAACTCCGTGACCGTGTTGTCTCCCCCGTCCGTGACCCAGACATCTCCGTCTTTGTCTATGGCGATGTCCTGCGGGTTCACACCGACATCGTATGTGCCCAGATAATTCCCGCTGGGTTCCAGCTTTGTAATGGTATTGTCACCGCTGTTTGCTACCCAGACATTGCCTGATGCATCGATCGCTATGCCGGACGGGCCTATACCAACAGGATACGTGCCCACGGTTATACCGTCGGAGTAGAATTCGGCAATGCTGTCCAGGGAGGGTATCGTGATCCAGACATCTCCGAATTGATCGATGGCAACATCGTCCGGAGAGCCGCCCACGGCAACGGTCAATTGAATGCCGCTGCCGTTTAACTTGAATATATTGTTCGTGCATGGGTCCGTCACCCACACATATTTTGCCTGATCTATTGCGATGTTTTTCGGGCATGTGCCCACGGTAAAGGTTGCCAGCGTAACGCCGGATGCACTCATCTCGCTTACCGTGGAGTTGCCGTAGTTTGCCAGCCACATATTACCTGAGCTATCTATAGCTATTCCTTCCGGATCGCCTTTTAAAAATACGGGGACTTGAAGAGGAAGATATGTAGTTTGTGTGTACGAAGACGTATTAATAACGGTAACGGACAAGGTCATGACGCCTCCTGCAAAAGGAAGGCCGTTTGTTACCCATACATAGCCGGATGTTGTTATGGCAATGCCGCCAGGCGAGAAGTTTACAGAGACGGTCGTTATGACGCTGCCGCCGATGCTGAGAGCCATTATATTCTCGCTGCCCATATTGGTGACCCAGCCGTGGCCTGTCGATGGGTCTATCGAGACAGCATAGGGTGTGATCCCTACACCATAGGTATTTGTTATCGGCGTCCCTGTGGTATCCGTTATTATGCTGACACTATTGCTACCCGAATTCGCGACCCAGACATTGTCTGATCCATCTATCGCTATGCCGAGAGGGGAAGAACCGACTGTATATGTTGCTTCAAGGGTACCTGTGGAAGTCAATTCGCCGACAATGTCACTGAAATAATTCGTCACCCAGATATTATGAGACGAATCTATGGCAACATCTATAGGTAGATTGGTACCGCCTGTATTATAGTATGACCCTATAATAAAGCCGGACTGATTCAATTCGGTAAGATTGAATATACCCGCTATCCACACATTATTATACGCATCCACTGCTATGCCTACGGGATAGCCGCTTACATGATATGTCCCTATAACATTTCCAGAAGGGGACAGCTTTATTACATTACCGTTGGCTTCATCCGTGGCCCAGACATTGCCTGAATGATCGATCACAACACCTACCAGAACACTGTTGCCGCTGATGGTTGTGCTCGTGATTATACTGCCAGAGGGACTCATCTCTTCTACAAAGCCATCATACCCCCCACACGAGCCAACGATCCAGACGTTGCCTGATGACGATACGGCCGCATCAAATGGAATGCAGTCCGTAGTCATTGTATAACCCACGGAATAATGGCCTATTTGAATACCCTGCGGTGTTATGCCGGTAATAGTACTGCTTACGCTGCTTGCAACCCAGATATTGCCTGATGCATCGATCGCTATGCCGTAAGGACCATTGTCCATAGTAAAGGCCTGGGACACCAGGCCTGAAAAGGCGCCCAGTTTCATAATATCGTTGCTTGCGAGGTTTGTAATCCATGCATTGTCCGCGCTGTCAGCGGCGATCTCCTGAGGCTGACTGCCGACCCGATAGAGTATCCTCCAGCCACCGGTGGATACGGCTATGGAGCCATCCACAACATTGCCGTTGCTGTCCTTTACCTGAACAGAGATGTCTCCGCTCATGCCGAGTGCGTTCGGTGCAATAATGACCGCGGTAGAGCCGTTTGGCGTAACGGACCAGCCGGACGTTACGCTCCACGTATATGTCAGAGTGGTCCCTGACGGGGCCTGGGCAGTAACCGAGGCGCTTGCGGCGCCACCCGGGACAACGGGGTTTGGTGAAATATAGATACCGTTTATAACGGGCATGTTCGCCCCCGATGTGCCAGATGCCCCTGTTGCTCCCTGAGGACCGGCAGGTCCCTGTGTCCCGGCGGATCCTGTTGCCCCTGCTGGCCCTGCTGCCCCGTTCGTGCCGTTTGCCCCATTCTTACCTGCACAGCCTGCTGCCATAAACAGAGCAAGTAAACTTATGGTTATTACATTGAAAAGTTTTTTGTTCTTACTGTCCATTGTGTCCTCCATAGTGTAGGTCCTTCATAGCACACGCCCTTGACGGGTGCTGTCCGACAGAAGCTGACATAAAAGATAGAGATAGGATTTGGATATCTCTTGCCGAGGATGCAAGAGATGCATTGGCGGTAAAATAAAACTAAAGATGAGGAAAACTGCTACAATTTTCAGCACCGTTACCCCATTGAGATAAATACCCCCTCTTCGGTTTTTTTTATTGTAATGAATTAAAGTTGTCAATAGATTTAACGATTTGCGTATTTTATCTCTCATCGTGGAACATGAGAGGTATACCAGCTTCGCGGACAGGCAGGAGTTATAGAGGGCGTTGTGAACCCTCTCTTTTGGGGGCTGTTATTCTCTTCAACTTACCCGCTGGATGATCTTCCTTAGCCCAATTTCAATAAACTTGACGCAAGAAATATGCACAGCAGGATCATAATGAGCAACCACAGGTATACAATGTGATGAATTAAGAAAAATATGGTGAATCTGTGAAGTGCTATAACAAAGGGGGCGCATAACCCCAAGGACAGCATCAGGGCGAGAACCTTCATACCAAAATGCGCGCTTCTGAAGATTTTGATTAAGTCTTTATATAAAAGTAGGAGGAATAGAATATCTGCAACTGCACTGAGTGTCAGGATACCCATAATAATTAATCCTTCTGTACTAAGCCAATACATGTCAGCACTCTTGGAACGTTGTCCTTATTGCCCTATACTAAAATATAGAAGAAGTTCAAATGGCAGACCGGGATTGCCCCTCGAATTACCAAAATTGGTCAATGTTACGGGTGAATCCCTATCTCGAACCTATTTTTTGCTTATCGTCACGACCCAGTTTTCCGGCCCTTCCTCCTGATACTGCCATACGAAGCCGTTACTGAATTCGGCAGCAAACTGGTAGTACAGCGGTTTTGGATCATGATCGTTTATCAGTAGAATTGACTGTCCTGATTTCATTTGATCCCATAGCTCGAATATTTTTACATGCCGTAAAGCAGGTGGCAACTGTCGTAGATCCAGTTCGAAAACCTGTTTGCTCATAGTCTCCTCCATGAGACCGATATATCCTCACTCTTGGAAGATGTGTATGATACATATCATACACTGATGCACTTGCTATTGAATACTTCTTGTGAAAATCTATCCCTACATACATCATGCGGCACCTCCTCCTTATTTTATTGCTTCTGATTATATCAGAGGCTATTAGAGATTACCGCTTTTCATGTTACCTGACCCCGATGTTTTCTTCTAAAAGGTAAAAGTCAGGAGGGATTTGGTCTTCAAGGTCAATACAATTATGGACTGACTAATACCTCTCTGATCACGGGGTTCGAAGACACGGCACCAGTATTCTGGTCCATGGCATATTCAACAAAGCTCAGATATAGGTCACCGTTCCATTGGACAAGATACGGAGCATATGCCATGTAGCCGCCCGAGAGCCACGGGTGTGCGTTGAGCGTGTTTCCTCTATCACTGAATCCACTGCCGCTATAATATGCAAGGAATACCTGGGCCATTTCGGTGAATGTTACGTAGAGCTTATTGTTTATCCATAGTCCCCGAAGCTGCTCTGCGTCCCTGTCGTCAGTCGCTATGCCGGGATAATCGTTGTTTACTTCATCGTCAAGCTGTTTCCACTGCGTGCCGTCGTATGTAGACACGATCCCGGTTGGTATGTACGAAAGTCCCATCGAAGGGTCTGTGATAGGCTTGCCCTCGTTCCACATCACTGCGATCCCATTCGGTGTATCCGTTATACTGCATGAAGGAGCTCCCATTGTCATGAGCCAGGGGGAACTATATACCTTCATATTGTCCGATAGGCTGGTCCATTGCGTGCCGTCCCATTCACTGACCGGGATTGTCAACTTGCCGGTACCGTCGTTCCCCGTCATCCACACGATCACCGGGTTAACGGTCATTTCTGCCATATCCAGAGATATAAGGAAGCTGCCGTCAGGGATGATCGCCGGGGCTGGTAGCGATCGCCATGTAGAGCCGTCATAAGCGACCACATTGATTATGGTAGAGCCTGTCGTGAGTCTTTCTCCATAGGCAAGATAGAGCCTGTTCGATGTTGTCGTGATGCTGCTGAGAGCGGTAACGGTATCGCTGATATCGGCAAGCTTAAGATCACCGATGGTGTTCCAGGTGCTCTTGTCCCATAGTTTGACGATGACATCTCCAGAGGCATCAGCCATGGCTATAATAGGTTCACGGTCGTACATGCCGATGCTTATCAAAGGAACGTTTCCCACAGGTGCAGCACTATACCTCGGAATTGTTCCGACGACATTGCCGAGTGGATCCAAGGTCTTTCCGTCCCACGCCGAGACATAAACATTTGCACTCGTGCCTGTCAAAAAATCCCCGCTGTTGAGCCCGGACCAGCCTATATAAAGCCTATCCCCCGAGGCCATGACAAGATTGCCGACAATGTTCCCGGTCTTGGAGAACCCCTGAAGGACGATGTCGCCGCTTGAAGTTGAATGGGGTGGACTGGACGGGCAGCCCGTGAAGATGAGTATGGTCATTATAAGTATTGTGTAGACCCTAAAAGGATATTCCTTCATAGCACTATCTCCTTAGATTATTTATGACCACTTATAATACGCACCCACGGATAACATCGGTGTAAAAGATTCTGTCTCATAGCTTTTTTCCTGAGAAATAGCGAATGGTACATTCCCGCCAAACCTTAACGCGAGGTGCTTCCAATCAAACCCTATCGATATACCGAGCGTAGTAACAACATCCTTGAATCTAAAGTCTTCTATTCTATCGCTGGCACTAACAAACGCATGGTAACTCCCAAACAATTCACATATCTCTAAAGGAAAACCAATCGAGGTAATTGGCGAAGTTTGTTCATGCCCATAAAAAGCAGGATACCATCCCTGATACAAGTAATATGCAAAATCATTGTATGTAGAACTTATATTATGCAGCCCACCACCAAGACCGAAGCACAGCAATTTGAATTCCTGCTCCCCTTTCCCCGCTTTATACGTCTCTGGCGGATTCAGTTTAACAGGCAGAGGGGTTTGAACTCCCGATCCAGCGCCAGTAGTAGTATAACACGATGTCAAAATTATATAAAAAAGAAATATACTATTTCTGCATCTCATATTTCATGCTTTGTTTAATCATTTGGATTTTACATAGTAGAGCATTATCCTCGAAGTCATACTAATAAGAACTGAACTACAACCACCTTCAAGGCAGTAGCGGAACAAAATGGGGTCGTGTCCACACATTGCACAATTGTCAAAAATGTAGTCCCGCCCCCAATGTCTGACTATCTTAATGTTTGTCGTTGTCCTTTTTACTATTAGAATCTGTTT
>JAMCVD010000129.1 GCA_023381995.1 Deltaproteobacteria bacterium
GTTGAGATTCATGGCTTTAGATTCTGCAGGTGAACAAGTTACAAGCTTTTCGCAAAGTGAGCCAATAATTTTTGTAATAACCGTTACAAACATATCAAATCAACTTCAACAATTATGAGCCTTCATTACCTAAAGGTATATATTATGGGTACATCGAGCGAATGAGCAAACTTCCCTTTTGTATTTTCCAGGTTAAATAAGAGGGCGGTCGAACGAACCGCCCTCGATTTATAGCATCCTGCACTGGCTGCTGTCTTAATACTCCATACCGCCCATGCCACCCATACCGCCCATGCCGCCGCCGGGCATCGGAGGCATCTTCTCGTCCTTCGGCTTCTCGGTTATCATGACCTCTGTTGTAAGTAGCACCGATGATACGGACGCTGCGTTCTGAAGTGCGGTCCTTACGACCTTTGTCGGATCGATGACGCCGGCCTGCATCAGGTCCTCGAACTTCTCGGTAAGCGCATTGAAGCCGAAATTCCCTTTCTCGGCCTTGACCTTCTCTACGATCACTGAGCCCTCTTTGCCTGCGTTGGCGCTGATCTGTCGTATAGGCTCTTCGAGCGACTTTTTAACGATGTCGACGCCGAGCTGCTCCTCCCTGCCTTCAAGGCTGAGCTTCTCGAGTGCGGGTATCGTTCTCAGGAGCGCCACTCCGCCGCCCGGGACGACACCTTCCTCTACAGCAGCCCTCGTTGCGTGGAGCGCATCCTCGACCCTTGCCTTCTTCTCTTTCATCTCGGCTTCCGTCGCGGCGCCGACCTTTATGACTGCGACCCCGCCCACGAGCTTTGCGAGCCTCTCCTGTAGTTTCTCCTTGTCATAGTCGGAAGTCGTGTCCTGTATCTGTGTCCTTATCTGCTTTATTCTGCCGTCTATCTCGGACTTCTTGCCTTCGCCGTCAACGATGGTCGTGTACTCTTTGTCGACGACGATCCTCTTTGCCCTTCCGAGGTCCTTCAGCGTTATGCTCTCGATCTTTATGCCCATCTCCTCTGCAATCATCTTCCCGCCCGTCAGTATCGCGATGTCCTCGAGCATTGCCTTCCGCCTGTCGCCGAAGCCTGGTGCCTTTACGGCGCAGCAGTTGAGGGTACCTCTCAGTTTGTTTACGACAAGGGTTGCAAGGGCCTCCCCCTCGACGTCCTCCGCGATGATCAGCAGCGGCTTGCCCGATTTTGCAATCTGCTCGAGCAACGGGAGCATTTCCTTCATGTTGCTCAATTTCTTCTCGTGCGTAAGTATAAATGCGTCCTCGAGGACGCTCTCCATCCTCTCCGCGTCCGTTACGAAGTAAGGAGAAAGGTAGCCGCGGTCGAACTGCATGCCCTCGACGACGTCGAGGGTCGTCTCCATGCCCTTTGCCTCTTCTACGGTTATGACCCCTTCCTTGCCGACCTTGTCCATCGCCTCGGCGATGATCTTGCCTATGGTCTCGTCGTTGTTCGCCGAGATGGTCCCTACCTGCGCGATCTCTTTCTGATCGCGGGTCTGTTTGCTCACCTTTTTCAGCTCGTTGACGACGACATCGACGGCCTTATCGATGCCTTTCTTTATCAGGATGGGATTGTTGCCTGCCGATACGAGCTTTATGCCCTCCCTGTAGATCGCTTGGGCGAGCACGGTGGCGGTCGTTGTGCCGTCGCCTGCCACGTCCGATGTCTTGCTCGCCACCTCTTTCACCATCTGTGCACCCATGTTCTTGAACTTGTCACCCACCTCTATCTCTTTTGCTACCGTTACGCCGTCCTTCGTCACGGTAGGTGCACCGAATGTCTTTTCTATGAGGACATTCCTTCCTCTCGGACCAAGGGTCGTCTTCACTGCGTCCGCGAGTATGTTAACACCATCGAGCAGCAGCGCCCTTGCACTATCTCCGTACTTTAGTTCCTTTGCCATTTTTTTCCTCCTTTTTTTATAATATTATTCCTTCTCCGACAGAGACACCCCTACCTATACAATTAATTAAAATATAAGCTACAGTTTTATCTTATCAAGAGATACTGCCCGTTAGTCAAGCAAACCGACGACCAGGACGTCCCTGCCGGGCGCAAAGACGAAGTGTATGACCCCGTCCTTGCCCTCCGCGCCGTCGGGCGGGTTTGCGTCCCATGTTGCTCTCCTGCACGCATCCACCGCCATGCGATCCCATACTGCGGACCCGGAGGACCTCAGCAGTCTCACGGACATCAATTTGCCCGTCCTGTCCATATCGGCCTCGACATAGGCATGGCTGTCGATACTGTCTATCTCGCCGGCGGTCACGTCGCTGTTGCGTACGTCGAGTACGAACTGATCGAATATCCTGTACGCAACCCTCCTCACAAAGCCAGCGTATACGAAGCTTTTCGTGTTCAGGAGCGTAACATCCCCTTCCCTGAGCCCCGGGAGGTAATTGTTGTCTCCTATGCCCGGAACCGATTTCATCCTCGAATAAGAGGGCAGCAGCGAGTTGAGGGCGAGTTGCCCGCTCGTACCCGGCTGCCAGCCGCTTCGGCGCTGCACGGTCGCCGCTCCGCTGGAATCCGGCGCCAGGCCTTCCTGGCCCGCCAGGGGCTTCGGCTCCGGCGGCCTCCTCAAAGGCGCTTCATTGTAGCCGGCAGGTGCCTGCGCCTTTGGGGTGACTTCGAGCGACTTCTGTCCGTTCGTTCCATAGCCGCCCCCTTTGTGCCTGCTGACCATCTCTTCTTTTACGCTCTGCGACCAGTTGGAGAGGTAGGCGTTCTTTTTCGGCTCCTGTTGGACAAGCGGCCTTGGTATGTCGACGATCTGGTTTTTAATAACGAGTCTCCGGGGGGGACGTCTTTCTACTACTTTCTTGTTCCTTTTTTGTTCCGTGGCCCCGACCGTGCGATCGGGCGTGGCCCTGCTGAGCTCTATATAGTCCTGTGGCTGCCTCGCAGCACGGGGCACATTCAGCATATTGGCCCTGAGTGCATAGAGGAACACGGTGTGCAGCAACGCTGAGAATACAAGGGCTATCTCGAGATTTTTAATACCGTCCCGGTGCATCAATAGTATTGTATACCCAAACCGGAAACTTTCAAGTGGGCGACGTGCATACGACACGGCCGCGCCGCCGGGGCCGCTATTCCCTTACAGCAAACTTCTTTGAAAGATCGATACCGTGCTCCAGGGCGTACTGCTCGATGATCTTGTTCTTCTGTATCTTTCCCGTGGCTGTTTTTGGGAATGCGTCCAGAAAAACGAACTTCTTCGGTATCTTGTAGTCGGCCACCTTTTCCTTTAAGAAGCCCGTGAGCTCCTGTTCCCGGACCTGCATGCCCTGCTTGGGTACAATGAACCCGAACACTTCTTCGCCCCACTTGGGGTCGGGTATGCCGACGACCGCCGCGTCCTGTATCTTGGGATACTTGTACAGCACCTCCTCTATCTCTTTGGGGTATATGTTCTCGCCGCCGCGTATGATCATCTCTTTTTTCCTGCCTATGATGTAGAAATAGCCTTCGTCGTCGACATACCCGAGATCGCCAGTATGCAGCCATCCGTCTTTTATGGCCGCAGCGGTCGCCTCCGGGTTCTTGTAGTACCCTGTCATGACGACGTCGCCCCTTATGCAGATCTCTCCGATCTGTCCCTGCGGGAGCTCCTTGTTGTTATCGCCGAGGATGAGTGCCTCCTGGCCATCGAGCGGTCTACCGATAGAGCCGATCTTCCTTTTGCCCTTCAGGGGATTAATTATACTTGCGCAGGTCGCCTCTGACAGGCCGTAACCCTCCAGTATAAATGCCCTGTACTTCTTCTCGAATGTCGTAAACACCTCGACGGGCATGGGTGCGGCCCCGCATATGACGAACCTCAAGGACGAAAGGTCGTACCTTCCCGCGTCCGGCAGGCTGTTGAGGATGGCATAGACGGTCGGAACGCCGCTGAAGGTCGAAGGCCTGTACCTGTCTATCGCGGGCAGGAAGTCCTTCGGAGAGAAGCCTTCCATCAAGACGAAGCTTGCGCCCGCGTACATCGGGGACATCACCGTAACGACCTGTGCGTTGCAGTGGAACAGCGGGAGTATCAGCATTGCCCTGTCTTTTCCCGTGAATTCCGCGGCCACTGATATCTGATGGGCGTTCGCTATATAGTTGCGGTGTGTGTCCACGACGCCCTTCGGGTACCCCGTCGTGCCGGACGTGTAGATGAACGAGGCATAGTCATACTCGTCGACACGGACGTCCGGGACGGACGCGTTTCCGGACATGAGCTGCCCGAAAGGGATGATGCCGGCACCATCCTTCGGCTCGACGACGACGATGTGCTTCAACAGCGGCATTTCGTCTTTAATCCCTGTCAGCGCGCCCTGGGACGTACCCGTCGTTATAACCATGCCGGCCTCCGAGTTGTTCACGATGTACTTTACCTCCTCGGGTTTGAACTGGACGTTGATGGGCACCATCACGGCCCCTATCTTCATCAATCCGAACCATGCGTAGATAAACTCGGGCCTGTTGGGTATAAGCAGGGTCACCCTGTCGCCCTTCTTAATGCCCAGCGACAGCAGGCCATTGCCTATCCTGTTCGAGATGTCGTCGAGGTCCCCGTAGGTCTTCGTGGTGTCCCTGTAATACATGAACGCTTTGTCCGGCATCGCCTGTGCCTGACGCGTTATCAATTCCTTCACCGTCTTGAATTTATACATGATTGTACCTATGCCCTTTTATTGAGCCACTCCAGCATATCGGAGAGCGGCCCCTGCTTGTCGACTTCGTTAAAGATCTCGTGATAGTAGCCCTCGTAGAGCCTGTACGTCTTGTCCCCCGATCCTGCATGCTCATAGAACTGCCGCGAGGACTGCGGGTTTGTCAGGGCGTCGGCACTGCCGTGCATGATAAGGCACGGGAGAGTAAGCCGTGCAGCGTTCGCATTCGTGTCACCCATCGCCCCTACCATCTCGACATACCACCGTGCGCTGACCCTTGCATGGACAAGAAGGTCGCTGTTGTAGGCGTCGACAACGGCCCTGTCGTGCGACAGCATGGAGGTGTCTATCTCATTGCTCATGGACAGGCCGGGCGCTATGTTCGCAACAAGTCTGCCGATGGCATCCTTTATACGCGGCACCCTGACGTTCACGCCGAGCAGGGGGCCCGAAGACACCACCCCGGACAGCCCCTCCGACCTGTAGATGGCGTACCGCAGTACGATCAGCCCCCCCATGCTGTGGCCGAGCAGAAACGATCTGCCCTTTACCAGTGTCCGCACCTCTTTTCTGAGGGCGTCGATATCGTCGAGGTACTCGTCGAAGCGCATAACGTGCCCCCTCTTCCCCCCAGATCTGCCGTGGCCCCTCAGGTCCAATAAAAACAGGTTATAGTCCTTCAAGGTGCCGGTTACGTTTCCATACCTGCCCAGGTGCTCTCCAAGGCCGTGAACGATGAAAACAGACGCCCTTGGATTGTCTGCAAGCACACACCTGGAGAACAACTGCGTGCCGTTACTGGCTTTTATGAAGCCTTCTTTGTTTGTCGCCATGTGTCCTTCTATACAATAAAAACGGCACCGATTCAAGCACAAAGCACATATCGGGTACTGTTTTACAGACCAGTTCCCCCGGGTACATTCTTATTCAGAGAATTCCCTCTTGCTCGGTTCGTCAAGTTGCATAAGCAAACAATAATGAGACCATGAAAGAGAAAAACTTTGGGACAATGTCTGAGGTATTGCTATAGATTCGGCAGACAGTGTCTGCCGAATTGGGAATAAAATATAAAAAGAACGCATATTCCTTAGATTTCTAAAAGAAAACCCCTTGCCAAACTTTATCAAAACTGCCTCGCTTCTTTACTCTATTGTTGATTTGATCCATGTGGTCATCTATATTTCTATAAAGAGCATAAGTCGATATAAAAACGCATTATTAAGCCGTGGCATGTATTTGTCGTCATAGAAAGGGCATGCCCGCACTTCTGCGTTATCCCACTATCAATGTGGACGCGGTACCCCTTTAATCCTACAACCGTGAGTGCAGGCAGGGCTTCTGTGTCATCCCCCTTACGTAAGGGGGCGGGGCACCCACATGGGATGTGGGTCATGGAAGAAGGGAAGGGGGCAGCCTTTCGTGGCCCGACAAAATGTGTCAGGTCATGATAGTACTTGTTCATAAAACTCTAAAGTGGTACACCCGCTTATATGCCTTCAATAAAAAAAATTCATGGTCTTTTAAAAAAGCTCGATTTCCCTGAAGATTTTAATAACGAACAGACAGCAATCTGTATTCTTGCTATGATGGACACAAAGCCCCGTGAAGGTCTCCTGAACCATTGTAAGTGTTTACGGGATGGCGCACGTATCCACGATATAATCGCTTTTGCAAAACGTGATCTTAGAAAAAAATATGCCGAGAATACAAGGGAATCTATCAGAAAGGGCTCCATGCACCGACTTGTAACCCACGGATTAGCAGTAGTTAATCCCGACGATCCGGAAAGGGCGACCAACTCAGGCGATACAAACTACATTCTTACTCCTGAGTTTCTTAATATACTCGAACACATTGGTTCTTCAGATTTACCGTCAATTGTTGATGACTGGCGTTCAAAACATACAAGCGTTCTTTCAAAAAGAAAAAAGATCGATAGTTCCCATCAGATCGAAATTGTACTTCCAGACGGCAATAAGATCTCTTTAAGTCCCGGAGAACACAATGCGCTTGAGAAAGAGATTATTGAAAGTTTTGTTGCTTATCATATTCCAGACCCATCCTTTTTATATATAGGTGATGCCAGGAATAAAATGCTTTATTCAAATGAAGGGATATTAAAGGCCCTCGACATAGAATTGAACGTGCACAATAAACTGCCCGACATTATTGTGTATTCTAAAGAACACAATACTCTGTTTGCCATTGAATCCGTCACCTCTGTAGGCCCGGTAGAAGAAAAGCGTAAGACAGAGATAGAGGAAATTTTCGAACATTCCGGCAAGCCTGTAAAATGTATAACCGCCTTTCTCGACAGGGCTGCTTTCGGTAAATTCTCAAGGGTCCTTGCATGGGGCACATTCGCATGGATTGCTGAAGAGCCGGAGCATTTGATCCGGTTCAACGGCCCATACCATTAAAGAAATTATCTATCGCCTTGATCTCTTCTGCATCGAGCCTGTAGAGATTATAGACTTCCGTGTCTATTTCTCTTTCGATACTGCGCAGTTTATCACCATGGGCTTTCATTGCCTTTTTAGCCAGACGTGTAATTCCTTCATGATCCTCTATCAGAGGAAGGGGCATAAGGTTCAGTTCCGTCGCAGAAACCTGCGTATTGCCGTTGAATACCCTGAAAATGAAGTCCAGCAGCTTTGAGTTCAGCAGTGCCATGAGGAATACAAGGTTGTAATTCGAACCGACATCCTTTTTGAATATAAAATTGAGGTGGTTTTCGAGAAAATAGCCATGAGTACCGGAGCACCAGCTTGACGGGATGTATGCAGCCTCTATTCGCCGTTTCTGCTCCTTGGCGCTTATGCGCTTTACAATGACCGTTTCCCCAGGTTCGTTTATCCACGGCTTTGTTTTATCGTTGAACTCCACGAAAGAGGGATGTTTCTCACGTCTTACATCGGGCAGGAACTTAAAGGGCTGGATATTGTGCATCCAGTACAATGGTAATGCAGATTTACCCTGCTTGTCCCGCAAATGCTCTTTAAACCTGTTCCAGACGAACTTCCCGGTCGATACACGGAGCCCGAGGTTCTCAAGTGGAGCAGCGATGCTTCTTGCCTTATCCACTATGTCCAGTGCAACCCTGCTGGCAGTGATACAAAGTATATGTTCATATTCTTTGCCCAGGATTATTTCATCCGACAGTGCCTTTACAATCCGGTTTGTTGAGCTTATATCCAGATGGTTCCCGGGTTCTTTTATAACGATGCTTCCCTGGGGCTGGTTCTTTGTTCCAAGCACAATCACGGTTTCCTGCAAAATATCGGATTTTGAAAAGACCTCTGTCCTGGATTCGAATGTCACAATCTCTTTTATCGAAAGCGTTTTCAGGAGAAATCCTCTCAGGCGCTTGAAATAAAGCCCGGAGCTGAAGCTTTTAGGCACGATAAACCCGAAGTTGCCGTTATTGCCGAGATGCTCAAGTGAGAACTGGATAAACATCCCATAGATATTGGGATGTCCATAGATTGTATCTTTGAAGTTCTGGACCCTGCTATCGGACGAAGGTACTTTTCCATAGGGGGGATTGCCCACCACCCATTGAAACCCGCTGCGGTATTCGCCTCTCAAGAATTTAATGTCGAGTACCTCTTTTTCTTCAATCTCAAACAGCGAGCCGTAGCGATCATAATTTAAAGAGTCCGTGCAGAATATTTTAGGCATGGTCTGACTGATGAAAGGGGTATTCATCAATGCGGAAAGGATCAGAAGGTTCATCTTCGTCATATTTACGGACGTAGGGTCATTATCGAAACCTATCAGGTAATTCAATATATCAGGAGTGCTGTCCACAGGTTGATAACGATGATGCAGAGATAAAAGCCTCTTTGCTGCGGCCAACAGGAAGATACCGCATCCTGCTGCAGGGTCAAAGACCCGTTTCCCGATAATGTGCTCACCTTCATATCCGAGACTGTCGAAGATGTACTCCGCTATGGCGAGCGGCGTGAAGACCTTGCCGAATTTCCTTAGATTCAATGGGTCGTTCAAAGAGGTATATAGATCCTGGAATAGTTCAGGATACCAGCTATCAGTAATAAAATTCTTGTCGTGCAGCTTTTGTAAGCTCTTGTCCGTCTCAAACCATGCCCAGAGCTCAGGCTCAAGTTGCTGCTTGAAGTGTACGGAGTTTTTACCGGCTATAGACTCCATCAACCCGAAGGCGAAATTCGATAAGACAACGTATATCTCGAACTGCCTTTGGTCTTCATTGGCAAGCGCCGGGTATTTGTCACGCCAATTTGAAAGATTGATTTTATACTCCTGCGAGCCTTTTAGGCTGCGTAAAGTTTTGAGAGAAGCGGTTGCGATATCGAGGTAGTTCGAAAAGACCCTCGGATCCATATCCTCGGATGACCGCCAATAGCCTTCTTCATCCTTTTTAACCGGGGCCTGGCTGCTTTTCTGGACTGCTGTTTCGTAATTATGTAACGACTCCCGTATCAAAGACGCCACACGTGCGGGGTTTTGGTAAATGGCGTGCTTCCAGTCAGAAGGGATTTTCTTTGCAAGCAGCATAAGTTCATCGGGATCGTGATCAAGTGCCTTTGAAATCCCGAGAATAAGAGACTCAGAAGGGTATATATTCCCGCTTTCTATCTTGGAGATGTATGAGTAATTAATACCCAAAACCTTCGCCAGTCTCTTAATGCCGATCCCGCGCTCCTGCCTTAATTCTCTCAACCTCTTCCCAAAGTCCATGAGATACAAATAGAATGGGTTGAATATAAAGTCAACCCATTGGCGTGTCCCGCATTTTCTTATGTCTCCCTCTTAAGATAAGAGGGACGGAAGGGCGTTATGATATTTTCCCTCTATCAAGAGGGGAGGGGTACCCAAGTGGGGCTTGGGTCGGGTGTGTGTAGAATTGAAGCTTCTGCGTTATCCCTCTTAGATAAGAGGGAAGTAAGGGAGTTACTTTTCCATGTCATTCTGAGAGAAACGAAGAATCTATTCTTTACATCTGTCACCCTGAACTCGTTTCATGGGCTCGTTCCATGCGTCATCGCGACTAAACAAACTCTCTTTCAACCCGTCCAATATCAAAAAACAACTCCCTATGAGGACAATTTTTCCTTGCATATTACGAATAAATACAATATAACTAATCTATCACAAAATTTGGAGGTATAATGAAAACAAACACGCTTGTACCAATAGAGGCGATAGAGCAGAAGATTCTGCACATACGTGGACAGAAGGTAATGCTGGATCGGGATTTAGCTAAACTATATGGTGTAGAAACCCGTGCTTTGAACCAGGCC
>JAMCVD010000010.1 GCA_023381995.1 Deltaproteobacteria bacterium
GTCGTAGTGCAATAAAAGTTACCGGGGAGAGTTGAATGTCTGAATTAAGAAAAGACCCGATTTTGGGCAGATGGATTATCATATCCACGGAGCGATCGAAGAGACCTTCCGACTTCGACGAGACGCACTCGGAGAAGTCCGAGAACGGCTTTTGTCCTTTCGATCACGGCAACGAGGACAAGACGCCGCACGAAATCCTTGCCATACGGAAGGACGGGAGCCTGCCGGACAGGCCTGGCTGGTCGCTGCGCGTGGTCCCGAACAAGTTCCCCGCGCTCAAGATAGAGGGCGACCTAAACAGGGAAGGCAACGGCATGTACGATAAGATGAGCGGCATAGGGGCCCACGAGGTAATAATCGAGACGAGCGAGCACAGCAGGATCATGTCGGCGTTCCCCATTCAGACGATGAAAGACGTCCTGTGGACATACAGGGAACGGATCCGGGACCTGAAGAGGGACAGGAGGTTCAAGTACATACTCATCTTCAAGAACCACGGCGCGGCCGCCGGGGCATCGCTCGAGCACACCCACTCGCAGTTGATAGCCCTGCCCATCATCCCCATAACCGTGGAGGAGGAGCTCCACGGCTCGAAGGACTACTACGAGTACAAGGAACGGTGCATATTCTGCGACATGATACGGCAGGAGATCGCGGAGAAAGAGAGGCTCGTAACACAGAACGTCGACTTCATTGCGTTCACGCCGTACGCATCGAGGTTCCCGTTCGAGACATGGCTCCTGCCGAGGAGGCACTTCTCTCACTACGAGACGGCGTCCGACGATATGCTCGAAAGCCTTGCGAACATATTCCTCGAGGTCATCGGCAAGCTCGACAGGGCGCTCGACCACCCATCGTTCAACTTCATCCTCCATACCTCGCCGCTCACATCGGACCAGATCGACTACTACCACTGGCACTTCGAGATCATACCCGTCCTCACGAAGGTAGCGGGCTTCGAGTGGGGGACCGGGTTCTTCATAAACCCGACCTCTCCGGAGCAGGCTGCGTCCTATCTGAGGGAGATATCGTGATCGTCGTCCATGCGGGTTCGGAGGTCGTCCCGTTCTCAAAGACAGGCGGGCTTGCCGATGTCCTCGGCGCACTCCCGTCCTCGCTGGCGAAGAGGGGCCACGAGGTCATCGTCGTATCGCCGCTCTACAGGTCGGCAACGGACAAAAAGCCGGTAAAGCAACAGATATCATTGGGCGTAAGGCTGGGCGACAGGACGCTGCCGGCCGACGTCTATTCGCTCAGGATCGGTGAGCACGCGACGGCATACTTCATCGCGAACGATGCCCTGTTCCTGAGGGACGGGCTCTACGTCGACCGCAACGGCGTGGACTACGGGGACAACTCCTCAAGGTTCATATTCTTCTCGAGGGCCGTGCTGGAGCTCATGGAAAAGCTGGACATCGTGCCCGACGTCGTCCACAGCCACGACTGGCAGACTGGGCTCGTCCCGGCCTATCTCAGGACGCTGTACAGGGACTATTTCAAGGGCACCGTGTCCGTATTCACCATACACAACATAGGCTATCAGGGGACATTCTGGCACCTCGACATGCCCCTGACAGGGCTCGGATGGGAGTATTTCACGAAGGATTACCTCGAGTTCTACGGGAAGATCAGCCTGCTCAAGGCGGGCATCGTGTTCTCCGACGCCGTGACGACCGTCAGTCCCACCTACAGCAGGGAGATACTCACGCCCGAGTTCGGATACGGGATGGAGGGGGTATTGAAGACCAGGGAACCGGACCTGTTCGGCATCCTCAACGGGGTCGACTACGGACAATGGGCCCCGGAGCACGACAGGCTCATACCGCACCCGTACGGCATGGACGCGGTCGACCTGAAGCAGGACAACAAAATAACGCTCAACAAGATGTTCGGCCTGGACGACAGCGGCGCTCCCCTCATAGGCATGATAACGAGGCTTGCGCAGCAGAAGGGCATAGACATCGTCATAGAGGCAGTCGGCAGGATGGTGGCCATGGGACTCAAGCTCGTCCTCCTGGGGAGCGGAGACAAGACGTACGAGGACAGGATAAAGGACATCACAGGCAGGTACAGAGGGCGGGTCGGCGCAAGGATCGGCTTCGATAATAGCCTTGCACACCTCATAGAGGCAGGCGCGGACATGTTCCTCATGCCGTCCCTCTACGAGCCGTGCGGCCTTAACCAGATGTACAGCCTCAGATACGGGACTGTCCCGGTGGTGAGGGCGACCGGCGGCCTGAACGACACGGTCGCCGAGTACGACCCGACGCGGGAAACAGGCAACGGGTTCAAGTTCAGGGACCAGAGCGCCGACGGGATGCTGCTGGCACTGAAGAGGGCAGTCGACGCGTACAACGACAGGCCACGGTGGCAGAGGCTCACCAGGGCGTGCATGTCCTACGATTTCTCGTGGGACAGGAGCTCGGAAGGCTACGAGCTCCTGTACGGGGCCTATCGAACGAAATCCTATCTGCATGGATACCGTAGTAAGCATACTTAAAAAGTTCCCGTTCTTCTACACCGTGTCGGACGTCCTGCTCGAGAGGGTAGGCAGGATAGGCGCCGAGCGGTCGTATGCAAAGGACGAGTGCGTATTCAGCGAAGGCGAGAGGCCCGGGCTGATGGGGCTCATCATAGAGGGAAGAATAAAGGTCGTGAAGCATTCGCCGGAAGGCAGGGACGTCATCGTACGCGTCATCGACAGAGGACAGATATTCGGGGAGGTCGCGGTGTTCGACAACAAGCCCTACCCCGCTTCCGCCATCGCAATGGCGGACACAAAGGCATTCGTCCTGGAGAGGCACAAACTGATGGAGCTGCTGAACGGTGAGCCGCAGATAGCCCTCGACATCATCTCAGACCTCGGAAGGAAGCTCCGGGACATGCTCGACACCGTGAAGAGCATAGCTACCGAGCACGTGGACAAGCGGATCGTATTCACGCTCCTGAAGTTGTACGAGGCTGGCGCCGGCCCGGTCCTGAAGATAAAAAGGCAGGACATAGCGGAGATGTGCGGTACAACCGTGGAAACGGCGATACGGGTCACCAGGGAGCTCGAGAAGAGCGGCTCTATATCCACGGAGCGCGGGAAGATAGCCCTGTCGGACATAGCTGCCCTGAGAGCATATCTGGAGAAATGATCGAGGGACCGCCCCTTATCTGTTGCCTTTTTCGATAATAATTGATTAGCTTGTCCCTGTGATCAGGATTGAGTCAGTTACAAAGCTATTTACCGATTTTAAAGCCGTCGACAGCGTTAGCCTCGAGATAAAAGAGGGGGAGCTGTTCTCCCTGCTCGGGCCCAACGGTGCGGGCAAGACGACCCTGATGAAGATGATCGTAGGGCTGCTGAACCCCACCTCGGGCAATGTCTTTATCGACGAGCACGGCATTCTGAAAGAGCCCGTGGCCGCAAAGAGGCTGATGGGCTACATCCCGGACAGGCCCTTCGTGTACGAGAAGCTGACCGGACGGGAGTACCTGCTGTTCGTCGCGAACATGTACCACCTCGACGAAAACAACGTGGAAAAGCGGGCGCACGAGCTCATCGAGCTTTTCTCGCTTGCAAACTTCGAGCACGAGCTCATCGAGGGCTACTCGCACGGCATGAAGCAGCGGCTCGTGTTCGCCTCCGCCATGATCCACAATCCCAAGTACCTGATAGTGGACGAGCCCATGGTGGGGCTCGATCCCAGAGGCATAACGCTGCTGAAAGCCATCTTCCGCAGCATGAGGAAAAAGGGCAGGGCCATCCTCATGTCCACACACGACCTCCACGTCGCGGAGCAGCTTTCCGACAGGGTCGGCATCATAAACGAAGGTAGGATAATAGCGCTCGGTACCCCGCAGGAACTGAGGGAGCAGGCGGACATAAAGGGGGGCACGCTCGAGAGCGTGTTCCTGAAGCTCACGCACGAGGACACCATCGAGGACCTGGACCTATGATCCGGTTGCTGGGGCCGTCCCTCCTGGCCCTGAGGAGAACGCTCTCGCTGAGCAACAGGAGAGACCGGCTGAAGCTCGCCGGCATAGCGCTCATGGCGATAGGTCTCTTCGCGGGCGAATACATTTTCTTCGTCAGGATACTCGTTTACTTCTCGAACACGGAGCTCATCGGCAGGCTCCTGATCGAAAAGATGCTCTCCATGGCAGACTTCATCTTCTTTGCGATGCTCGTGTTCAGCAACATCGTTACGTCCATATCGACCTACTACCTCTCGGACGATATCGCACTCATGCTCAGCGCGCCGATCACGCTCGAGCAGTTCTTCTACGCGCGGCTGGCGCAGACCGTCATAAAGAGCTCGTGGATGGTGCTGCTGTTCGGCATGCCGATCTACATCGCCTACGGGACCGTGCTCGGCGGCGGCATCGCGTACTACGCCATCATGCTCGCGGGCATCCTCGCCTTCATCTTTACGGCGTCGGCAGCGGGCACCATACTCACCATCGTATCGGCCTACCTGCTCCCCGCGCGCCGCTTCAGGGAGCTGATGCTCTTCCTCTCCCTCGTACTCTTTATCGCGGTGTACATAGGCTTCAGGGTGATGAGGCCGGAGCGGTTCCTGAACCCGCAAAGGTTCGAGAACGTCATGGGCTACCTCGCGGCGCTCAGATCGTCGCAGTCACCCCTGCTGCCGAGCACATGGCTGAGCTCGTCGCTGATGTCCGCGATCTATCGGGCATACGCCCCATCGCTCGCCGCGCTGTTCCCCCTTGCATCGACGGCACTGGGGCTCGTGTCCGCGGGCGTGCTTGTCACGTACCTCTTCTACCGCACAGGTTTTACAAAGGCGCAGGAGTCGAAGAGTGCACGGTTCGGCGGGAAGGGCATGGTGCACAGGGTAATGAATGCGCTGAAGAGGGAAGAGACCTTGTTTGCGAATGCCATCGTAAGGAAGGACATCCTCTGCTTTTTCAGGGACACCTCCCAGTGGTCCCAGCTCCTCTTGATCGGTGCGCTCATCCTCGTCTATGTCTACAACTTTACGGCCCTGCCGCTCAGGGAGATACCGCTGCCGACGGTCTATCTAAAGAACGCCGTGGCGTTCTTCAACCTCTGGCTCGCCGCCTTTGTCATAACGGCGATATCGGCGAGGTTCGCGTTCCCCGCCGTGAGCCTCGAGGGACGCGCGATGTGGCTCATCAAGGTATCGCCCAACGACCTCGCCGAGCTCATACGGGCGAAGATCGCCTACAACCTTCTGCCCCTCGCGCTCATTGCGGCAGCACTCGTGTTCTTCACTAACCGTGTGCTCGGCGTGTTCCCGTACATCATGTGGCTCTCCGTCTTCACGATACTGCTGCTCACGGGGGCCATAACCAACCTCGGCGTAAGCCTCGGTACGATCTACCCCAAATACCGCTACGAGAACGTCGCAGAGATAGCGATGGGCTTCGGAGGGTTCGTATTCATGATAACGAGCCTCGTGGCTACCGGCACGGTACTCATCATACAGGCAGTGCCGACATACACCGTCATGAAGGCATTCGCGTTCGGCTCGGGGCTGACGCTCTATGACTATGTATGGATAATACTTTTGTATTTGCTGTCCGTTTCTGTTATCGTATACCCTGTCCTGTATATAAGGGACAGGGCCTTGAATGCAATAAAATTAGCGGAAGGATAAATGTATGAAAAAAACCATGATCGGCGAATTAAAGGACGGCATGATAGTCGACAGTACCTTTCTCATCAAGACGAAGACGTACGGTACGGGCAAGACGGGCAAGGACTATCTGACACTCATTGTCGGCGACAAGTCCGGCGACATGGACGCCCGGGTATGGGACCATGCCAAGGACGTCGATTCGATGATCGACGTGAGCAATATCGTCCAGATACGGGGCAGGGTGAACAACTACAAGGGAAAGCTGCAGATCTCCATAGACGAGATACGATGGATAGACAAGACCTCGGTCGAGATGTCCGACTACCTGATGACCTCCGCACGGCCTGCGGACGAGATGCTCAATGAGCTGAAGATGCTGATGACGACCATAGGAAACGAGCACTTGAGGGCGCTCGTCGATCTGTTTTTCTCGAACGAGCAGCTCATGACCGCGTTCAAGGCGGCGAGCGCGGCAAAGTCCATACACCATGCCTACAGCGGCGGACTGCTCGAACACACACTCAATGTCGTACGGCTGTCGGACATGATCGTGAGCGTCTACGAGGGCATAGACAGGTCCCTGCTGCTGACGTCGGCGATGTTCCACGACATCGGCAAGATAAAGGAGCTCGGAGGGGAGTTTGCGACCGAGTACACGGGCGAGGGCAGGCTCATAGGCCACATCGTGATAGGGGCCGGGATAGTCGACGGGCTCGTCTCGCAGATCAAGGGGTTCCCGGAGGAGCTTGCCATGCTGCTGAAGCACAGCATACTGAGCCACCACGGCGAACTGGAGTACGGATCGCCCAAGAGGCCCAAGACGATCGAGGCCATACTGCTCCACTACATCGAAGACATGGACTCCAAGGTCGCAAGCATTAAGTCCCTGATCGAGAAGGAATCGAACGTGGAGAGCGAATGGACGAGCTACCATCAGTCGTACGACCGCTATTTCTACAAGAAGCACTACCTTCAAATGATGGGCGGCGGTGACAAGAAGAACAGCGAGTGAGGGAAAGACGGAGATTTCCCTTCATGAGCCTGTCTTCGATACCTACGTCGAGATCGTCTATTCGATAGCAAGGGAAAAAGGCGTAGAGCTCCTCATCGTCGGAGGGGCGCCCAGGGAGCTGCTGCTGCACCGCAGGCCCAAGGACATCGATTTCGTCGTCATGAAAGGCAGCGCGCTGGCGGTCCCGCTGCATCTCCATACGGCCCACGGCTTCTTCTATCCGGTTCGGTTCGAGAAATTCGGCACCTACAGGACGGGCATACAGGGGGAAAAGGGGATCGAGATGGAGTTCATCCCCATGCGGGGGAAGGCCCTGCTCGAAGACCTCGCACTGAGGGACTTCACGATCAACACTCTGACGATGCGCCGGACGGGCACGTCCACGTACGAGATCTCGGATGCGCTCGGCAGCGCGCTCGATGATATCGACAGAGGGATCATCCGTACGCCCATCGAGCCGTGGAAGACGATAGGAGATGACCCGCTGAGGAGCATGCGCGCCGTACGGTTCGCATGCACGATCGGCATGCACATCGAGCAGCCGCTGAAGGAGGCCGTACAGAGGCTCGCACCCCTCCTGAACAGCGTTGCGGCGGAAAGGATCAGGGACGAGCTGTTCGCCGTGCTCCTCTCCGACAGTCCGTCAAAGGGCATCAGGCTTATGCAGGAGCTCGGCATACTCGAGGTGATCATGCCCGAGGTGCTCCCAACGATGGGCTTCGATCAGCGCTCCCCCTACCATAAGGACGAGCTATTTACGCACAGCCTTGCCGTCATGGACAGGACACGACCGTCCATCGAAACACGGCTTGCAGCGCTCTTTCATGATACGGGGAAGCCCCGATCGATGCAGTCGTCACCGGGCAAGGTCACGTACTACGGGCACCAGGACATCAGTGCAGGGATTTTCAGGTCGTTCGCCGGCAGGCTGAAGCTCCCGCACTCCGTAGCAGATACGGCCGAGGCACTGATACGAAGGCACATGATAAACTATACGCCTGAATGGAAGGACTCCGCCGTCAGGAGGTTCATAAAGAACAACTACGCTCTGCTCGATCAGCTCCTCGATCTCTACGCTGCCGATGCCGGATCGCTTGCGGACCCGGCGGGGCCGCTGAGAATGGTCGGAGAGCTTGCAGGCAGGATAAGGCAGCAGCATGCGGAGCGGATAAGCAGGATCGAGTCGCCGCTGGACGGGAACGAGATACAGGAGATCCTCGGCATACCGGCGGGCCCGAGGATAGGCGAGATAAAGAGGGGCATCGTCGACGCAATACTCGACGGCGTCATAGAGCCGACAAAGTCCTCGGCGGAGGCATTTCTGAGAGACAGGTACGCGAAGGGATGACGATCCTCCTGCGGGCAGTTGTGCTTTTTCGGAAACGGTGGTATAGACCCAGGAGGGGGTAAACGGATATGTACTTTGAACACTCTATAAAAACAGAGGTACCCGTCAAGGTCGTGTACGAAACACTGAGGGACGATCTGGCGGAGCTGGTCGACTACATCCCGAATGTAAGCAGAATAGAGGTGCTCGAGCGGAAAAAGACAAAAGAGAGCATTAACGTCCTCAACAAGTGGTACGGCAAATATCAGATACCCGCGATCGTGGAGAAGGTAATAAAGATCCACGAGATCGCATGGTTCGACAGGGCACAATGGATGAACGACGATTACGCCTGCGTATGGAGCATAGAGCCACTGATCCTCAAGGAATACGTCGATGTGCACGGGAGGAACACCTACTCGTCCGACGGCAAGTACTCAACGGTAAAGATCACCGGCGACATCAATATAGACCTCGGCAATTATCCCCTTGTCCCGTCCATCCTGAGGAAAAGGGTCAACAACGAGATATCGAGGATAACGCTCGCCCTCATAAAGCCCAATTTTACAAAGCTCATAAAGGGACTCGAACAGTACATAAAGGCGGGAAAGTCAAAGGGCAGATCCACCCGATAGATACCGCTCCCCACGCTTCGCTTGCATTATGATGACGAATCATCTATATGCAAGGACATTATGAAAAAATTAGTTGAGCTTTCGATCAGACATCCGTGGCGGATGATGACGATCATCGTGCTGCTCACGGCCATAGCAGGTTATTTTGCGATAGGCGTACCGGTGGAGGACGACATCATGAAAACGCTCCCGGAGCACGATCCTCAGGTAAAGTTCTTCAACGATATGGGGAAGAAGTTCGGGGGTACCGATTATTTCCTCGTCGTCATGGAAGGTCAGGACCTGTTCAGTCACTCCAGCCTCGAAAAGCTGAAGGCCATCACGGACAGGCTCAAGTCGCTGCCGGAGCTGAACAGGGTGGAGAGCCTTACGGACGTCGAGGACATAAAGGCGAGCCGCGGCGAGCTCGATATATCAAAGTTCATAGAGTCGATTCCGTACGACAAACAGGCACTGGAGGGAATCAGGCAAAAGGCCATATCGGACAGCCTGTACTCAGGCAACCTCGTATCGCCGGACGGCAATGCGCTCGCCATACTGTGCCAGATAAAGAAAGACACAAACCCGCAGAAGCTCGTTACGACGATCCACAGGATAATCGGTCCTTACGAAGGGCCGGAGAACATCTATCTCATCGGCGTGCCGGTCGATAACGACATCATCACGAAGGCGGTGCACTCGGACCTGAGGAAGCTCCTGCCGCTCGCGATACTCGTCAATATCTTCATCATGTTCGCGCTGTTCCGCAACTTCACCAGCGTGGTCCTCAGGCTCACGCCCGCACTGGTGGCGATAGTGTTTACGGTAGGACTCATGGGCATTACGCACACGCCGTTTACCATGCTGTCGGTCGGTATGCCGACACTGCTCATCGCCCTCGGTAGCATATACAGCATACACATCATGACAAGGTACTACCAGCTCCTCAAGGAGACGAAGAATAACGAGAAGGCGCTCAGGGGCATGATCGCGGAACTGGGGACCCCCATGCTTTTCATAGGGCTCATAACCTCCATGGGCTTCTTTGCAAATGTGTCGTCGACGATAATGCAGGTGAAACAGGCGGGTGTATTCGCGGGTGTGGGCATACTGTTTTCAATGATTATATCCGTGACCCTTGTCCCGGCACTACTCACGCTGATCCACAGGGGCAAAGAAGAGCGGATCTCCGACAGGGAGAGCGGCTTCGACCGCTTCCTCGAGAGATTCTCCGCGTGGGTGCAAAAGCACAATTACGCCATATTGATAGCAGG
>JAMCVD010000096.1:0-4892 GCA_023381995.1 Deltaproteobacteria bacterium
TGCCCAGTCGGTATGCACCTCGGTAAACGTGGTTCCCGTGAGGCCCCTGTCGAATACGCCCGATGTCACGGCATCGAGATACGTGAGGTTGTACGCGTGGTCGAACGCGGTGGCCGCCGCCGCGGAGGCATCGTTGCCCTGTATGGCACTCGGGAATATGGAGTTCTTTGCGATGCTTACCATTGCGTCCGGCTCGACCTCATGGATGGCGTGGTATGCGAGCGCGTGTCCCATGATCATGTTCCTCAACACCGTAACGACGCTCGCGGAAAAAGGCATGGTCGTCACGGTCAGATTGAGGTTGGTAAAGCCAGGGGGGAATACGCCCACCACATAGCCCCCGATTATGTCGACCATGGGCTCGTTCTGCGTAAGCCAGTATTTTACCGTCGTCGAGAACTGCTGTGCCATGAAGCGGGCATAGTTCGCAAACGCGTAGGCGGTTTCCGTGCTCGTCCAGCCGCCGAGGGAGCCGTCCGTAAAGGTCCCCGCGGTCTGATCGTATGCCGCCGAGGGGTTGTCTACCCACCGCGGTACCGTGTAGTGGGTGAGGGTCACGACGGGCGTCAGGCCTGCTGCAATCATTGCGCCGATGAGGGCGTGATAGTGGTCGACCTCTGTCATATCGACGTCCGCAGTCGTGAGGGGGGCATAGATGTTCAGGGGCCTGTTCGGGACTATCCTCGACCATTCGAACGTGAGCCTGAAGGCATTCATGCCCATGGACTTCACGTCGTCGATATCGGTGCCGTACCATTTTGGATCATAGAAGTCGTCGGCGAGTCCTACGGTCGGCGTCCTCTTCATCTGCTCCCAGACATACCAGTCGTTCTGCGTGTTGCCGCCCTCGCTCTGCTCGGCGGACGTGGCCACCCCCCAGAGGAAGCCTTTCGGGAAGCTTATCGGCGAAGTGCCCTTCTCGGGCCCCGTGCATGAGACTGCCGCAGCGGCGATACAGAGGGCAATCAGGCATTCGAGTATGCGGTTCTTCATAACGGCTCCTTGGATTTTGTGATCCTTTGTACCAGCTTGTATGGCGGAGTCAACCTTCGACCTTCCGGTCTAAAGGCCGGAGCTTCGTACCCATGCTTCTATGGCTTTCATCGCGTCTTCGTACGGGACCCTTGTGGCCCAGCCGAGCTCCCTTTTTGCCTTTGTATTGTCCACGTCCAGGTCCCTGCCCAACACCGCGACAGACGCCCTTGTGCCGGGCGGCCTTACCTTGAACGGCGCGTACAGCTTTTCAAAGATGCCGGCGGCCGTCCATGCGAGCCAGAAAGGCACGCTGATCAAGGGCCTTTTGCCGACAATCCTTCCGAGGTCCTTCAGGTAGCGCTCCCATGTGACCTCCCAGTCGTCCCTGAAGAAGTATGTATTGTTCTTTGCCGCATCCTTTGTGCCCGCCAGGAGAATACCGTCGACAAGGTTCTCCACATATACGAGGCTCGCGCTGTACCTGCCGTGGTCTATCAGAGGGACGGAGGATTTCCTGAGCCTTTCTACGACGTCCTTTACCCATATGCTTCCAGGACCGATGACGTTCGACGGTCTGATGATCGTATAGGTAAGGCCCTTTTCCTTATGGCAGCCTTGTACGAGCCCCTCGGCCTCGAGCTTGGCGTCGCCGTAGGGTATGCCGGTCTTGTACGCAGGGTCGTCTTCTTTCACGCCTTTGAGGTGTCTGCCCATACCGCATGCGCAGAACGAGCTGATGTACACGAACCTCGAGACCTTTCCGACCGATTCGTGGAGCAGGTTGCCCGTGGCCCCGGGGATTGCCGTATAGAACGCCTTTCTTGGCCCCCAGTCTGTCACGCGGCCGGCCAGGTGGTAGACCGTGTCCACGCCGTCCGCTACGCCTTTGATGCTCCCGGGCACGGTCAGGTCTCCGGTCACAATCTCGGCACCGGTAGTTTCAAGGTGCTTTACGTCCTCTCCTGGGAATGCGAGCGCCCTTATACTGTACCCGTTTTCCGAAAGCCTTTTGCACAGAAACGAGCCTATAAAGCCTCCCGCACCTGTTACCAGAACCTTTTGTTTATACATCCTCTTGCCCTCCGTCCGTCCAGCCGTGTCTGAAGACGACCGTATACGGGTTTAAAAAGCCTGAATGCGATGGTCGGCTTCCCACGCTCCCTTCCTGCCGTGCAGGAGGGGCTAATTGAACCCTGTTACGATAGTGCATGGCATCGGCGGTGTGTCAAGCAAAAGACCTGATACGGCCGTACGTGTTTCCGTCGTGTAAACTGTACGGCTTGGTGCACTGCCAACCTCCAGTGAAACAAGCCGTGTGGAGCCGCTGCATGCGCCTGCCCAATTTAACGGGAATTTACACGACGGTAATACGGCGTTCATACATAAGGGCTATATTGGCAGCAGATAGGAGATTGGAAAGACAAAAACTTAAAAAAGGAGAGAAAGCTAAGATGAAGAAACGAATGAGCAGGATTTTCGTGGTTGGCTGTACAGCCGTCCTTCTGGGATTGGCCGGTACAGCGTCGTATGCGTACCAGATCAACGATGATTTGAATGTCGGTGTAAAGGCCTACCTCAATGCAATGGAGGCGTCCGGAGACCATTTTGACGCATCGAAGGTGGGGCAGGCGCAGGCGAACACCAACAGTTCCAATGCGGACGGGGCAAGACTGTCGAGGGCGTACCTCGCTATAGTGGGAAAAATAAACGACGAGGTCTCCGGCAAGTTTGTATTGGATGAGGCCATGTCGGATCCCAGTGTAGGGAACGGAAGAGGCAATGTTTTCGTCAAGTACCTCTACGGCATCTTTACGCCGGTAAAGCACCTTGCCATACGGTTCGGTCTTTCGGAGACGCCGTGGATACCGTATGAAGAGGGGATATGGAGCTACCGGTTCGTCTCGGAGACAGCGCCGGACTATGAAGGCTTCATGCCCTCGAGCGATTGGGGAATAGCGGTTGTCGGAAGCCTCTTTCATAAGCTTATCGAATACCATGTTATGGGATCGAACGGAGAGGGATATCAGGCGACGCAGAACGGGAGGGGCTTTGCAGGGGCGGCACGGATAGCATTGAACATAAAGCCGATCATCTTCAATATATTCGGCATGGACGAGAGTATGCACAACGGCGTGCCCGACTATGACCCGAAGCGCGCGATAGTAATGCTCACCTTCAGGAACAGCCTGTTGACGCTGTCCGGCGACTGGATATGGGCAGACGACCACATTACACCGGTGGATGCGGGCAAGGCGAAGTTCAACCACGGGTACGGCTATGAGTTCTTCGGCTTCCTGCGTGTCCCTGGCGAAGAGAAATTAAGGATATTCGCGAGGTACCTCGACATGAAGCCGAACGGGAGCGACTCCAACCTCCCGGTAAGCGGCGCGGTGTCGCCGACCGTGAGCCTCGGGTCGTCCAACCTGTACTCGACGGAGCTGTACAAGTTTGTCGCGACGTCCGAGAACTCCTGGGCGCTCGCGGGCATAAGCTACGATATTACGAAGGATGTAATCGCGGCTCTGGACTATAACCTGTATACGATTCAGGGCTACGATCTGTCGAAAGACAAGACGGCGTACAGCGATGATGCCGTAGCACTTAACCTGAGGCTGGCATTCTGAATCAGATACGAATAGACTTATACTAGGAGGTATGAAATGAAAAGATTAAAAGTAAAGTTTGAAAGCAGGCTGCTCTCGCTCAGGGCAGCGGCAAAGGTAGTGCTCGCGACAGGGCTTGCGCTCGTTGCAGGGACCGCGTTTGCGGGTACACCGTTGAGCGGTGCCGGCTCGACCTTCGCTTACCCTTTCTATACGAAATGGTTCTACGAGTATGAGAAGGTAACCGGGGTCAAGATCAACTATCAGGCGATAGGCAGCGGGGGCGGTATCCAGCAGTTGTTCGCAGGGATCGTCGATTTCGGTGCGAGCGACAAGCCGCTCGACAAAAAGACGATGCAGGAGCATGGCGTCATCCAGATGCCGGACGCCGCCGGGGGGATCGCGATCGCCTACAACATCCCCGGGGTCGGGAAGGGCCTGAAGTTCACGCCGGAGCTCATCGCCGATATATACCTGGGCAAGATCACGAACTGGAGCGACCCCACAATAAAGGCCGTGAACCCTGGGGTCAATCTGCCTGCATTGCCCATAATCGTTGTCCACAGGTCCGACGGGAGCGGCACGACGTATATATTCACCCATTATCTGGCCAAGATCAGCAAGGAATGGGCCACGAAGGTAGGGGCCGATCTGTCGGTCAACTGGCCTGCCCGGTCCAGCATCGGCGCCAAAGGCAACCCCGGCGTGGCAGGGACCATCATGAAGATGCAGGGCACCATTGGATACGTGGAACTTGCCTACGTGTTGCAGAACGCCATGACGTATGGGCCTGTTCAAAACGAGGCGGGTGTATTCGTATGGCCCACCATAGCATCGGCAAGGGCCGCTGCGGCGACCGTAAAGCATGTCCCACCCGATTTCAATGTGCTGTTCGTAGACCAGCCCGGCAGGGACTCCTACCCAATCGCAGGGTTCACCTATCTTATCATTTACAAAAAGCAGCTCGATTCCGTGAAGGGGAAAGAACTGCTGAATTTCATCAAATGGGCCTATACAAAAGGACAGCCTATGCTCAAGGAGCTTGATTACGTGCCTATACCTCCAAGCATCATCAGGCAGATAGACCGGCAGTTGAAGGAGGTACAGATCAAGCCGTAAGGCACACGTTCAAACGGTAAACAGTCCACGGGGGCCCGAAGAGTATCGAGGGCCCCTTTTTTATCATTGTGGTTCCTCTCCCATTTGTGATCATGAAGAAAGAGTTTTCTCCTCTGCTCGTAAAACAAAGCTCTTTTCGGTAAAGGGGGGTACGACCCATAACGTCTCCGTATTTCCATAGCGAGAGAGAAGCAG
>JAMCVD010000096.1:4902-9619 GCA_023381995.1 Deltaproteobacteria bacterium
TACCACGGAAGCATTGCAGGCAGTCCGGATGTGTTTCCCTTCGCAGTGTCGAACACTCTTTCTTTTTGTTCTATCAGTCCCATGATCACTTTTGGGATAAGAGCCATCATTGTAAAATGGCACATTAGTTTTTCCCTTTTGGATGAGAACATAAAATTAGCTTGACAGGCCCGACAAGAGGTGTACAGTACCGTTACTTTTCAGTGTCAGGGAATCCGGTGAGATACCGGAGCGGCCCCGCCACTGTAAGGGCGAGCGGCTCACACAGTCACTGTCCCGCATTGTGCGGGGTGGGAAGGCATGAGCAAGCCATGACCCCAAGCCAGGAAACCTGCTGAAAAGAATTTATGGGACCTCTCTTCGTGGGAGAGACGAGGCAGGAGTGCGAAGGTATTTTTACAGGCCCGTCCTTGAGAGAGGAGGGCTTTTTTTGTGTGCCTTCCTCCTTTTCGGACGAACATACGCAGCGGGCGAGTCGTTAACGATGCAGGAGGTTGTTGTTACCGGTGAAAGAGTGCCGTCTCAATATGAGCTTACGCCTTCATCCGTCTCCGTTATAACGTCCACAGCCATGCAAAACAGTGCCACGCTGCCGGACGCACTTTCGCATGTGCCGGATGTGACCATACCCCCGTACGGCTGGATGGGCGCACTCTCCGGTATATCCATTCGTGGTGCAGACACGTCCCAGTCGGAGATCATGCTCGACGGCATACGGCTGAACAACGTCGAGTTGTCTGGATTTGACTTGTCCACCTTTCCCTTGTCCGGTATCTCTTCCATCGAGATCGCCCGGGGCGGTATGTCGAGCCTGTACGGGGAATCGGCAATGGGTGGTATCGTCGATATTATGCCGGATGTGTTTCCTAAAAACAATGCCGTGGATGTGAAAGCAATGGCAGGGAGTTTTTCAAGCTACCATATCGATGCGACCGCAAAGGTGAAATCAGGCGACTGGACAATGCTTGTTTCTCCGGGATACGAATCAAGCAGGGGCGATTATCCGTATATCGACGACAACGGGATTTCCCGTATCCGGCAGAACAGTGACTACAGGGGTGCATGGATACTTGCCGGCCTTGGGTTCAGTAAAGCTGACAATAGGGCTTATTTCATAACGCACCTGTACGACAGCGATAAGGGCATACCCGGTACGCTCGGTATGCTGTCGCCGCAGGCGAGGGAATATGACAGCCACGGCATGTATATCATGAAATACGGATACACCTCGGATGCGGTGGCGGTGAAAGCTTCGTTAAGCCATGTTAATGAGGATTCAAGATATTTTGACAATGTTTATGTGCTGGAATCTAATCCATCGAAATCAAATGATACGGATAATGAGGCAGGTGCGACGCTCATACTGCATCACATACCGTACAACACACTCAGTATAAATACAGATGCACTATCACAGCAGGCGGTGTCATCGAATATTGGCAGACATATCAGGGATACGGGAAGCATCGGCTTGGAGGATATTGTAAAGCCATTGGAATGGCTTGCCATAGTCAGCGACACCGCATACCAATCCATCTCTGACATCGGGGATGTCGCTACATACGGTATCGGCACGGCATTAAAGCCGCTGTCATGGATGGCAATCAAGATGCGTGTATCAACGGCATTTCAGGCACCCTCGCTCGATGACCTTTATTGGCCCAATGCTGCCGGTGCTATGGGTAATCCGGATTTGAAACCAGAAACCAAAACGGGCTATGAAGCGGGGGTGCTCCTTTCTCCGCTCACAAACACAACGGTTGAGTTAAACGGGTTTTATGACCGGTATCATAATTTGATCCAGTGGTTCCCATCCACGAACAATATATGGGTGCCGCAGAATCTCTCCGGTGCAATCATTAAAGGCATAGAGCTGTCTTTCCATACAAGGCCTTTGCACCTATTGGCTTTCTCAGGGGACATGAGTGCGATGGACACGATCAATCTTTCAAACAGTCCGCCGGGATCGTACGGCAAGGAGCTGACCTACAGGCCTGCTCTCCTTGCAAATGGGTCAGTGAAGATTGGAGGAGATAACAGATACGTATCGGCAGGCATCGGTTATACCGGTGAACGCCAGGTCACACCGGCGAACAGCCAGCCGCTGCCGGGGTTCTACACTATCAATGCGATGCTGAGCTATCAAATAAAATGGGTGAGGCCGTTTATAACATTCACACAGTATTTTTCGGATACGTTCAATCCGCTGACAAGCTACCAGTATATTTCCGGCTATCCATTGCCGGGAAGGTATGTATGGGCAGGGGTGGAATTCAAGATTTAAGAAGCAGATAAAAATATTAAAAATAAAAGGAGGAAGTATGAACGAAAAAGAAGCAGGTAAGGGTTTCAACAGATCAACAGGGGGATGGCTTCTACGCCAAAGGCGTATCGCGATGACATGCCTTGGGTTCATGGTTGCCGCGAGTATAATGGTTGCGGGGTGCGGTACTGCAAAAAAGGGATCGGCAACGCTTCAACAGGCCCCGTATGTGATCGCGCTCTCGCAACCGGCAGGCAGCGTACCGGGCTCGCTGTACGCCCTGTCGCCGACGACAGGAACTGTGCAGTCTCTATCACTCGGGACAGGAGCAATACCAAACAGCATGCTATTGGATGGCAATAATCTTTATGTTGTGAATGCCGGTGATGCGACGATATCCGTTATTACCATTTCAGAAACCACATCGAATATTTACATAACGGATACTAATACGATACAGCTCCCGTCGGCGAGTTATCCCGAGTATATGACCGTAACAACCGTTAACGGCATGCACAAGGGCTACGTAACATTGAACGGAACGAATCAGGTGGCTGTGTTGAATTTGGATAAGAACACCGTGTTAGGGTATATAACCATTACCTCATACACAACGTGGCCGTCTTCATTTCAGACACATCCCTGGGGGATTGCAATGGTAAACGGCAAGGTTATGGTTGCGAACAATGGTGCTGATTATGCGGCCAGCCCTGCCCCCACATACACTCAGCCTGCCATGATTAGTGTGATAGAGCCTGCTTCGAATACCTTGTTAACACCCGTCACCACGACGACCGGTATTAATCTGCAGGCTGTCGAGCCGCTGACGCAAACAGGGTTTGCTGTTATCTCAAGCGGTAATTACGGCGCTGTTGGCGGATATGCGGAATTGTTTGATAATAGCCTTAGAGAAAAGTCAGCCGTACCCTTGAGTGGAGGAGGTGTAGGCATTGCTATAAGCACAACCGGCATTGGCTATGTGGCTCTGAACAGCATGGTCGGCTATGACACGGTAAACACAAACACAGGCGCATGGATTACAACAACAGACTTAACACAACAGGTTTCCGGCCTATCAGGCTTTAATCTCACGAGCATTAAACTTGCTCCCGACGGCACGCTCTGGGCAACAGACTGGCAGGACAATATGGTGTTTGAGATTAACCCCCAAACAAACAAGGTGATTCAAACATTCAAGCTGACGGAGCCTGCGCAGGATGTGGTTTTTGTGTATTAAAGTGTTGGGGCAGGGCTTGCTCTGCCCAGTGATAATCAAAAACACATAGGGGCTTAAAATTTTAAGTCCCTACAAGGGATAGTATACGGAGGTTAAATGCGTATCATCTTTGTAACAGGCGGGGCACGAAGCGGTAAGAGTGCTTATGCACTTTCTCAGGCACGGATACTGCCAGGTAAAAAGGCATTCCTTGCAACAGCCCAGGCACTGGATAATGAGATGAGCAGACGTATAGATATACACAGAAAAGAGCGCGGGAGTACATTTGATACCTATGAAGAGCCCATAAAGATCTCACAAATTATCGAGGAGTTAAAACCAAGATATGATGTGATGCTAATCGATTGCCTTACCTTGTGGCTTTCAAATATTATGTATGCAGGATTAGACGTTGTTCAGGAGATTGATAAACTCGTAGGGACAATCCTTGCGGATGCCCGGACTCAAGGGGCAGGGGCAAGCCCTGCCCCTACATTAGGAAACGTTGATGATGGTCCACGGGCAGGGGCAAGCCCTGCCCCTACATTAGGAAACGTTGATGATGGTCCACGGGCAGGGGCAAGCCCTACTACAATATTTATTGTTTCCAACGAGGTGGGCATGGGTATTGTGCCGGAGAATACGTTGGCAAGGCAGTTCAGAGACTATCAGGGTATATTAAATCAACACATAGCAGGCATAGCAATTGAGGGATATCTGATGGTTTCGGGAATTCCAGTGAGGATAAAGTAAATATGTGGGATAAAGAAAAATACGAACGTAAAACTATTAGATTAAAAGGATGGGACTATTCAAATGCAGGAGCATATTTTGTAACGATATGTGCATACAAAAAAAGATGCATTTTTGAGAATATCATTGTTGCATCAATTATTAAGGAACAATGGGAAGAACTGCCAAAAAAATTTAACTGTATTGATTTAGATGAATTCGTAATAATGCCGAACCATCTGCATTGTATTTTGTGGATTAAATCTGTAAACATAGGTAGGGGTAACCATGTAGCAAATTCTGGTAGGGGTAACCCTTGCGGTTACCCACTGGCAGGGGCAAGCCCTGCCCCTACATTAGGAAACGTTGATGATGGTCCACTGGCAGGGGCAAGCCTTGCCCCTACATTAGGAAACGTTGATGATGGTCCACTGGCAGGGGCAAGCCCTGCCCCTACATTAGGAAACGTTGATGATGGTCCACTGGCAGGGGCAAGCCCTGCCCCT
>JAMCVD010000127.1 GCA_023381995.1 Deltaproteobacteria bacterium
AGGAAGATAGCCCCCGGACGCTGCAACCGTCCCCATAGAAACGACTATCGGCTTCTTTTTCCGGATCCTTACAAGCGTATCGTATATCTCCTGGGACGCCGCGACACCACCGCCGGGCGAGTTGATGCGCACAATAATCGCCCTGATGCCGTCGTCCTTATAAAATTCGTCCAGCTCGCGTATCACGGGCCCGGGCTCGGCTATGACACCTCTTATCCTGACCACGCCTATGCTGCTGGAAGCCTGAAAGATCGAGTCAGGCGACAGGGAGGCAATACGGCTGCTGCGGACATGAAACATCAACGACACCACAAAAGACAGCACCACGACGACGATAAGGACCACGGCAAGGATATTGGCCGTTCTCTTTTCCATAAAAGTACCCTCTATTTACCATTACCTTTGAGCTTGAGCATCTCTCCTATATTGGATACACTGTCCACGTTTGTCTTAAGATATTCCTTTATGACCATCTTCTCTTTCTGCTTGTGCAGTATCTTCAGCCCCAGCGACAGCTTCCTGTTGATCTCGTCTACATTGAGGATCGCGCACTCTATCGTATTGCCGACAGTGTAGGCGCTCGCATCGGTGTCTGCGTCCTTATCTTTCACATGCTCGATCTCGGAGATATGGATGAGGCCTTCCACTCCGTCCTCGACCTCTACGAACATTCCGAAATCGACCGTACCGGTTATCGTCCCCTGAACGATCTCCCCCTTCTTGTAGCGCTTCGAGATGTTACGCCACGGGTCGGGTGTGAGCTGCTTTATGCCGAGCGATAGCTTCTGATTGTTCTTGTCGACACTCAGGACTATAGTATCTATCGTCTCACCCTTTTTATAGCTGGACAGCGGGTTCTTTATCTTTTTGCTCCACGCGACATCATCGATATGGACGAGCCCCTCTACGCCCTTTTCTATCTCGACGAACAGCCCGAAATCGGTTATGCTTGTTATTGTGCCCTTTAACCTCGTACCCGTTCCGTACCTCTCCGCAATCTCTTCCCACGGGTTCTTTAACAACTGTTTGTAGCCGAGTGCTATCTTCCTGGTTTCCGAATCGACGTTCAAGACGATCGCATCGACCTCCGTATCGACGGAAAGGTACTTACCGGGATGCTTGACCCTTCTGTCCCATGATAGGTCTGTCTTGTGTATGAGGCCATCGACGCCAGGCTTCAGCTCCACGAACACGCCGAAATCGGTTACATTGACGACCCTGCCTCTGACCTTGCTGCCCTCCTTGAACTCGTCCGCGACCCCTGCCCAGGGAGACTCCTCGAGCTGCTTCATGCCCAGGGAAAGTTTCTCTGTCTCCATGTCGTACTTTAATACCTTCAGCCTCAGCTTCATCCCGACCTTCAATATCTCTGAAGGGTGCTTGATCCTGGCCCACGTCATGTCGGATATGTGAAGGAGCCCGTCTATCCCTTCGACAGCGACGAATGCGCCGTAGTCGGTTATGGTCCTCACAACGCCTTCGACGGCATTGCCTTCCTTCAACAGCTCGTTGCGTCTCTTGAGCTGCTGCTCTTTCTCCCTTTCAAGGAGCTGCTTCCTCGAGAGGATGATGTTTGCCGTCTTTTCTTCATAGCTTATCACCATTGCCCTGATGCGCCTTCCGATATAGCTATCGAGCGATTTGACGGACTTTATGTCTATCTGCGACCATGGCATAAAGGCCTGGACGCCGATGTCCACCATAAGCCCGCCCTTCGTCTTTGAAACCACTTCCCCGTGCACCGGGGTCAGGTCCGCCATAGCCTTTATGACGTTCTCGAGGGCCCTTACCCTCTCCACCTTCTGCCTCGAAAGCTGGACCACGCTGTTCTTGCTGTCTGCGTTGAGGATAAGCACCTCTATATCATCACCTACCTTGAACTTGAATTTGCCTTTTGAATCGGTTATCTCGCCAGCGGGCACGAACCCATCGGCCTTGTAGCCTATGTCCACCGTGGCCCCTTCGTTCCTCAATTCTATTATCTTGCCTTTGACTATGTCCCCGATCTTGAAGGTCCTTACGCTCTCCCGCATAAGTTCTTTGAACTCTGCTGTGTTCTCGTTTTCATGCTCATTACCAACCACCATTTATATTGATCCTCCCGGCTTTAAATTACCTTACTATACCCTGACATATCATGCCATTCATATCTACAATCAAATACATTCGTTTGCAATGTTTATCGTAGGCCTCTGACTATCTCTTTCAGTCTTCTCAAGGTTTCTTTTATCAACCATATGGGCGTCGACGCTCCGGCAGTAATACCAACCTTTTTTGCATCCATCAACATTTCCTGCGTTATCTGGTCCTGATGCTCTATATGGTAAGTCTTAGGATTGATCGCTTTGCATATATTTGCAAGCTTATTTGTATTTGAGCTGTTGAACCCGCCTACGACCAATACCACATCCACCATCCTTGCGAGCAGGGCCGATTCTTCCTGGCGTATCTTCGTAGCATCGCATATGGTATTATAAACGGCAAGCTCATACGCACTGTCCGCGAGGACCGCTATGACCTTCTTGAAATTCTCCATGGACTGGGTCGTCTGCGCCAGTACTGCGAGCTTTTTGATGTTCCAGAACTTCGGGAGGTCCTCCGCGGCCCTGACGACCGTGACCCGATGCGGCAGTGCGTAGCTCAACAGGCCCTTTACCTCCGGGTGGCCCTCATCGCCCACGATGACCACATGGAAGCCCTTCCTCGTCAGCGCCTTTACAAGCCTCTGCGATCGGGTAACAAACGGGCAGGTAGCGTCTATTATGTCGAAGCCCTTCGCCCTGGCCGTGTCCGCCTCTTCTATTGTTACGCCGTGTGAGCGGTACACCAGCGTGCCGGACGAGATGTCGTTGATGTCCTCCACGGCCTTTACACCTATTTCCTCGAGCCTGCGCACCTCCTGCGGGTTGTGGATGAGCGGGCCAAGGGTGTAAAGGGCTTTCTGGCGCTTCGCGGTCTTTATCGCTATGTCAACCGCCCTCCTGACGCCGAAGCAGAAGCCCGCGGACACCGTTGTATAGAACTTCACTCCGTTCACCGTACCGATGTACCTCTGCGACAGCCGCGCCCTGGTCTCGTTGTACAGATGGGCCGTCACTTCATTTATCGACACGTTCGTCGTGTCGACAACGAAGGCGTCCGCTGCGGGCCTGAGAGGGGATATGTCCCTCTGTTCGTCCCGCATGTCACGCTGTCTGAGCTCGGACAGTACCTCTTCATAGGTCGTCACCACGCCGTTCTTTTTCAGCTCCTCATACCGTCTCTGCGCCCTCGCCTCCGGCGAGGCGGTAACGAAGAACTTTATGTCCGCCGAAGGGAATACGACGGTCCCTATGTCCCGCCCCTCGACCACCGTACTGCCGTTTACCATACCATGCAGGATACCGTTCACGGCCTCCCTGACCCCCCGGAAAACGGAGATTATGGAGGAGGCCTGCGCAACGTCCATGCGGCTTATCTCGGCATCGACGTCCACGCCGTCCATGAGCAGGCCCACTGTGCTGCCGTCTTTTCTCGTCCCGAACACGGTGCCCCTGACAAGCTCGATCAGGGCGCGTTCGTCGTGTATCGAAATATTATGGTCCATCGCCTTGAGCGCAAAGGCCCTGTAGAGGCTCCCGCTGTTTATGTAGTCATACCCCAGACTGCGCGCGAGTGCCGCGCTCACCGTGCTCTTCCCGCTTCCCGAAGGGCCGTCTACCGCTATGACCACGGACTTCCTCATACACCCCTGACCCTGTCGAATATATTCATGAATTCGGGGAAAGAAATGCTCACGGCACCGAAGTCGTCTATGCTCGTCTCCTTCTCGCTCGAGACGGACGACACCGCAAACGCCATCGCAATCCTGTGGTCCCCGTAGCTCGAGACCCTGCCGCCCATGACCCTGCCGCCCTCGACTTGAAAGCCGTCTCCGAGGTCCCTGGCCCGAACGCCCAGGTGGTTCAGTCCCTCCACCACGGCCTTTATCCTGTCCGACTCTTTCACCCTCAGTTCCTCCGCATTGCGTACGACCGTCCGCCCTTGTGCATAGGCGGCCAACACCGCAATCAGGGGGAGCTCGTCGATGGCGCTTACGATGGTCCTCTTGTCCTCGACGGTGATCCCGTGCAGCTTCGAGGCCGTGACGTGTATGTCGGCAACGGGTTCTCCGGCCTCGTACCGCGCGTTCATAATATCGACAGAGGCCCCCATCCCCTTGAGCACATCCAGCATGCCGGTCCTTCCCGGATTGATGCCGACATTCGTGACCAGTACATCGGAGTGCCGTGCTATAATGCCGGCCCCTATAAAAAATGCCGCTGACGAGAAATCGCCCGGTATAGACATGTTTATGGGCAGGGGCTTTTGCGAGCATGCGAGCCGTATCGTCCGCTCCGACGTCTTCAAGTCCACGCCACCCGCCTTCAGCATTCGCTCCGTATGGTCCCTCGTACCAACGGGCTCCGTTATCGTCATCGTTCCCCTCGCGTTCATGGATGCGACGATGAGCCCGGTTTTTACCTGTGCGGACGGTACCGGCATCTTATAGTCGATGCCCTTCAGTCTCCCGCCCCTGACCGATATGGGAAGATAATTCGCATGCTCTCTCCCATCCAGGGCAGAGCCCATCGCCGCAAGCGGTATCGTCATGCGTTTCATGGGCCGTGTCCTGAGCGACTCGTCGCCCGTTAGTACGGAGAAGAAGCCCTGAGTGCTCAGGAGCCCGAGCATGATTCTCGCCGTTGTTCCGGAATTCCCGGCGTCCATAACGTCGTCCGGCTCCTTGAATCCGTCAATGCCGCTGCCCTTGATCACGGCGGTCGAGCCTTCCATCTCGATAACGGCACCGAGCATGCGCAGACACCGCACGCTACTCATGGTGTCGTCTGCGACAAGCAGGTGCTCTATCCGGCTTACGCCCGAGGCAATGGCCGAGAAGATGAGGGCTCTGTGGGATATGGACTTGTCCCCCGGGACGGCGATCTGTCCTTCGATCCTGTCGACCGGCTGAAAGGTTATCCCGCTGGACGACATGCTATCCCCGTACTTTCGTATCGCATGTATACATTATCCATTGATGATAGCCTGTCATGTTTACCGTTGTCAATGCTCCGAATCGAGTCATGTAAAATCTAACCATAGGGGGTATCATCTTGTCATGTAAAAATCTAACCGAAAAGTACGGCTTACGGCAAGGATGTTGTAGCCTTCCTCATTTCCCTGCCTTTAATTTCTCTCTGCCAGGTGTCTCTTCTATGCTGTGTATAAAATTACCAGCCCCGCACGGCCGCCCTGTCAATGAATTCTTCTTTCTCTTCAAAAACATGCTGTCGATAGTTTCCTCGCTGCCTTACATGGTATGGATAATCTTTAACAACAACTCTTGCTATGCTATGCATGCATTGCTGGTATTATATAAATTCGTTATTGTCAAAATATAAGGAAACCGGCATCTGTCCCTGATTTTTTAATTTTTTGGGATGTAGAAACATAAGAAATCTGATCCAATACTGGAATTAAAGAAAATGCGGAAAGAATGGGCTCGTTAGTCAAATAAATTCAGTGATGTATCGCTGTTTGCAGTGCGTTCTCCGCTTCTGTCCGGCTCAATGGCAACATGGGATCATACGTAAATTGGTTTCTCTTCCTACGCATTTTATCGAAAACCCCTGTAAGTTCTCTGAACTTATCTCCGAGTATTTCACAGGCAACCAGGATAGTCGTTGCATGCTGCTGTCCGTCATGCGGGCGATATCCATTGATAAAAAGAACAGCCCTTGCAATCTTCAACATTCCATTGTACGCAAGCGTATAGCATGCCTCTTCATCAATCGTGATGTTCTTTTCCGAGGCATAAATATTCCTTGATGTGCTTTCTATCAGGGCTTTCACCTGATCAATGCCGATGTTTTCTTTCTTGAGTAAACCTTTTCTTTCAAGTTCCCTGAAGGAGCTTTCCAAATGCTTTTCCATCTCCCGTCACCAGAATATATTCTCTTATTATGTTCTTCATAAACGAATTTGAACGAAGCTTGCTTTTGAACTCTTCCAACGAATAGATGTGATAATTTATTTCTCTGCCCGTAGACTTCTCAACGTCTGCAACTACTTTAACCAGATGCGGTTCTTTTACTGTACCTATAACCACAACATCAATATCGGATTCCGGTTTGAATTCATCCCTGGCATACGAACCAAAGATAAAGGCGTAAGCAATCCCCTGTACCCGGCGCAAGGCATTGCTTATGCTTGCCTCAATCCCCACGGTCTTTATTATTATAGTCCTGAATTCATTATAAAGAGGATAGTCTGTATTTATCCGATAGTATTGGAGGTTGCCCTCTCTTGAAGTTTTCAGAATGCCCGTATCAACAAGCTTATTGAGCTCGCGCCTGCATGTTCCCTGTGTTGTGCCTGCAAGTCTTGCCATTTCGTTGATATAAAACCGCTTGCTTTCATTTGCAAAAAATCTGGCAAGAATATTCTTTCTTATCTTTGATTTGAATAAACTATTTATCATAACCTTGTCTGTACTCAGATTTGAATACAATTGTATTCGATTATGAATACAAAATCAAGCAGGACTTCTATTGAAGAGAAAACAGTGCAGCACTTCCTTATATTTATGTTTCAATGACATCCATATTCCTATTTTTCCAAAGAGGCTATCAGACTCGGGTGACAGAGATACATCAGTGTTTTATTGTAGGGGCAGGGTCTGCCCTGCCCTGATTGCATCGCGTGGTTAAACCTGTGCAATGTCCGAGGCACTTAGGTCTCCCTCTTAAGATAAGAGGCGGGCACACATCCGTAAGGATGGGTCAAGGGCGTTCCGCATTTCCCTGCCTTTAATTTCTCTCTGCCGGGTGCCTCTTCTATGCTGTGTATAAAATTACCATCCCCACACGGCCGTCCTGTCAATGAATTCTTGTTTCTCTTCAAAAACATGCTGTCGATAGTTTCCTCGCTGGGTTACATGGTATGGATAATCTTTAACAACAACTCTTGCTATTCTATGCATGCATTGCTGGTATTATATAAATTCGTTATTGTCAAAACATAACGAAACCGGTATCTGTCCCTGATTAAGGGCGATCACATAGGTTCGCCCCTACGAAACACACATTAGATTCTTTCTTTGTAACTTCTATGCAGAATGCAAAGAAGATTTTGGTACCTTGTTTTGAAAATCCCCCGACCCAAGAGGAACTTGGGTACCCCGCCCCCTTTTCCAAAGGAGGAGACTCCGGAATTCCCCTCTTTGAAAAAGCTTATCATTACCCACATCTTTTACTGGACGGATCTGTGTGGGAGTTTTGCTGAAAATATTTTCCACATTGCCGTTAAGTCATCAAGCCGCTGTATGCCAAGCCATAGTGTTTTCGTGCCGGGCTCACCGTCACCTTTGCGCCCCAAATGTCCCCCTAAACTCCCTAACATTCTGACCGCTTCTCTTAAACTGGGCGGACTTTCAGGTGCTTTGGGGTTTTTCGTCTTAAATGCTACCAATGCTTTCCATTCTGCTTCTTCAAAATATACCGTGCATGGTACATTCGGTACCTCCCTCCCAAGCCTGGTGATATTGTCCTGATCCGCCGTGATTGCCCATCTTACCCCGTCTTCATCTAATTCGTTTATCAATTCTAACAGAAAAGATACTGATAGAATTGAAAAAGCTAAAATAATCTTCATACATACTTCATCAGTATTTATCCAGATTCAACTGCCAGAGATCAGGTCCAGGTCCGTGCTGAGCTCTGTACAAGAGGCTGCGACATTGTCGCTCGTTATGCTGCTGTAGAGGTTTGTTATCACGGTCGTTGCCTGTTTGTTGTTCGTAATGTCCTGGCTCGCGGAAAGTATCATGCCCCTTATGGAGATATCGTTGTATATTCTATGGTAGTGGTAAAATCATTCCCTATGGCATAATAGTCTCCATGAGATGTTTGAGTGACAGGGTAGCCTCCAAATGCGTAAAGATAGCCATTGTAAGCGACCCCGGCAAATGGGGAAGCAAAAAGTGTTGAGGTGTCCACTAATGCTTTACCAAGGGAGCCATCCTGATTAATTGGTATTCTCTGAACCTCATTTATAATACTTAGAGAAGGCCATTGATATGCATATATCCAATCGTTATACGGAATTATTACCTCAGGTAGTTCGAATAGTTTCCATTCTCCTTCAAATGTCCATACCCCTAAAGAGCCATCAGGATTAATAGCAGCCTTATAAATCTTGTAACCTGATACAGCAATAGGACTGTAAGTATTGTCCAATACCTGCCCTATTAAATAAAGGTAATTGTCAGTGGCAAAGCTTGTTGCACCGATAACCGGGCTGGTGAACGAGACCCCTGCCTGCCACGGGCTGAGGGAGCCGTTAGGGTTGAGCCGGGTAAACCATGTAGACTGGGTGAACAAGGCATAAATAAAGCCGTTATACTCCGTTATCAATGGGTCATAAAGGGAAGTTATAGTAAAAAAGCCGCTACAATATGTTACTGTAAAAGGCATGAGTTTTGGAAGGGGAATTGTCTGCTGCCATTGTCCAAGAGAACCATCGGGGTTGATTGGTGAATACCATGTAGCCTGCGTAAAGAACGCATAGAGATAGCTATTAGAGGTCGTGGTCCTAACCGGGTCATATAGGTCACCGTATGGACTCGCCGTAGTAGTATCTGTAAGAGGGAGGGATGTTTCAGTGATCCACGTGCCAAGACTGCCGTCAGGGTTTATAGGGGCTGCCTGGACGGTTGTCAACATTGTAAAAAGCAAAGTAGTCTGTGTTGTTGGTACCGCCCCCAAAGGCAGAGAATAAAAGGGATATGGTGAGTATCTAATTCGAGATGGAGTTATTATGTTATTATCTATAGCTCCTATAGCATACAGCCAGCCATTCGCTGCAACAGGATTGTCCCTTGGAAAACCAATCATGGAAGATGTCGTTATCCAAGTGCCAAGGTGCCCGGGACCTGTGGCTCCGGGCGTATTGGGCTTTATGGGACTACAACTTATGAGTAACAAGAGCAAACCTGCAACTGTAAAAAATACCCTTTTCATAAACACCTCGCAATTTTACCCAGGGTGCCAATCGCTGCTATCCAAAACAATTTAGAATCACAATGTACACTGTAGGTTACCCCGGTATTTGATAAGCTCGTCACATTATAGCCTGCGCTGGGTGCAACATCTACTTTTGCATATGGTCCTTCTGACACCATGGAATCATACACAATGTAGCTTGTTGCACCGGACGAGGCGCTCCAGACTAAGCGGACTTGCCTGTTCACGGCAGTTGCCGATAAATCAGTAACAGGGCCCGGCTTACTGACAGGCGATGCACAACTGGCGAGCTCTATGCCCAGCATGGCCACAGTTATGCCTCCGCGCAGTGTATGCTTGCGTATCTGTGAGGCATTCATATCTTCACCTCCTCTTGCTTATTCGCCTCTTTATAAATAAAATGAACATGAACGGCAGAAATAGCAACAGCATATTGGTAATAGTTACAGAGAATGGTGAAGGAACTGTACTATTACTACCTTGACCCGGCGTGCAGCCAGTCGTACAAGTTCCTCCCGTGTTTCCAGTACCTCCGGT
>JAMCVD010000013.1 GCA_023381995.1 Deltaproteobacteria bacterium
TGATCATGGGACTGATAGAACAAAAAGAAAGAGTGTTCGACACTGCGAAGGGAAACACATCCGGACTGCCTGCAATGCTTCCGTGGTACTCTGCGTGGACTGCTTCTCTCTCGCTATGGAAATACGGAGACGTTATGGGTCGTAACCCCCTTTACCGAAAAGAGCTTTGTTTTACGAGCAGAGGAGAAAACTCTTTCTTCATGATCACAAAGGGGAGAGGAACCCATTGTATTATACCAGATAAAAGAAGGTGAACAGTCATGGCAAAAATTGTCGATCCGGTATGCAAAGTGGAACTCGACGAAAGATCGAGAGACACAAAGCTCCACCATGAGGGTGAGACCTACTACTTCTGCTCGGAAGCGTGCAGGGACGCGTTCAAGAAAGCACCTGAAAAATTTCTGAGCACGAAAAAAAAGAAAGTAGCGTAGCAGTACGAAATGCAGTTGCGGGCCGGCAGGGCGGATACAGTGAGGGAGATGCCCGTGGGGACCGCGCGGTAGCGGTGCAGGGTTCTTTAATCCTGAGGAGAAGAAGCGTTGTGGCCAGGCTGCATCAGCAAAAGGAGAATGGGGGCTTTCGTCTTTTGAGCAGTCCTCTTATGGAAAGACCGGCGGGAACACAAGCCCCTGCTTCTCTTCAAAGCCCAGTGCGATGTTCATGTTCTGTATTGCCTGACCGGAAGCGCCCTTGACAAGGTTGTCGATGGCGGAAAATATGATGGCAGTAGAATTCTGCTCGTCGTACCTGACGGCGATATCTATGTAATTGGAGCCCCTTACCGCATTGACGTTCGGGAGCCCGGGATACCTTACGACCCTTACAAAAGGCTCGTCATGGTACGCCTCCGTAAGAACGGCCTCCAGGCCGCTCTGGTCCATATTTCTGTCCTGCACCGCCGCATAGATGGTCGTAAAGACGCCCCTGTTTATAGGGACGAGGTGCGGCACAAAAGTCACGCGCGTGCCGCTCGAAAACCCCGACAGCTCCTGCTCTATCTCAGGCACATGCCTGTGCTCAGCCGGCTTGTACGCCCTGAGCCCCTCGTTGAGCTCGGAAAAGTGCAACTCTTGCGAAGGGGACCTACCTGCACCCGTTACCCCGCTTTTGGCATCTATCACGATGCCCGTGTTTGCTATGACCCTCCGTTTCAGAAAGGGGGCCACCGGTATGGTTGCGCCGGTGGGGTAGCATCCTGGATTGGCTATAAGCCGCGCACGCCGTATGGCGTCCCTCTTCAGCTCCGGCATACCGTACACCGCGACATCGGTCAGTGCCCTTTCCATCTCAAAGCCGTACCATCTTTTAAATACCGCCGGGTCCTTTATCCTGAACGCGCCGCTGAGATCGATCACGACCGCGCCAGGCCTCAGGAACCTGTGGCATACCGAAGTGGACTGCTCGTGCGGCAGCGCAAGGAAGACGACATCGAAGTCATGGTCGTACAACTGATCGATCCTCTGGCATGTAAGATCATAGAGCCCGGCAAGCGGCGGTATCGCCCTGCCGACGGTCTCCCCCGCGTGCCTGTCCGCACTCACGGCAACCACCGCAACACCACTGTGGCTGTACAGGAGCCTCAACAATTCTATGCCAGAGTAACCAGTTGCGCCAAGTACGGCTACCCTTTTGGTCACTCCGGTCATCGTTATCTCTTTGAATATTGGAAACGCTTTCTTGCGGCCTTTCTGCCGTACTTCTTTCTTTCTTTCATCCGTGGGTCCCTTGTGATCAGGCCCGCTTTCTTGAGCTCGGCCCTGAAATCGCCGTTGAAGGCGATGAGCGCCTTTGTGATTCCGTGCGAGAACGCCTGTGCCTGGGAAGACCAGCCGCCCCCGATGATGTTGGCGACCACATCGAACTTCCCGTACGTGTCGGTCAGCCTGAACGGCTTCAGTATGTTTTCCCTCATAGTCATTACAGGGAAGTATGCCTCCAGAGGCTTTTTGTTTATGAGTACTTCGCCGGAACCCGGCTTGAGCCATACCCGTGCCGTGGCCGTCTTTCTTTTACCCACACCGTGAAAGAGAAGATCCGTCATTTGCCTGCCTCCGGTTTAACTTTTTTCGTCCCCGCAGCCAACTGTGCGGCATGGGGATGTTCGGCGCCAGGGTATACTTTCAGCTTCGTCAGGAGCCTGTCGGACAGTCTGTTCTTGGGCAGCATACCTCTCACGGCATGCAACAGTACCTTTTCCGGGAGCCTCTTCAGGAGCGATCCCGCACGCTCGCTCTTCAGACCGCCCGGGTACAGCGTGTGGTGGTAGTACTCCTTCTGTTCCAGTTTATTGCCCGTCAGCTTTACCTTTGCAGCGTTTATCACGACGATAAAGTCGCCCGAGTCTACATACGGGGTATAGCCCGGCCTGTCCTTCCCCCTCAGTATCATGGCGATCCGTGTCGCCAGCCTGCCCAAAACAGCACCGTCCGCATCTATCAAATGCCATGATTGTCGTATGTCCTCTTTCTTTGCCAAAAAAGTTTTCATGTGCTCTTCCTTATCCGTTTACTTTCGTACGCACAGGGCGTACTCAATATTTTAGCTGAACGGCATAGGTATAGTCAAAAAAAATCAAAAGTCAAGCAACTTTATTCAGCCAACCGAAAATATATTTAAACACAGGGTGTACAGCGTGGTCCTTCGATATCAGCAAAAAGCAAACCTCTCCTCCCCTCTTTCCCGAAGAGGGGTACCAGTGGGAAAGTCGGAAGAACCTTATTTTTTCTCCTTGAGTAGGCCGTCGATCTCTGCGAGCATCACTTTTTCGTAGTCCGCTTCTTGTATCTTGCCGACGATCTTTCCGTGCTTGAAGAGCATGCCGCTCCCCTTCCCGCACGCGATGCCGATGTCGGCCTCCTTCGCCTCGCCCGGGCCGTTCACAACGCAGCCCATGACCGCGACGGTCAGCGGCTCTTGTACGTTGATCAACTTCCTCTCCAGGGAATTGACGAGTCCTATCACGTCGAACTCCGCCCTCGCGCACGTGGGGCAGGATATGATCTCGACGCCGTAGCGTGCAATGCCGAGCGCCCTGAGTATCTCATAGCCGGCCTTCACCTCGATCACCGGGTCGTCCGTGAGCGATACCCTGATCGTGTCGCCTATGCCCTCGGAGAGCAGGGCCCCCATGCCTATCGCTGACTTTATGCTGCCGGAAAGCACGGTGCCGGCCTCGGTCACACCGAGGTGCAGCGGATAGTCAACGATTCTGGACAGCCGCCGGTAGGCATCGATCATGACCGGCACGCTGCTCGACTTTACGGACACCTTTATGCTGTGGAAGCCGAGGTCCTCGAGTTCGCGGATGTTCCGCACCGCCGCATCGACCAGCGCGCCGGCCGTCGGTCGGAACTTATGCTTTTCGAGAATGTCCTGCGGCAGGGAGCCGGCGTTGACGCCAACCCGTATCGGTATGCCCGCGTCCTTTGCCGCACCGACGACCTCCCTGATACGTTCCCTGCTGCCGATGTTCCCGGGATTGATCCTCAGGCCGTCGATGCCGCTCCTCACGGACTCGACGGCAAGCCTGTAGTCGAAATGGATGTCGGCGATGAGCGGTACCCGTACCGCGCGCTTTATCGCCCTCAATGCAAGGGCGGATTCCCTGTCCGGTACCGCAAGCCTCACGACCCCGGCGCCGGCGTCCATGAGCCGGCTTACCTGCGCCACGGTGGCGTCGACATCTTTCGTAAGGGTGTTCGTCATGCTCTGGACGACAATAGGGTTGCCGCCGCCTATCTTTACAGCGCCCACTTCTATTACTCTCGTCGTGCGCCTTTTCATCATACGAGTCCTGTGTCTTCCATATCCATGCTCCATGACCGCGACAGACGTATCGGGCCTGCACAGGTATACCGATTGACCCGAAAAATGCAATAGAGAAGTTGGATCATTCGGTCGGGGTACCCATGCGGGGCATGGATCGTGCGATCCACCGAAGCGCTATGAGCTTTTTGTCGCAAGGGATGGTATAGTCCTCTGTAAGTTCATATGTACACACCGACGTCATAGTTTTTGCCGATATTCGAAGAATACCTCTGTTCGACGCAGGCTTATCACTCATTACACAAACTTCCACATATTGCAAATGCATTTTCGGGTTACAGGGAACGATAACGTCCCCGCTATGGAAACGGAGAATATCTCCACACGCTCATTGTGACATGCGCCGGACCGCTTCCAGGAGCGTGGCATCGTCTACCTTCTCCTGAAGGCCGTCGGACAGCCGCTTCAAAGTTATGGAGCCGTCCCTGAGTTCGTCTTTGCCGATGATGATCACCATTGCGGCGTTCAGTCTGTCTGCACGTCTCATCATGCTCTTGATGGTCTTTTCTCCGTATCCGATCTCGCATGTTTTGTCGGCACGTCTCAGTCTGTCCGCGAGCCCGATGGCCCTGACCCTGGCCTCTTCGGTGATCGGTATGAAGAATATGTCGGGGCCGTGCACTGCCGGCATGTCGATCAGCGCGGCGATGCGCTCGATGCCCATCGCAAAGCCGATGGCGGGCGTGTGTGCGCCGCCGAGCAGCTCCACGAGATAGTCGTACCTGCCGCCGGCGAGTACTGCATTCTGTGCACCCGCGTCCTCCGCGGTAAATTCAAAAACGGTCCTCGAATAGTAGTCAAGACCCCTCACGAGCCGGGTGTCTATTGTATACCCTTGCCTCAGTGCATCGAGCCCGGACCTGAGCGTGGAAAAATGGGCCGAGCAGACACTGCACAGGTAATCCGTTGTTTTGGGGGCGCCGGCGGTAGCGGCCATGCAGCCCTCTTTCTTGCAGTCGAGCACACGCATGGGGTTTGTATCGATCCGTCTCTTGCAGTCCTCGCAAAGCCTGTCCGTTATGCCGTTGAGGTAGGACTTCAACTCCCGGAGGTATACGGGCCTGCAGGCCGGACACCCTATGGAATTCAGCCTTACCGTTACGCCCTTTACGGCGAGCGAAGAGACGATCTTGTCCGCGAGCAGTATGACCTCGATATCGGCAAACGGGTCGTCTATCCCGAACACCTCGACCCCTGCCTGATGGAATTGTCTGAACCTGCCTTTCTGCGGCCTTTCGTGCCTGAACATCGGGCCTATGTAGAACCATTTCTGTATGGCGTCCTGTCTGTCGATATTGTGCTCGAGGTACGCCCTTACGGCCGGGGCCGTGCCCTCTGGCCTCAGCGAGAGTATTTCCCCGCCCTTGTCCTCGAAGATGTACATCTCTTTTTCAACGATGTCCGTGCCGTTGCCTATGCTTCTCACGAACAGTCCGGCCTGTTCAAGGACGGGGGTCTTGACCTCCTTGAAGTTGAACAGGCCGAAGTATTGCCGCGATACGGACTCTATGTGCTGGAACTTCCCGACCTCGGGATACAGGATGTCGTTGAAGCCCTGGACCGACTGAAACTGCTTAGCCATAATAGACTCCGCTTCGGATCAAACTCTTTCCTTCCCTGTTATTCCTGGGATTTTTTGTACTTCAGCAGCTTGTAGTTTATGCTGTCGACGAGCGCAAGCCAGCTCGCCTCTATGATGTTCGGGGAAACGCCGACGGTGCTCCACCTGTTCGTATCGTCGCCCGACTCTATAAGGACGCGCACCGATGCGCCGGTCCCCTCTCCGGAAGAGATAACCCTGACCTTGAAGTCGAGCAGCTTTAGGTCCCTCAGCTCCGGGTAGAATTTTTCCAGAGCCTTTCTCAGCGCATTGTCCAGGGCATTTACCGGGCCGTTGCCCATTGCCGCGGTGTGCTCGAGCCTCCCGTCCACCTCGAGCATGATCGTGGCCTCGGCGATGGGCGGCTCGTCTTCCTTCCTCTTCTCGTCGATCACCCTGAAGCCCACGAGCTTAAAGAAATTTTTATGTCTTTTAAGGAATTTGTTTATGAGCAGTTCGAATGAGGCCTCTGCACCCTCGTACTCATAGCCCTTATTTTCGAGCTCTTTTACGGTTTTGACGATGTCGGATGCGTATTGATTTAATCTATTTTTGAAGCCTCTTCTGAAACCAGCGACAAATGCAGCTCTTTCAAGTCCCATGCCGAGTTCGTCTGATTTCATCAGTATGTTTGCCTTCCCCGAGAGGTCGGACACCAGTACCCGCCTCCTGTTGCCCACGAGTGCCGGCTCTACGTGCTCGTATGTCTTCGGGTTCTTCACTATCGCGCTGACGTGCACGCCCGCCTTGTGCGCGAAGGCGCTGTCCCCCACATAAGGCAGGTACTTGTTCGGCGGTAGGTTCGCGAGCTCGTCCACGAGTATGGACACCTGCCTCAGCCTCCTGAGGTTCGCGCCGAGCACATCGTACCCCATCTTCAGCTCGAGGGCCGGTATGATCGAGCACAGGTTCGCGTTCCCGCAACGCTCGCCGTAGCCGTTTATGGTGCCCTGGATGTGTCGTACGCCGTGCCGTACGGCGAGGAGCGTGCCCGTTACCGCGGCGTCGGTATCGTTGTGGAGGTGGATGCCGAGCCTCCCCGCCTCTATGGAGTGCTTGACGTCCTCTATGATCGCCTCAAGCTCCCACGGCAGCGTGCCGCCGTTCGTATCGCAGAGGACGATCCTGTCTGCGCCTGCCTGCTCCGCGGCCAGGAGCGTCTCCAAAGCATATCCTTTGTTGTACCTGTACCCGTCAAAGAAGTGCTCGGCATCGTATATGACACCGTCCATGTGCTTTTTGAGGAAACGTACAGAGTCGCGTACAAGCTCGAGGTTTTCCTCAAGGGGTATGCGCAGTGCGTCCCGTACATGGAGGTCCCAGCTCTTACCGAATATCGTCGCGTAGCCAACGCCTGATTCGACGATGGCCCTCAGGTTGGGGTCCGCGTCAGCCCGTGTGCCCTTCCTCCGCGTGCTGCCGAAGGCCGTGAGCCTGGCCTTCTTCAACCTGAGCTTCGAGGCCCTTCTGAAGAACTCTATATCCCTGGGGTTCGAGCCAGGCCACCCGCCTTCCACGTACGCAAAGCCTATGTCGTCCAGCGCCCCGAGGATACCAAGCTTGTCGTCCACGGAAAAGTTCACCCCCTCGGACTGGGAGCCGTCCCTCAGAACTGTGTCGTAGACCTCTATCTTTTTAGAAGCCATGGCGGCCCGCATTGATCACTTGGCCTTGTCGAGCCCGAACGCCTCGTGGAGGACCCTTACCGCAAGCTCCGTGTACTTCGCCTCGATGACACAGGATATCTTTATCTCGGAGGTGCTTATCATCTGTATGTTTATGTTCTCCTTTGCGAGGGCGGAGAACATCTTCTGCGCAATGCCCGCGTGGCTCTTCATACCCGCCCCTATTATGGAGATCTTGGCGATGCCCTGGTCGGAGATGACGTCATGGGCATTGACCTCCTTTGCAATGTCCTTTATTATTTCCATCGCACGCTTGAAGTCGCTCTTTGCTACCGTGAACGTGAGGTCGGTATTACCCTCGGTGCTGATGTTCTGGACGATCATGTCCACATTTATATTGGCGTCCGTGAGCGGCTTGAAGAGCTTCGCCGCTATACCCGGCCTGTCGGGTATCTTCACAAGCGTTATCTTTGACTCGTTTTTGTCATACGCTATGCCGGAAACAACTGCTTCTTCCATTTTTTTATCCTCCGTTACCAATGTTCCTCCACTTTCCGTGAAGGTAGATTTTACCATGACAGGAACCCTGTACTTCATTGCGAACTCGACCGACCGTGTCTGCAGGACCTTTGCTCCGAGACTCGCCATCTCGAGCATCTCCTCGTAGGAGATCCTGTCGAGCCTCCGTGCCTCCGGCACGATGTTCGGGTCCGTCGTGTATATCCCGTCGACGTCCGTGTAGATCTCGCACACGTCTGCTTTCAGTGCCGCGGCGAGCGCTACCGCCGTCGTATCGGACCCTCCCCTGCCGAGGGTCGTGATGCTCCCTTCCTCGTCGATGCCCTGGAACCCGGCCACGATAACGATGTTGCCGTCCTTCAGAGCGCCCCTTATCTTCCTGTCCTCTATCCTCAGGATGCGGCTCTTGGAGTGTGCGGAGTCCGTTATGATGGGTATCTGGAAGCCGAGGAACGACGCCGCTCTGTACCCCATCGCATTCAGAGCGATGGACAGCAGGCCGATCGTCACCTGCTCTCCCGTCGAGACGACGACGTCGTATTCCCTCAGGTTCGGGATCTCCGCCGTCTTGTTGGTGTAGTCGACGAGCTTGTTTGTCTCGCCGGCCATTGCGGACACGACGACGATAAGGTCGTCCCCCCTGTCCTTTGCCTTCGCCACTTTCCTCGCTACGTTCTTGATCTTGTCGATGTCTCCCACCGACGTGCCGCCGAATTTTTTAACGATTAAAGCCATGCTCTTTTACCTCTCTCGAAAATTTTGTTGTCCGCCATCCTGTCGAGAACCTCCTTTCTGCCTTTTACCTCTATAACCCTGCCGTCTTTTTTAATAGAGAAGATTAAAAACAAATCGAGATAATTTGCAAGAGATTTGAACCTTTCCGGCCATTCTACCAGCAGGAAGCCGCTGCCCGTGTCCGTATCGTACAGCCCGGTACGGACGAGGTCATCGTCCGTGGCTATCCTGTACAGGTCCGCATGGACGATGCGGGGGGGACCGGCGTACTCGTTTATTATGGTGAACGTGGGGCTCGTGACCGCGTCCCTGCTTATGCCGTACGCCGAGGCAAAGCCTTTTACGAAAGTCGTCTTGCCCGCGCCGAGCTCCCCGCTCAGGCCGATCTTCGTGCCCTGCGGAAGCACCCTCGCCATCCGGCCGCCCGCCCGGAGCATCCCGGCAGTGGTCTCGATAAACAGCTTGAGTTGCCGAAACGGTTTGCCCCTCTTGCCTGGCTTGATCATATGGTTTAACTATTCGCCGTTTCCGGATCGGGGCCTAATACCTGGGGACCGCCTTGAACTTCAGCTTCTTACCCTCATACTCCACCTTGAATTCCACGTCCCTGCATTTGTACTGTGTGACCAACTCCTTGCGCTTCGACTCGAGGGTCTGTCGTACCGCCTCGTAGGGGCTCAGCTTCGCAGTGGAGTTCAGGGAGGTGACGAGCCGTACGTACTCGTCGTACACGTGCCTGTACGGATCGTCACCTGTATGCTCCGGAGATCCGGACTGGGCAGCTTCGGTCCTTTTTGCGGTGCCGGCCTCGATGAGCCTCAGCTTCTTGTCCCAGTAGCTCTTCAGCGCTATGAACCTCGATATGACGTTCTCGTAGGTAAACTTCTGGTTGGCCTTGAAGAAGTTTATCTTACTGAGTCTCAGGATAAGCCTTTCGACGTCTTCCTTCTTCCGTATGGGCTCCAGTTTCAGGTCTTTTGTAAAGTACCTGTCATAGTCGAACTTCAGGTCGCGTATCCTTGCCTCGAGCTGACTCAACTGCGAATCGATATTCGTTTCTTCTGTATTCATAATGGGGAATGCTTTTTGGTTCCTCTCCCCTTTGTGATCATGAAGAAAGAGTTTTCTCCTCTGCTCGTAAAACAAAGCTCTTTTCGGTAAAGGGGGGTACGACCCATAACGTCTCCGTATTTCCCTAGCGAGAGAGAAGC
>JAMCVD010000102.1 GCA_023381995.1 Deltaproteobacteria bacterium
AGCCAGAGGTTTAAATGTATACTCCGCGGCATTATCTCCATGAATCAGGGTATAAGGCTTACGTTCCCGGGCGTAGAGGGTAGATGCGTTATTAGCTTTTAACCCCGGAAAATGCGTTTACAAAATAAGGAAGTTTGGGGAATGAGAGAATGAGCAAACATTCTTATTGCATTTTTGGGGTTAGTCTCGTGGGGACTGTTTCATGAGGCGCGCCTTGATGTCCGGCAATGAGGCCGTTGCGAGGGGGAGTTTCGAGGCGGGCTGCAGGTTCGCCACTGGATACCCCGGCACACCGTCGACGGAGATACTCGAAAACATAGCAGGTTACGAGGGCATCTCTACAAACTGGGCCGTCAATGAGAAGGTTGCCCTCGAGACGGCATCGGGCGCGTGTCTTGCCGGTGCAAGGTCGATAGTCACGATGAAGCACGTGGGACTCAATGTGGCATCGGACCCGCTTATGACGCTTGCGTACACGGGCGTGGGTGCTGGCCTTGTCGTCGTGTCTGCTGACGACCCGGGCATCCACAGCTCCCAGAACGAGCAGGACAACCGCTGGTACGCGCTGATGGCAAAGATCCCCATGCTCGAGCCCTCGGACAGCGAAGAGGCGAGGCTGTTTACGGTGAAGGCCTTCGAGATAAGCGAGCTTTTCGATCTGCCTGTGCTCCTGCGCATCACGACGAGGATCTCGCATTCCAGGACCGTTGTTTTCATAGAGGAGCCCGTAAAGCCGGGACGGCCCATGTACCCGGGGAAAGAGACGGACAGGCACGTCATGGTACCTGCCAATGCGCGCACGGCGAGACTGGCACTCGAAGGAAGGCTGCAGAAGCTCGCACGGTTCTCAGAGCAGTTTCCTCTCAACAGAACAGAGAAAGGCACGGCGAATTACGGTATTATAACGTCCGGGGTATCGTACCAGTATGTGAAAGAGGTAGTACCCGATGCAAGCGTCCTGAAGCTGTCATTGACCAACCCCCTGCCTGTAGGGTTGATAAAAAAGTTTACGGAGGATTTCAAAAGGGTACTCGTGGTGGAAGAGCTCGACCCGTATATGGAGATGCAGGTTAGGTACCTTTCTCCCGGCATACGCGGCAAAGCGTTTATTCCGTCGATATCCGAGCTTACGCCAGAGAAAGTAAGGGACGGTGTACGCTGGTTCGTAGCCGGGACACCCCCATCCGGGGCGACAGCCGCCGGGCAGGGTTCCGGTGCTACCGATGTGATAGGACGTCCCCCTATACTCTGCCCGGGCTGCCCTCACAGGAGCCTTTTTTACCAGTTGAGCAAACAGTGCTCGTTCATAGCAGGCGATATGGGGTGCTACACCCTTGCCTACGACGAGCCGCTGAAGGCCGTCCATACCTGTCTCACTATGGGGGCAGGGATAGGGCAGGCGATGGGCATCGAAAAGGCCATGCCAGAGGGCGGTAAGAAGCCGGTGGCCGTCATTGGGGATTCTACGTTCCTGCATTCGGGTATGACCGAGCTTCTCAATGTGGTCTACAACAGGAGCAACATCCTCGTCGTGATTCTCGATAACCGCACGACAGCGATGACCGGAGCTCAGCCCAACCCGCTCTCGGGTACCGATATCTACGGCAATGCGAGCCCGGACATATCGCTTGAGCGGATCGTAAGGGCGCTCGGCGTACACTGGGTCGAAACGGTAGACCCGTCCGAGACCAGGCAGGTCGAGAAGGTCGTAAAAGAGGCAATGGCATTCCAGGGACCCGCCGTCGTTGTGACAAGGGCCCCGTGTGTACTCCTGCCTGAATTCAGGGAAAAGAAACGAGAGCCGTATACGGTGAGGCCCGACCTTTGTACAGGCTGTACGATATGTCTGAACATAGGATGTCCTTCTCTGTGGTGGGAGCCTGCGGAGGAGAGTGCTGCGGGGAGGAAGAAGCGGCCAAGAGGCATAGCGTATATAGACCCCGCAGGCTGTACCGGCTGCGGGCTGTGTGCGGACCTCTGCTCGTTCAACGCCATTGTAAGGATAGCGGATGGATAGGATGGTCACAAGCACGGTTGTGACTGGCGTTGGAGGACAGGGCGTCGTGTCTGCGGCGGACGTCGTTGCATCGGTGGCCTTTGATGCCGGGCTGGATGTTAAGAAGAGCGACATCCACGGCATGGCACAGCGGGGCGGAACCGTCGTGAGCTTCGTGAGGTGCGGCGAAAAGATATACTCACCCATAGTAGAGCAGGGCACCGCTGACTTTCTTATAGCGCTTGAGGAGCTCGAGGCTCTGAGAGGAATAGGCTTTCTGAAGGACAGAGGTGTTGTTATACTGCCGAATTTCCGAATCCCGCCCCCGGAGGTCGCGCTCGGATACAGGGCATACCCCGGAAACATAGAAGGCAGGCTCTTGGAGATAAGGCCGGGCATAGAGTGTCACGAGGCCGATGTGAAGGGGATGCTGAAGCAACATCCGGGGTACTCGATAAATATGTTTTCGCTCGGTATATATGCACGTTTTTTACCGTACGAAAAGGCGGTATGGCTTGATGCGATCCGGCAGAGGTTCAAAAAACACGATACGGCCATAGACTCCTTTCTGTACGGATACGCACGGGGGACCGATGATTCTTAGAATTGCAGACAAAGAAAACATTTGACATTTATTTTTGATATGGTAAATACAAAAATTTATCACTTGCTAGCGTAGCTCAATTGGTAGAGCAGCTGATTTGTAATCAGCAGGTTAAGGGTTCGAGTCCCCTCGCTAGCTTTTGGAAGTAGTGGAGCGCACGTTATATTGATAGAGACGGGGAGAGGTGCCCGAGTGGCTAAAGGGAGCAGTCTGTAAAACTGCCGGCCATAGCGCCTACGAAGGTTCGAATCCTTCCCTCTCCATTGATTTTGATTGGGTTTTTAATAATTTTAATTGACTTTTACAGGATTAAGCGGGAATAGCTCAGTTGGTAGAGCTCCAGCCTTCCAAGTTGGTGGTCGCGGGTTCGAACCCCGTTTCCCGCTTATGCCCATGTAGCTCAGGTGGTAGAGCACTTCCTTGGTAAGGAAGAGGTCACCGGTTCAATCCCGGTCGTGGGCTTAAAACTGTCGTTGATTATTGAAGGAGGTAAGAAACAGATGGGAAAAGCGAAATTTGAGCGGACGAAGCCGCACTTGAATGTTGGGACCATAGGGCACATAGACCATGGGAAGACGACACTGACGGCGGCGATAACGAAGGTTTTATCAGAGAAGAAGCTGGCGAATTTCATACCATTTGATCAGATAGACAAGGCCCCGGAAGAGCGGGAGCGAGGGATAACGATATCGATATCGCATGTTGAGTACGAGACGACGAAGAGGCACTATGCGCATGTGGACTGTCCTGGGCATGCGGACTACATCAAGAACATGATCACGGGTGCTGCGCAGATGGACGGGGCGATACTGGTGGTGAGTGCGGCGGACGGGCCGATGCCGCAGACGCGGGAGCACATTTTATTGGCAAGGCAGGTGGGAGTGCCGTACATTGTGGTATACATAAACAAGGCGGACATGGTTGACGACAAGGAGTTGCTGGACCTTGTGGAGCTGGAGGTACGGGAGCTGCTGACGCAGTACAAGTTTCCAGGGGACAAGGTACCTGTGGTGATCGGGAGCGCGTTGAAGGCGCTGGAAGGGGACAAAGGGGAGCTTGGGGAAGGGTCGATACTGAAGCTGATGGAGGCGATAGACAGCTACATACCCGAGCCGCAGAGAGAGATAGAGAAGCCGTTTTTGATGCCTGTGGAGGATGTATTCAGCATCAGCGGGCGAGGGACGGTGGTGACCGGGAGAGTGGAGCGTGGGAAGATAACGGTAGGGGAAGAGATAGAGATCGTTGGGATAAAGCCGACAGGGAAGACGGTGGTGACAGGGGTAGAGATGTTCAGGAAGGTGCTGGACGAAGGGCGAGCTGGAGACAACATAGGGGTATTGTTGCGTGGAACGAAGAAGGAAGAGGTAGAGCGTGGGCAGGTGGTAGCGAAGCCTGGGAGCATAACGCCGCACACGAAGTTCAAGGGAGAGCTGTATGTATTGACGAAGGAGGAAGGGGGGAGGCACACGCCTTTTTTCACAGGGTACCGTCCACAGTTCTACTTCAGGACGACGGATGTGACAGGGATCGTGAAGCTGCCGCAGGGAGTTGAGATGGTGATGCCTGGGGACAACATCACGCTGGAAGGGGACCTGATAGTTCCGATAGCGATGGAGAAGGGACTGAGGTTTGCGATCAGGGAAGGCGGGAAGACGGTGGGAGCGGGCGTCGTCACGGAAATTGTAGAGTAAAAGACTATGGTGGACACGCAGAATCTCAGAATAAAATTAAAGGCCTACGATCACAGGCTTCTCGATCAGTCTGTCAAGGAAATAGTAGAGACAGCGAAAAGGACCGGCGCAGTTATCAAAGGGCCGGTGCCGTTGCCGACCATGATCCAGCGCTATACCGTCCTTCGATCGCCGCACGTAGATAAAAAATCACGTGAGCAGTTTGAAATGAGAACGAGCATGAGGATGATAGATATACTCGAGCCCACCCAACAGACGGTTGATGCACTCATGAAGATAGATCTCGCCGCAGGAGTGGATGTCGAGATAAAGAGTTTCGGAGGCAAATAGGGTCCAATGTTTGGCAATATAATAGGTAAAAAAATAGGATGTACACGCTTCTACAACGATGGAGGCGAGGCCGTGCCTGTCACTGTCATCGAGGCGGGGCCGTGCAAGGTCGTCAATGTAAGGACCTCGGAGAGGAACGGATACAATGCCGTGCAGCTTGGCTACTGTTCGAAGACAGAGAAAGAGTTGAGCAAGCCTGTCAGCGGATACTACAAGAAGCTCGGTTCGGATTTATATAAATATCTCAAAGAGTTCAGGGTCAGCGATCTGAAGGAAGTTAAGGTTAACGATATTGTTACGGTAGAGGCATTTAAGGTGGGAGAGGTGGTCGATGTTACGGGGACGAGCAAGGGCAAGGGATTTCAGGGCGTCGTAAAAAGGCACGGATTCAAAGGCGGTCCCGGGAGTCACGGCTCTATGTTTCACAGGGCGCCGGGCTCGATCGGCTCGAACACATTCCCGGGCAGGGTAATAAAGAACAAAAAGCTGGCAGGCAGGATGGGAAACAAACGGGTTACGGTCAAACATCTTGAAGTTGTAAAACTCGTACCGGAGAAAAACATCATCTTTATAAGAGGGGCTGTCCCGGGCAGCGTAAATTCCATTGTGGACATAAAGAAGGTTCATGCATAGGTGAGGTATGGCTATTATCGATGTTATAGATCAAAATGGGAACAAGTTGAGGGAGCTTACTTTGAAGGACGAGGTCTTCAACGTCAAGGTGCATGAGCCCGCGATATATCTTGCGATAAAGCAGTACATGCATAATCAGAGGCAGTGGAACAGATCGACGAAAACAAAGGGTGAGATCAGCGGTGGTGGCAAGAAGCCATGGAAGCAGAAAGGCACGGGCAGGGCACGGGCCGGCAGCATTAGGTCTCCCTTGTGGAGGAGCGGGGGAACGACATTCGGTCCGCAGCCTGGAGAGAGGATGCTGAAAATAAACAAGAAGATCATAAAACTCGCTGAGCGTTCCGCACTGAGCTCTAAATACAAGGACAAATTGCTTATGGTGGTCGATACCTTCAAGGTCGATCAGATAAAGACAAAGATGGTTTACGAAATATTTAAGAAGCTGGCCATACGTAACGCCTTGATTGTTATCGATGGAGGAAACAAGAATTTTCAGCTCTCAGCGAGGAATATGAAGAGGATAAAGGTCATAAGGAACAATACGTTCAATGTGTACGATATTATGAAATACAATCAGCTCGTATTGACAGAAAGGGCAGCTGTGGAGCTTCAGGAGGCTCTCAATAAATGAAGTCTGTATACGATGTTATAGTATCCCCGATCATTACGGAGAAAAATACCGCTGCGAAGGAGCGGCTCAATGAGATCGCCTGTACCGTGAGCAAGACGGCAAACAAAAAGGAGATCAAAGAGGCGGTGGAAAAAATATTTAAGGTGAAGGTTACGGATGTAAGGACCATGAATATGCCGGGGAAGATAAAGGCGGTACGGAGTGTACACAGAGGATTAAGGAGCGGCTACAAGAAGGCCATAGTGCGCCTGAAGCCAGGGGACAAGATAGAGTTTTTTGAAGGAGTATAGATTTCCATGGGCATAAAGTATTATAAACCTACTTCATCGGGAAGACGATTTGTGCAGGGACTCTCTTTTGAGGAGTTGACGGCCGTACGACCCGAAAGGTCCCTTCTTGCGCCTCTCAAAAAGCATGGCGGACGAAACAATATGGGGAGGATTACGGTAAGGTTCAGGGGCGGCGGACACAAGCAGATGTACAGAATCATAGACTTCAAGAGGGACAAGTACGATATACCCGGTACCGTTGTATCGATAGAATACGATCCGATCCGTACGACATTTATAGCCCTGCTCAAGTACGCTGATGGAGAGAGAAGGTACATACTCGCACCGAACGATTTGAGGGTAAATGATAAAGTCATGTCGAGCAGGACATCGGAGATCGACATATTAAGAGGATACGCTATGCCGCTTAAATTTATCCCTGCGGGCACGATGATACATAATATCGAGCTGAAGCCGGGGCAGGGCGGTAAGATTGTCAGGAGTGCAGGGACGGTCTCGCAGCTTATGGCGAAGGAGGGCGATTATGGGCATGTCAAGCTGCCGTCCGGAGAGATCAGGCTCATAAGGCTTGATTGCATGGCAACTATTGGACAGCTCAGCAATATCGATAATATCAACATATCCGTAGGGAAGGCCGGCAGAGTGAGGTGGATGGGGCGTAAGCCCCACAACAGAGGCGTATCGATGAATCCAGTCGATCATCCGCATGGAGGTGGCGAGGGTAAGGCGGGGCAGGGCAATCCTCATCCCGTTTCTCCGACCGGGGTACCGGCGAAGGGGTTCAAAACGAGGAGACCTAAATATTCGGATAAATTTATAGTCAAGGACAGGCGGCAAAAGTGATAGCCAGAACCAATACGGGAGTACTATGTCGAGATCATTAAAAAAGGGACCGTTTATCGAAGAGTCGTTGTTGGGTAAGATAAGGCAGATGGCCGACAAAAAGGAGAAAAGACTTATAAAGACTTGGTCGAGACGATCTGTCATATCGCCCGAGATGGTAAGTCTGACAATAGCTGTGCACAACGGAAAGAAATTCATCCCTGTTTATATTACGGAGAATATGGTCGGACATAAGCTCGGTGAGTTTGCACCGACCAGAACATTCATTATGCATTCCGGCGACAGGAAGGTCGGCAAGGGAGAGACGGAGGGGAAGGCATAGCAAGGAGATACAAGTATGGAGATAAAGGCATCGACAAAATTTTTGAGAATAGCGCCGCGAAAGGTCCAGATCGTAGCAGCACTGGTGAGGGGACAAAATGTAAATAGGGCCTTGGCACTTCTGAGGTTTGTTAATAAGTCGGCCTCGCTTTACATGATAAAGCTGATAAAATCCGCCGTTGCGAATGCTGAAGCGAAAGGGACAGTCGATATCGATAATCTCTACGTAAAATTCATAAATGTTACAGCGGGACCCACCATGAAGCGCTTTAGAGCGGCACCGATGGGCAGGCCCGCAAAGATAAGAAAACGTATGTGTCATATAAACTTGGTTCTTGATGAAAAATAAAGGAGAGTGATTTTGGGACAGAAGACAAATCCGGTAGGGTTTAGAATCGGTATAATAAAGAATTGGAATTCGAGGTGGTTTGCAGAGAAGGACTATGCAGCGGCCGTTCACGAGGATTACAGTATACGGAACTACCTTAAGAAGAAGCTATACCATGCTGCGGTATCGAATATCATTATCGAGCGCGCCGTTAATAAGATTAAGATAAACATACACACAGCCAGGGTCGGATTGATAATAGGGAAAAAGGGGGCAGAGATAGAAGCACTGAAGGCAGAATTGTCACGCAGGCTGTCCGGGAGAGAAGTTTCCTTGAACCTGTTCGAGATAAGAAAGCCGGAGCTCGATGCCCAGCTTGTCGCAGAAAACATAGCGTTACAGCTCATCAGGCGGATTTCCTACAGGCGCGCAATGAAAAAGGCCATCAGCTCGGCACAGAAATTTGGAGCAAAGGGCATAAAGGTCATGATAGCGGGCAGGCTTGCGGGGGCTGAAATTGCAAGGACGGAATGGTACAGGGAGGGCCGGGTGCCCCTGCAGACATTGAGAGCCGACATAGATTACGGACTTGCAGAGGCTTTTACGACCTATGGGGTCATAGGCATAAAGGTGTGGATATTCAAGGGCGATGTCCTTGACAAGAAAGAAGAACACGATGCCCAGGGCGATGCTGCGGTTTAGCGAAACGAGGAGTAAGTCATATGTTGATGCCGAGTAAAGTAAAGTATAGGAAGCAGCAGAGGGGCAGGATGAAGGGACTGTCAAAGGCGGGGAGCACGCTTGCATTCGGTGATATAGGCTTACAGGCGTTGGGCAGAGGGTACATGACTGCAAAGCAGATTGAAGCAGCGAGGATAGCTATTGCAAGGTTTATAAAAAAGACAGGCAGGGTCTGGATAAGGGTATTTCCTGACAAACCCTTTACAAAGAAACCTGCTGAAACAAGGATGGGGAAGGGGAAGGGCGACCCTGTCGAGTGGATAACGATCGTTAAGCCTGGCAGGATACTCTATGAGATGGAAGGTATGGAGAAAGAGACAGCATACAAGGCTCTAAGAAGCGCGAGATACAAATTGCCGTTTGCGACAAGGATAGTAGAAAGAGAGTTGGTAAAATGAAACCTTCGGAGATAAGGGATTTTTCAGCAGAAGAACTGAAAGAAAGAATAAAGAATGTACGCAAGGAACTTTTTAACCTCAAGATGAAGGTAAAGACGTCGCAGCTTCACGATTATAGAAGCTATCGGTTTATGAAAAAAGATTTGGCAAGATACTTGACAATACTTGCAGAAAAGGAGAAGAGCGCACATGCCGGATAACAATAAGCAGCAATCCTTTTCTATGATAGGTATCGTGGACAGCGACAGGATGGACAAGACAAGGGTCGTAGTTGTGGAAAAGAGGCTGAAGCATCCAAAGTATAGCAAACCTGTAAAGAGGAAGGTCAGATATAAGGCGCACGATGGGCAAAATCAGTCACACAGGGGAGATAAGGTAGAGATAGTGCTTTCAAGACCTATGAGCGGGGGGAAAAGATGGAGGATTTCAAAGATAATCCATGAAAGCCCCGTGAATGCTGGGGATAAAGAGGTGTCTGCATGATCCAGTCGAGCACCAAACTCAATGTAGCC
>JAMCVD010000040.1 GCA_023381995.1 Deltaproteobacteria bacterium
AAAATACTATGATGCTATCATTGCTTTGAAAGGACGGGTAGGATATGGGCAAAAACATTATACTTCTGTTGGCTGCCCTTGTTCCGGCAGTGCTCTGCGGATGCGGCAGCAGGAGCAGTGGCCTGGGCTTCCAGCCGATGGACCAAACTCTTGTTCTCGAAGGCCAGGACTATACGCTTACGGTGAACAGGTCGCCCTACAGCTTCACCGTGACGTCCGGCGGGAGGACGGTCTTGTCGTCCATACCCTGTACCACGACGTCGACCATGAGCGCCACCGGGACCTATTCGACAGGCGGCTCCTCCACGTGTACACCTTCTGCGTCCGGGTACAACCTCACGCCCGACGGCGCGGACGTCTATCTCCGCAGCAGCCGTGCCGGCTGGATTACCTACAGCTTCCATCTGTCCGATACGATGATACAGGTGACGGTATCGAGCCAGAGCGCCAGCGTAGGGAACATCGGCGATGCCTTCTCGACAGCGGCGTCCGGACACTGGTACGGCCAGGGGGAGCTCGGCAATTACGCGAACCCTGCCGACGGGAGCACACAGACGGGCAGGCAGTGGTTCCCCATCGAGACCGGCAGCTTTACACGGTGCCCGCTCGAGACCGCTGACCAGAACAACATCACCACTCCCTTCTGGCTCACCTCGAACGGCGCAGGGCTCTTCGTGGACAGCTACGGGCCGGTATGCGTCGGCATGGACAACGGCGTGTTAACGCTGTCCGGAGGCCCGGGCCGGTTTTCCTACTACATACTCGTGGACAGGGACATCCCTTCCCTGTACAGCGACTGGATGTCCACGGGCTTTCCCTACAAGAAGGCGTGGCGCCCGGTGCCCGTGCCGGCGCCGGACATGTTCAAGGGCCCGGTGTGGTCCACGTGGGCACAGTACCTGTGGAACATCAGCCAGACCACGGTCCTGTCCTTAGCCCATGACATCGAATCGGAAGGGCTCCCGTACTCGATTCTCGAGATCGACGACAGGTGGCAGAGGGACTGGGGCGATACCGCCTTCGACCCCGTGAAATTTCCGGACGCACGGGCCATGATAGCGCAGCTCCACGGGATGGGGTTCAAGGTCTCGCTATGGGTGCCGCCGTTCGTGGACAACGACTCCTCCAACTTCAATGCCTCCACCCAGAGATACTTCGTCCAGTCGAAGTCCGGCGGCGTCTCGCTGATAGACTGGTGGGACACCTTCGGCATCAAGAAGGCCGGGCTCATAGACTTCGGTGACCAGGGCAGCGTCGACTGGTGGGCGGGTCTGCTGAGCGGTATCGTATCGGGCTACGGGATCGACGGGTTCAAGTTCGATGCCGGGGAGGCAAACTGGTTCCCTCAGGACGGCGTCACATCCGGTTATCTGTCGCCGAACCAGTACGCGGACTTCTATATATCGCTCCACGAGCACGTGCCCGCGATGGAATTCAGGGCCGGCTGGTTCAGCCAGGACCAGGGCCAGATCATGCGGGAATATGACAAGGACTCCGTATGGGGCAGCGACAACGGCCTGAAGTCCGTACTGACGCAGATGTTCGCGCTCGAGATGATAGGGTACCCGTTCGTGCTGCCGGACATGATCGGCGGCAACGGATATACAGGCCTGCCGAGCTCCGAGCTCTACATACGATGGATGGAGATGAACGCATTCATGCCCCTTATGCAGTTCTCCATCCTGCCGTGGAACCCTGACATGGGTGGCGTGAGCACGCAGACGACCGTCTCGATAGCACGATTCTATGCCGGGACACACCAATCCCTTTCAACGTACATCATGGGCCTCGCCCGGAATTCCGCGCAGACAGGCATGCCCATGGTCAAGCCCCTGTTCTTCGACTATCCGACCGACGCCGCCACCTATACGATAGACGACGAGTTCCTGCTCGGCGATACCTACCTCGTGTGCCCGGTATTCAACGCCGGCCAGACGTACAGGGACGTCTACCTGCCCGCAGGGACATGGACGGACTACTTTACCCGGGGGACATTCACCGGGCCGGTCACACTGAAGAGCTACCCGGCCCCGCTCCAGATCATTCCGGTATTCATAAAACAATAAGGAGAACAATCATGAAGCTGAACGACAAGGTCGTCCTTCTGACAGGCGCGTCCGGCGGTATCGGTAGCGCCCTGGCAGGGTTGCTCGTAAAAAAGGGCGCGAGACTGGCGCTCATGGCAAGGAACATAAAAAGGCTCAACGGGCTCAGGGAAGATCTGGGCGGCAATGTCATTGTCGTTGCCGGAGACGTCGGAGATGAGTCGGATGCCGAAAAGGCCGTACAGGAGACCATAGGCCGTTTCAAGAGGCTCGATGTCCTGATCAACAACGCAGGGGTCGCCTATTACGGCTCCATCGAGCGCATGAACATGAAGTCCTTCGGCATTATGATGAAGACGAATGTGCACGGTGTCATAAACATGATACAGCGCTCGCTGCCCTACCTCAAAAAGACGAAGGGCATGATCGTCAACATATCGTCCGTTGCCGGCAGGCGGGCGATACCTATGCTCGGCGCATACTCCGGCTCGAAGAGCATGGTCGATGCGATATCGGACGCCCTGCGCGTGGAGGTCATGGGCTACGGTATAAAGGTGTTGAACTTCTGTCCCCCGGAAGTGGACACGGGGTTTGCAAAGAACGCATTTAAAGAAAGCGGCGTGGATTTCGAGGCACAGAAGGGCATACGACGGATCATGACCCTCAAGCCCGGGAGGGTGGCAGGGATGATAGCGAAGGGTATAGAGAAGGAAAAGAGGGAGGTCGTCGCAATGAAGTCCGTACAGCCGGTGAACTACCTTATGCCCGGCGTCCTCGACAGGCTGTTCTACCAGTTCATCATGAAGCCGTACTGGAACAGGTATTCCTGACCATAAAAAAAGCCCCCTTGGGGAAGGGGGCTGTGACTCCGCTTAAAGCGGAGGAGGGGAAAATAAAAAGTTACTTTTTTATTCCTTTCCTACGGCAACCGCTGTAGTGTATTGTCGAGTATGGTCAATACGTAGGTCGGGTTGTGGATGCCGAGGCTGCCCTCGCTGTTCACAAGCGCGTAGTTCCATCCCGCCTTTACAATCGTCGTCGTTATTGGGTTGGCTGCATCGTTTATCCAGAATACCGGCCCCGGCGTCCCGGTCGTAGCTGTTATCAAGCCGAGGGCTGCTGCCGGATAGGACACGCCGTTGTTGTCTATCAACTGGTAGCCCTGCTGTCCGTGTACCTCTGTAAACACAGCGGAGGTTATAGAAGCACCTGTTACCTGCTGACTGCCAGCCCATACCGTATAGCTGCCTCCGCTTGCCGACATCGAGAAGCTGATAGCTGCGGCGACATCGCCTCCAAGCTTTGCCTCGAGCTGGTTCAAAAGGCCCTGGACCTCTGCCTGTAGGCCGTAACCTGTAACAGATGATGATCCGTGACAGTTTGCGCAAAGCTGTCCCTGCTGAGCGTTATCAATGGCAAACTCGTGCGAATACAAAGCGCCATTAGGATTATCCGGATTAAGCTGCATGTGGCATGTCGCACAGGTATCACCGATGTTCGCATGCTTCGATACGAAGATCGTCGTTGTCCCTGTAATGCCGGTAAAGTATGAGTTTTGTCCCATAAGTATATCGGCCTGCGATGGGGTATGCGGCGCAACGTACGGCTGGCCGTATGCAGTCAGGGATACAGAGTCGTTGTGCAGATTGTTTCTCGTGTTGTGGCACTGCATGCATACTGCGCCTGCCCCGACCGAAGCCACAGTAAATCCCGCTGCAAGCGTGGTCGTGTCGTATACCCTCAATTGATGGGGCAGCGATGCATCGTGCGGATCATGACACGCCTGACATGTCTGGGGCTGGACCTGCGATACCGTAAGACCGATGCCCGCAAGCTGGCTCGTGCTCAACGTCCCAAATCCCAATACGTTCGTCGCACCGGTAAATCCGTATGCTGAAATCTGATCGAGATACGCACCAAATCCCTGTGCTGTATGGCATCTGCCGCAATGTGCCGCAGTGGAGTGCATCCCTTGAATCGTGCCTTCACTCATGGCAAGGTCATATTGCGCATGTGCTGATTGCTCCCACTGGGTGCCCATGACATGGTGTGTCGGGGCATCGTGGCACTGGTTGCAGACGCCTGCGGTCCATCCAACTCTTTCAGCAAAGTCCTGCGGGGAACTGCCGTGGGAGAGTGGATTGCTCGGTCCGTGGCAGTTCTCACACTGTATATTCGCAAGCGCCGCGACGGTGGGGGCTGTCGCCTCCATGTTCGACCAGTTTGTCGATACCAGCGAGGTCGGGAAAACCCATCCATACTGGGTTGCGACGTCGTCAAACCCGTTGTTGTTTGCGAGGGTTGCCTGATCGAAGCCTACCGTATGGCACGGCTCGCACGCTGAGCCGTAATGGCTGCCCAGTGCGCCGTTGATGCCGTTCGTAAACATGCTTGCATGCGGTGTCTGCGACCACGGTGTAAAGTTACCGGTCAAGCTGCCGGTGTGACAGGAATCGCAATTTGTATAATAACCGGATCCATCGGGCTGTCCAACTCCTTTCCATGTACCAGCCACTATTGTAAAGTTATTACCATATGTTGTTTCAGTTACATAATACACACCTGTTTTATCCGGTGTAAATGTATATACAGTATACGGACTTGCAGACACAGGCAAAAGTGCTGCGGCAGAACCTGACGGATGATTAAAATTTATGGATGGTGTTGTCTCAGTAAAGCTAAGATAAACAGGAACACCGACAGCCACATTTTCTATACCGGGCTGCTTGTCGCTTGCCCTCACCGTAACACTTGAGCTGCTCGACACACCTTTTGAGTTCTTCGCAGTCAGTGTCAGGGTATAGCTGCCCATTTCGTTATAGCTGATGGGAACAATAGCGTCTCTGTTGACCAATAGACCGCCTACCGGATCCACCAAGGACGGGTCCATGGAGGCAAGAGCTGCAAAGCTATCCGTTGTAAACGATACGGATGAACAGCTCGTTGAGCCTGAAAGCACCGGCGCCGTTGCCAGCGGCGACGATATCGTCCATGTACATGTGTAGCTCAGGTTGTTCGGGTCGCTCACCGTAGCACTCAATGTCACCTTGGTCCCGTAGCCCACATTCAACTCGTTCGCGAGGCCGGAGATCAGCGGAGCCTGGTACGGTCCGTGAACTATCATCAACGTCGTCGTAGACGTTATTCCGGCTACGACAGGTATTACGGACGAAGTAAACTGATTATACCCTGAAGCACTCACGACGGCCTGATACGAGCCTATCGGAACGCCCGTGAACGAGAAATCTCCGTTCGCGTCGGTCGTCGCATTGGATGAGGCCGCAGGGGTCAATGCCACAGTAGCGCCTGCTATCGGGGTCTGAGATACACTGTCCACGACCGTGCCGGATATGTCGCCTACGCTCAGGCCGGGGGCGCCGTTTGTACCATTGGTACCATTGGTACCGTTCGTACCACTGACACCGTCTTTGCCGTTGCTGCCGCTGCACCCTGCTACCATGACACCCGCGAGCAGCAGAAAACTTGCAAGCTTAACTATCTTTTTAAAACTCATAGAACCTCCTTCAATGGGTTTTGGCAAATAAATAAGCAAGTCTTATACCAATTAATGGAAAGATGATGTGCACTGATAACTTATTGTTTTATCATCACTAATACACACTCTGCCTTTGGGGCCACCGTATACTGGGTTAAAACACTCATAGTTGGGTGATAACACACACCACCGGGTAGATGCACAATACAACCAAGCCTTCACTTTATCCCATTTCCCTGCTATGCGGTGTTTTTAAGCATAAAAACTATATGTGTTGACATACAGTATTGTTTGGTATTATTATTTTCTATAGACTTTCTGAGGAGATCAATACAATCGATAAAAAAAATGAATAGGGTACTACACACTATTGTATTCGCGGCGCTGTCCTTTTTTGCCGGGGTAGTGCCCGTGCGTGCCAGCGGCCTGTACGACTATTTCCCGCTGCAGACGGGGACGATATGGATATACACGGTGAAAACGACTGCCAAGCCCCTGATGGAGATCGGCACCATAACACGACAGGTCACCGGCGTACACAAAGGCACCTACACCATAAATCAGTATTCCGATGTCATGGGTGCGGCCCTTCGGTCCAAATGGACATATACATTTACCAAGGCAGGCCTGCTCGAGCATGGGGTTCTGCGACACCATATGCCTACGGAGAAGCTGCTTTTGAAATGGCCCGTGAAGAAGGGCAGCACGTGGCACTATAAAGACCTCACGTTCGTAATCGGGTCCACGCGGGCCAGGGTCATGACCCCGGCGGGCGAGTACACCGGGTGCATCCATGTGTTCGAGTACGACAGGCAGAGCCTCGTGCAGGAGTACTGGTACAAAAAGGATATAGGCTGGGTCAGGATCGTGAGCCATCCGGGGGCCGAGCTCCTCCTGAAGAAGCTCTCAAGGCCGCTCCCATCTCCGCCGGACACAAGGCTGATGCAAAAAAAAAAAGATAGACAGACCTCCGGCCAATCGGGAATAGGGATAGATTCCTATAGCCCGGGTACCGGCCTTCCCCCGGTGCTCACATTCCTTGATGCCAGCGGTACGGGCGCCAAATTCACCCCATCGAGCAGCTCGATAAGCCTGCCAGTCATCCTTATCAACTTTTCCGATACCACCACATTGACGACGACCACCCTGCCCTATTTCGAGCAGATGCTTTTTTCCCGGCAATCGCCAGCACCGCTTTATCCATACCCGAGCCTCGCATTGTACTACAAAGACATGTCCCACGGCTCGCTTACGGTCACCGGCACCGTATACGGCTGGTTTACGGCAACGCAGACGCACGATTACTACGGGACATGTAACGGTACCGGCAAGTACGGGCTCTGCTCTCCCGGCAGCGACGCCCTTGCACGCGAGGCAATCTCTGACGCCTGCGCCGCCGGGGTACCGTTCTCGAGTTTCGGGGACCAGAACGGAACGCGGTACGTCGTCGTCGTCCACCAGGGCCGTGGCGCGGAGCAGACATACTCCTTTACCCCGACGGATATATGGTCGGACGAGATGACCTTCGGGACCCCCATAACATGCAACGGGACCACGATAAACGGCTATATTCTCGTGCCGGAACAGACAATCCTGCCGTACTTCGATCAACAATCTGATTCGAATCCCCTTACCAAGGAAACCGGTCCCATCGATATCGGCGTTGCCTGCCATGAGTTCGGGCATACGCTCGGACTCGTCGATCTCTATGACCCAAACTGGCAGACAACCGGCGCGTACGGCATAGGCCTGTTCGATCTCATGTCGTACGGCGGACACGGGCCATACCCTACGGAGCTTTCGCCGTGGTCGAGGCAGTTCCTCGGATGGATGACACCGACCACGATCGGCTCGAACGCATGCAACGTAACCCTGCAGCCGATCGAGCAGGGCGGAGGCGCGATAAGGCTCCAGGGGCCCGGTATGGGCCCGCTCGAATACTTCCTCGTATCAAATTCTACGAACACCTCTTTTGATAGAGGTCTTCCGGGATCAGGATTACTGATATGGCACATCGACGATGGCGTACAACCTGACAGCACGTACGGAGACTATAACACATGCCCATGGTATCCCCCGGGACACACCAGTTGTCACTACAGGGTCGCACTCGTCCAGGCGGACGGCACATACGACCTCGAAGAGGGCACGAATGCAGCCGATCCCCTGGACTATTATACCGCAGGGGACGTGCTCTCCACGACCTCAACGCCTTCGAGCATGAGCTATACGGGGTACAACACAGACATCGAGATCGAGAACATACGTCTCAACCCTGACGGCAGCGCCGTGTTCAACGTTATACTGGACCCGGGCAACGCATCGCCGTACATAACCTCTACGCCCCCTTTCTCCGTCAGCATAAACGCGGGCTCGTCCCTCTCGTTTTCCCTTCCGGTCCTCGGAGCGCAGCCGATGAGCTATACCGTTATAAGCGGGCCGGCCGGACTCACGGTCGATCCAAACGGCGTCGTGCACTGGCGGCCTACGGTTTCGGACAAGGGCATGAGTACCGCGGACATAAACATATCCAACTGCTACGGCTCGACGTCGGCATTAATGCAGATAAATGTCCTTACCGCATCTTTGAGCGACCGGGGCATATGCGCGCTGTCCGTCATGTTCGGCAGCGGCAACGGCTTCCTAAACCCGATAAGGGACATAAGGGCGAAACTTATGGAAACGCACATTGGCAGGGAGTTCGTACATGCTTATTATTACAGGATCTCGCCTTTTCTCGTAAAAGAGGCGTCCGGGAGCGCACTCGCAGGCTACCTTATAAGACTTACGCTGGTCCCGCTGACCGTCATGCTTGTCCTGCTCCTGTCGGACATGAAGCTCTTCGCTTCTCTGATGTTCCTTGTATGGCTCGCATGGAAGGCGCGACACCGTCTCCTCCTCTATCGCAGGACGCCCGGCATCACTCGGTCGGAGGGTCCGCTATGATGACCACATTGCCGCCGGGGAGCGCACCGTCGGCCCCTGTAAGCCTGTCCGCATCGGCAAACGAGACGACTATATCGCTATGCTCCGGTCCGGCAGCGCTCAATGCCCTTACCACGACGTCGCCCTGCTCTGTTGCAGTCGACGTGACATATTCCGCCATGCCCCTGTCTTGAAGACGGGACATGGACACGTCCCGTGCGGTATAGATATCCCGTCCGGTCTGGTCCTTAATCTTTACGAACAATGCCGGCCTCAGCCCGGTCCCCCTGGCATCTATAACGACACGGCGTGTCGGGACCGACTGTCCAACACCGGCATTAGACTTTCCATACTCGTCGAGGAAAATATCCTGTACGCCATGCACGCCGTACAGCGGGACCTTTATCTTTACATTATAAAATCCCTTGTCCTCCTGCTGGTCAAAAGCCCCGGCCCTTGCTATCAATCCCTTCAGTTCATACAGCAGTCTCTGGTTTTTCGATACGGAGACCTTCACGGTCGTACCGCCGTCAAGGTTCATCCCCTGGAGTATCTCAAGGGCCCTTGCACGGGCACCGAGTATTGCTGCCCTTCTCGCTATCGAGCTGCATATGCCCGGGTCCGGCCCCTTTATTAGCCTTGCCCTTCCGTAAGCCACCACATACCCGTCCGTCCAGTCTATCTCCCCGCGGGACGTCTTTTCGAGGAGAGCGCCAGCAGAAGGGCGTGCGGCGTACAGGA
>JAMCVD010000087.1 GCA_023381995.1 Deltaproteobacteria bacterium
CGTTCGTACGAGACCCTTTGGAGATGGGCCCCCCCGCCCGATTTGATTGAAATCGGCGGCCGATTTAAATTGAAATGGTCGGCCGATTTAGATTGAAATCAGTGGCCGATTTGCATTGAAATACACAGCTACGTTGAAAAAATGGAGGTTTTCCCCTGCAACGCACAATGGCACACCAGTCAAAGGAACTCTCAAGATGCGCATACAGTTTTCAGTGGATTGACATGATGAGTGGTTCACCCTTTTTATCAGTAAGGGTGTTTTTCAATGGGTCGGGTGGTACACTTTTCACTGTTGCTTGACAGGCTTAAATGGAGGATTCCAAATGCATTTTCCTGGTTGACGAGGATACCGTGGAAAGGGTTTTGAACGATGCGAAAGAAAACACCAAAGCAAAGTCTAAGCCTTAAACGGGTCCTTGAAGACTATGGTCTTGTCTCTCTCCGCTCCGACCGACAGTATGTATACCTTAACGCCTGTGTACGACTCTATAAAGCCTATGTAGCTTTTTACTGCTGGAGACAGCGAGCCGGGACCGGTTGCAGGATCAAGCGTGTCCCATCCCTCCATCTCTTCATATACGGGCTTGCACCTTTCGAACTCCGCTATGTTGGATGGGACATAATCTATCTTTTCGTCCTCTACTGTATAGCTTGTTGCGAGCTTAAGCCTGCTTACGCCGTTCAGCACGTCTGCTTTCGTTATTGCGATGCCGGTCAGCCCATTGACCATTGCCGAATACTTCAAAGCAACGAGATCGAGCCACCCGCACCTGCGCGGCCTGCCGGTCGTTGCGCCATATTCTGCACCCATACTGCGGATCCTGTCTCCCATCTCGCCAAAAAGCTCCGTGGGGAACGGCCCCTCCCCGACCCTTGTCGTGTAGGCCTTCGAGACGCCTATAATCTCTGTGATCTTCGTAGGCGAAACGCCGGAGCCGGTACAAACCCCCCCCGCAGTGGTATTGGAACTGGTAACAAATGGATACGTACCATGATCCACGTCAAGCATCGTACCTTGTGCCCCTTCAAATAATATCTTCTTTTTTTTGCTAATCTCACCATTGAGATATAACGGCCCTTCAAGAACAAATTTTCTTATTTTATCGGCATATACGCTGTATTCACTATAAATTCTATTGGCATCGAAACCTCTGTGACCGAATACAGCCTTAACATAATCGTTTACATCATCGAGCACGTCGTTCAGCTTTTGCTTGAATTGTCCAGGATAAATGAGGTCCCATACCCTTATCCCCCTCCTTCCGACCTTGTACTCATAAGCGGGACCTATCCCCCTGCCAGTCGTGCCTATCTTTTTTGCCCCTCTTTTCTGCTCAAGCAATATATCGATCTCTCTATGGTACGGCATTATAACATGCGCGGTGCCACTTATTTTGAGGTTCTTCTCCACGAAATAGCCGTGCTTCGCCAGATTATCTATCTCTTCGAGGAGCACCTTTGGATCTATTACGACGCCCGGCCCTATAAGACATATTTTGTCCTTATGAAGCATGCCGGACGGTATAAGATGAAAAATGAATTTCTCGTTATTTACCACGAGCGTGTGCCCGGCGTTGTTCCCTCCCTGGAACCTTACAATGACATCCGCTGATTCGGTCAATAGGTCAACTATCTTCCCTTTGCCTTCATCGCCCCATTGCGCCCCAATTACAGCCACGTTATTCATGATTTTTTCCCCTTTCGTGAGCTCAGAAACGACATCATGGCGGATATGTTTATACCAAGTCCCGTTGCAGGCAGGTCAGTACCATATTTTTTAAGGAAGCCATCGTATCGTCCGCCATTTATAAGCTCTTCGCCATATCCTGACGTAAATACTTGAAAAACAATACCGGTATGATAATCTATACTATGCATCTCACGCAGATCGAGTATTATTTTGACCTCCCTGTCAGAACCTTTAATTTCCCCGATAATAGCCTCCATCTGATTGAAAAATATTTTAAACTTATTGTTTTTAAATATCTTCTTCGCCTTAATCAATACATCTGCAGGATCGCCGTATAACTCGAACAATAATTTCAAAGCTGTCTTCTGCTTTTTGGACAGTCCCTCTATCTCTCCGACGGACGAGTAGTCTTTCTGCATCAGCAACTCGACGATAGGCGCCGTACGGTCCCCCAATTCGAGCTGCCTGAGCAAGGTATTGATAAAGCCTGCATGACTTACAGAGATCACGAACCTGTCTACCCCCACCCGCCTTAATACCTCTCCGGCGATGTTCATTACCTCGGAGTCCGCACCTATGCCCTTTGCATTGATGAGTTCAATGCCAGCCTGATAGATCTCTTTCTTCCCTTTATTCCTGTAATGCTTCACCACGATACCGCTGTAAGACAACCTGAGCGGCGCGTGGCCGCTGCGCATCCCGGAATTCACGATTCTGGCTATCTGGGGGGTAAAATCAGCACGCAGAACCATGGTCCTGCCCGTCTCCCTTTCTACGACCTTGATCAGCTCATCGTCCGCGAATCCGCTGTCACCGTCCGTATAGACAGGCAGATATTCGAGCAGCGGTGTAATGATATAATGGTAACCCCATCGCTGGAACGTATCGAGTACCACATTCTCGATCTCTTTTATTTTATAAGACTCGGGAGGTATATAGTCTTTTACGCCGCACGGGATTTCACGCCTGTCCAGCATCTAAAGCGCGACCTTCTCGGCAGAGATGATGTTCTCGAGTCCCCTCAGCCCCTGCATCACCTCGTCGGAAGGCTCGTCGTCTATGTTCAGCAGCGCTATGGCCTCGCTCCCGACCGATTCCCTGCCAAGCTCCATCCTCGCTATATTGATTCCGTGCTTGCCGAGGTATGTACCGAGCCTGCCGATGACCCCGGGCTTATCGATGTTCCGCAGGACCAGTATGTTGCCTTCCGGTATTGCCTCTATGTAGAAGTTGTCTATCATCGTGAGTCGTATGTGCTTCCTGCCGAAGACCGCCCCGGATATCTTCCTTATTGTGTCTCCGGACTTCAATTTGATGGTTATCAGGTTTGTAAAGTCTACAGGCTGTCCGGTCTTCGTCTCGATAATATTTATGCCGTTCTCTTTTGCGATAACGCTCGCATTTATATAGTTTACGTCTTCGCCGTACATGTGCTGCAGGAAGCCCTTGAGGCCTGCAAGCGTCACGGGCTGCGTATTCAGCTCCGTGATCTCCCCGCCATACTCTATCGTAATCTCTTCTACGTGGTCGCCCCTGTGGATCTGCCCCATGAATTTGCCGAGTTTCTCCACAAGTCGTATGTACGGCTCGAGAAACGGGTACATCTCGACGCTTATCGAAGGGTAGTTCACCGCATTCTTGATCGCCCCCCTCGTAAAATAATCCACGAACTGCTTTGCAATATCGACCGACACGTTCACCTGCGCCTCGTGCGTCGATGCGCCGAGGTGCGGCGTTACTATCACATTGTCCAGCTTCAACAGCGGGTTCTCGACCGGGGGCTCGACCTCGAACACGTCGAGGGCCGCGCAGGCAACCTTGCCGGACTGGAGGGCCTCGAGCAGGGCCGCTTCGTTTATGATACCGCCCCGCGCGCAGTTGACCACCATAACGCCCTTCTTCATCTTATCGAACGCCGCTTTGTTCAGCATGCCCGCGGTCTCCCTGGTCTTGGGTGTATGGACGGTTATAATGTCGGCAGAGGTATATATCTCATCGAGCGAGACCTTCTTTACGCCGAGGTTCATGGCCTTTTCTTCGGAAATAAAAGGATCGTATACGATAACGCGCATCTTGAGCCCCAGGGCCCTGTCGGCGAGTATACCTCCTATGTTGCCAAAACCTATGATACCGAGCGTCTTGTTGTAGAGCTCCACGCCTTCAAACTTGCTCTTCTCCCATTTGCCGCTCTTCAGGGACGCGGTGGCCTGTGGTATACGCCGTGCCATGGACATGATCATCGCCAGGGTGTGCTCGGCGGTCGTAACGCTGTTGCCTCCGGGCGTATTCATAACGACGATACCCTTCTTGGTTGCAGCAGAGACGTCGACGTTATCGACGCCGATCCCTGCCCTGCCGACGATCTTCAATTTCGAGGCCTTTGCTATTACGTCCTTCGTTACCTTGCTTGCACTCCTTACGACCAGGCCTTCGTAGTCCGGTACGAGCGATGCGAGCTCCTCGGCCGATGTCTTCTTCCTCACGTCGACCTGTATGTTCGACGTCGTCAGTATCTTTAAACCTTCATCCGCAATACCGTCTGCAATAAGTACCTTTGGCATAATTTACTCCCCTGTCCTCTCTTTTATTTCATGCAATGCAAAAAGGAAGCCTCTCCTTTGCCCGGGTGCACCCCGGGTCGTCACATGAACACCTTCTCTGCTGCGCCGACACCCGCACCCGGCTCCACCCTGTAGCCGAGCTTGTTCAGGACTATTTCGAGCGAGGCGAGCGCAAACAGGATGTCGGACTTGTCGTAGTACCCCATGTGTGCAATCCTGAATATCCTGCCTTTCGCCTGATCCTGACCATTTGCGATCCTTATACCGAAGTCCTTCTCAAGCAAGCTTATGATCTTGCCCGAATCCATGCCCTCCGGGGCGATCGCGGCCGTCAGGGAATTGGACGGCGACCGAGGAGCATAAAGCTTCAACCCCATTGCCTGTACCCCCTTCCTCGTTGCATCCGCAAGCAGGGCATGCCGCCTGTAAACATTCTCGATACCCTCTTCCTTCATCATTTTCAGAGACTCACCGAGCCCGATAATGAGCGATATCGCGGGCGTATACGCCGTCTGGTTCTTCACGATGTTCTTCAGCTCCTTGCTGAAATTGAAGTAGTATCTCGGGAGCGTGGATGTCTCGGCGAGCTTCCACGCCCTGTCGCTTATCCCTATGAAAGCAAGCCCTGGGGGGAGCATAAGCGCCTTTTGCGAGCCCGTAAGGAGTATATCGATCCCCCATTCGTCCATCGGCAGCTCGAACACCCCGACGCCCGTTATGCCATCGACAACAAGGATTGCACTGCTGTTGTCATGGACGGTCTTTGCTATCTCCCTCACGGGGTGGACCACGCCTGTCGATGTCTCCGTTGCCTGGATGTAGACGGCCTTTGTGCCGGGATTTTTCTTCAGTTCCGCCTTTATCCTGTCCGGGTCGACGGCCTGCCCCCACTCGACGTTGATAACGTCTGCTTCGACGCCGTACGCCTTGCAGATCTGCCCCCACCTCTCGCCGAACTTCCCGCTGTTGACAGTGACGGCCCTGTCGCCTTTCGATAGGAAGTTCGTAACAGCGCCTTCCATGGCCCCTGTACCCGAGGACGCAAGTATAAGCACCTCATTCTTCGTCTTGAAAAGCCATTTCAATCCTTCCCTTGCCTGCTCAAGCACCGGGAGAAATTCCGGCGCCCTGTGATGGATAATCGGATGCGCCATTGCAAGCAGGACCCTTGGAGGGAGCTCGGTCGGACCGGGGGTAAGTAAATACTTTTTCATAGCTATAGTCTCCTTTCTATTTCTTTATCGTCGTGGCGAGCTCAAAGCCCTCCAGCAAGGCCGTTTTGTTCAATTCCTCGGTGCCCCTCGGTACCCTTGCGAGGACCGCCTTCTCTATGGACTCCTTGCTGACGACGTCCGTCAACCCTACAATCGTCCCCAGCGCTATGATGTTGGCTATGAACGGCTTGCCCAGCTTGTCGTGTGCGGTCATCGTGAACGGCAGCTTGTAGACCCTGCCATGCTTGAGGTCCGGGAACTTCTTGACAGTGTCCGAATCGAACAGCACAAGCGTATCATCGCGCCGTATGTCCTTCGTGTACGGAGCGGTCGCCACGTCCGACAGCACGAGTACGAGGTCCGGGTCCGCCACTTCCGGATAGATGATCTCCCCGTCGCTTATGACGACCTCGGACTTGCTTATCCCGCCCCTGGATTCCGGCCCATAGTACTGCGATTGCGCCGCATTCTTGCCTTCCAGAAGGGCCGCCGACGCAAGGATAACGCCGGCAAGGATAAGTCCCTGGCCGCCTTCGCCGCTTAGTCTAATCTCTGTATTTTTACTCATTGGTCACTCCTGTCTCTCATTATTTGGCCTGGGCCCTGGGTATAATCGTGTTGTAGTATGTCTCGGTATACGACGGCATCTCCTTCCTGACGAATATGCCCGTTATAATCTTGCCCACGAGCTCTTCGGGCTTTTTCTTTTGTGCCAATTGCAACGGTATCGCATTGTCCTTCTGCACCTGCATCATGTCCGGGGCCTCCCTGGGCTTGTTCCTCCTGCCGTACTGCACGGGACATGCATCGATAACGTCGATGACAGAGAAGCCCTTGTGCATGATCGCCTGCTTGAACAACTGCTCCGTCTGGGCCGTGTGGTACGATGTGGTCCTCGCAACGAAGGTCGCACCGGCCCCCTCCGCGAGCCTGACGATATCGAACGGAGGGTCTATGTTACCGTAGGGCATCGTCGTGGCGATAGCGCCTATCGGCGTCGTCGGCGCCACCTGGCCGCCCGTCATACCGTATATGGAGTTGTTGAATACGATAAGCGTTATCTCTATGTTCCTCCGTGCGGCATGGATAAGGTGGTTCCCGCCTATTGCGGCGGCATCGCCGTCGCCGCTCACGACGATGACCTTCAGTCTTGGATTGGCGAGCCGTATTCCGGTCGCAAACGCGAGCGCCCTTCCGTGCGTCGTATGGAGCGTGTTCATATCGAGATAGCCCGGCAGGCGCGATGCACAGCCGATGCCGGACACCACGGCTATATCATTCTTATCAAGCTTCAATCCGTCTATGGCCCTGAGGAGCGATTTCATGACGATGCCGTGACCGCACCCCGGACACCATATGTGAGGGAGCGTGCCCTTTCTTATATATTTTTCATATTCAAATGCCATGTGAAAGCTCCTTTACCTTTTCCATTATATCATGCGGATGGATGATCTCTATGTTGACCCTGTTTACGCCGTGAACCTTCGTCCTGCCCTTTGCGGCCCGCTCGACCTCGAATATGAGCTGCCCCATGTTGAGCTCCGGCACAACGATGAACTTGACCTTCTGTGCCAGCTTCTCGACAGCGTTCTCCTCAAACGGCCATATGGTGACGTACCTCAGCATGCCCGCCTTTATGCCCTGCTTCCTCAGCTCGTTGACAGCGTATTTTGCGGCCCGTGCGGAAGAGCCGTAGGCAACGATGCCAACCTCCGCATCGTCGAGCATATACGCCTCGGTCCTGAACATGTCCTTCTTGTAAAGATCGATCTTTTCCATAATGCGGTGGAGCTCTTTTTCTATGATCTCGCCGTTGTTCGTAGGGAAGCCGTCTATACGGTGGTTTAACCCGGTAACATGGAACCTGTAGCCCGTCCCGTATGCCGCCATCGGTGGCACAAGGGGCAGGGGCGAATTGGATACGTCGAACGGCTTGTACTGGTCCGGCGGGACCGTCGGCCCCGTCCTCTCTATAACTTCGAGCTCGCCCTTTTCCGGAAAGACCATCCTTTCCCTCATATGGGCTATGATCTCATCCAGCAGCAGGATGACGGGGACCCTGTATTTCTCTGAGATATTGAATGCCCTGACCGTCTCCGTAAAAATCTCCGGGATCGAGTTGGGTGCGAGCGCCACAATGGGATGATCTCCATGCGTGCCCCATCGTGCCTGCATCACATCTCCCTGGGACGGGCCCGTCGGAGCGCCCGTGCTCGGTCCCCCTCTCATGACATCGACAACGACACACGGTATCTCGTTAAAAGAAGCAAAGCCAAGGTTTTCCTGCTTCAGCGAAAACCCCGGACCGCTCGTCGCGGTCATAGACTTTTTGCCGGTAAGGGAAGCGCCGATAACAGCGGCCATTGCCGCAATCTCGTCCTCCATCTGTATCATGACACCGCCGTATTTGGGCAATTTCCTCGAAAGCCCTTCCGGTATCTCGGACGAAGGTGTGATGGGATAGCCTGCAAAGAACTGGATACCTGCGTACAGCGCACCTTCAACGCACGATTCGTTACCCGATATAAGTAAGGCCTTTTTCTCCATTATTCCTCCTCAAGGATTTTTCGTCATTTTCAGGCGAGATTCGATTGTCTAAGACTTTTCAGGCAGGTCCACATATATGGCGAAATCGGGACAGAACAGCTCGCACCTCATGCATCCTGTACACCTGTCCAGATTCGTAACCGTAACGACCAGCTCTTTCATGGTAAGAACATCCTCAGGGCAGTAAACTACACATATTTCACAGCTCTTACAGCGTTCTTCTATAATTTTTATAGTGTGTTTTTGTTGTGGTTTTTTCCCCACTGTTTGCGCCTCAGCCATTTATTTTTTCCCCTTTCGGCTCATCTTTTTTTTTCTGGCAGGCGGTCTTACCTTCCTGACGACCTTTCCTGCCTTTTTTTTCGTCACCGTCTTCACCTTGACTTTTTTTAGCAGGTCATACATGGTTTGTCCAATCTCGGCCGGGCTCCTCGAGACCTTGATACCCACCGACTCAAGGGTCTCGATCTTGTCCTGTGCCGTGGTCTTGCCTCCCGTGATTATCGCACCGGCATGTCCCATCCTCTTTCCCCTGGGGGCCGTCTGGCCCGCTATGAAAGCGACGACGGGCTTCCTGACATACTTCTTTATATAACGTGAGGCATCGTCCTCCGCGGTACCGCCTATCTCGCCGATCATGACTATCGCATCCGTCTTTGGGTCGCTATTGAACGCCTCAAGCACATCGACGAAGTTCGTCCCGATAATCGGATCGCCGCCGATACCGATGGCCGTCGACTGACCGAACCCGAGATTCGTAAGCTGATATACAGCCTCGTACGTCAGGGTCCCGCTCCTCGATATGATGCCTATTCTCCCCGGCCTGTGGATGTGCCCAGGCATGATACCGAGCTTCGCTTCACCCGGCGTAATAATACCGGGGCAATTCGGTCCTATCAGTCTCGTCCTCTTGTTTTTAAGATATGCAGAGACCCTGAGCATATCAAGGGTCGGTATACCCTCTGTTATGCACACCACCAGCTCGATGCCGGCATCCGCGGCCTCCATGATGGCATCGGCTGCAAACGGGGCCGGAACGAATATCATGGACGCATCCGCCTTCGTCGCCGAAACGGCGTCCATGACCGTGTTAAATACCGGTACCCCCTCGACATCGATACCGCCCTTCCCCGGGGTGACCCCACCCACGATCCTCGTACCGTAATCAAGGCATTGCTTTGTATGGAAC
>JAMCVD010000120.1 GCA_023381995.1 Deltaproteobacteria bacterium
TATCCCAAAAGTGATCATGGGACTGATAGAACAAAAAGAAAGAGTGTTCGACACTGCGAAGGGAAACACATCCGGACTGCCTGCAATGCTTCCGTGGTACTCTGCGTGGACTGCTTCTCTCTCGCTATGGAAATACGGAGACGTTATGGGTCGTACCCCCCTTTACCGAAAAGAGCTTTGTTTTACGAGCAGAGGAGAAAACTCTTTCTTCATGATCACAAATGGGAGAGGAACCGGCTTTTGTTACCATTTTAAAATAACCCCGTCTAATAGAATACTATCTATTATAAAGGAGGGTTATATGCATAAATCCGTTACGTTTATTGGGTGCTTGTTTTTGACGACACTGCTACTTTCAATAAGTGCCCGGGCAAAAGAGTATTCAATGAGAGCTGTAGCACAATCAGCGGAAGTCACACAAAACAAAGACACCTATTTCGATGCAGGGATAGGGGCCATGCTCGTGCCCTTCGCTTCTTACAGAGGCGGGTTTTCTTTTGGTATAGAGGCCGGAGAAAAAGTCTACGGCCGTCGGCACTCGGCCATATCCGTGGGCCTCGGCATTGACTACTACCCCGTCTCGAAGTCCGGCTCGGCGACATCGCAGCAAGCCGGCAGCATAAGCTATCGTATGACAGGCTACGCTCTGCCAATACTGGTGAAGGGTGCCTACACGTATGAATTGAACGATCGGATCGATGTGTATGGAGGCATCGGACTGGGCATGATCGCATCGAAGGTGGACACTTCCATCTCGGGCTTTTCGTCGGTAAGCGAGCAGAGCGGCTCCTTTGCCTTCTCCGTCTATCCCGGCATCAGGGTCACCAGGCTCGGTCCCGGCGCGCTGTTTGCAGAGCTTGATTTCTTATCTTCATCAGTCAACTACCTTACGACAGGTACCGCAAACATCGGCGGCACGTTGTTCTTGATCGGATACACTATCTTCTTTTAGGAGGACGCTATGAAAAAGTTTATATCGATATTACTGGCAGTATCTTCTTTAGCCTATGGGTGCTCGAAAACAATTACAGGCCCAACACCACAGCCATTGTCCATAGCACCAAAGGTGGGCTATAACCAGGTTGCGATACCGGTGACAATAGAAGGCACGGGCTTTCAGGCCGTCCCGATAAACATCCTCTCCGGTAACCTTACAACAAAGCTCCCGCAGGTATACCTGAGCACAAAGCCATTAACATACTTGGATGTGACAAAGGTTTCAGAGACAACCATTCAGGCAACGGTGCCGTCCGGCATTGCCGTGGCTGCGGGTACATGGGTCACGTACAGCGTTACCGTCGTCAACCCCACTGGCAAGAGCGGTATGCTGAAAAACGCCTACATCGTCTCGAGCTATCCTCCGCCAACAATAAGCAGCGCTTTTATATGTACTAATAATGCAACAGGAGTTCTTACGATCAAAGGCACGCAGTTTTTCGGCACGCCATCCGTGAGCCTGATCAATGTCAGCAGTGGTACCAAAATCCCATTTGCCGTAAACTCAGCATCATCAACAGAGATTACAGCAACCAGTTCAACGAGTGTTGCACCCGGTTCGTATAATATTGTGGTAACCAATCCTGATACTCAGCAAGCCCAGATATCTATCACATTTAACCAGATCAATGCGTGCATCTCTATCTCATCTGTCTCTCTGTGCAGTGATAATGGAACTGATCTTCTCAATATACAGGGCACTAATTTTTACTCCACACCATCTGTAAGCCTCCAGAATATCACGACAGGGACACAATACCCATTTACTCTACAGACAATAACATCAACTGCTATTACATCAACCAGTTCGGCAAACATTCCGGCAGGTGTGTATAGTATAATTGTTACAGAACCGGATGGACAACAGGCATCATACCCGCTTGTCCTTAATCAGATCCCGGCATGTGTAATGCCATCCATATCATCTATATATCCGATGTTTGGATGGACTGGCTCGGACACGAATGTTACCATTACAGGGAGTAATTTTGACTTCCCACCCACTATTATATTTACCCTGACAGGCTCAACAACAGGCACATCCCTTGTTTATATAGCCTATGTGTCCTCAAGCCAGCTTCAGGCAGTTGTGCCCAAAGGCATGTCAGTGGGCTGGTATAATGTTACTGTAATTAATCCTGATGGTCAGCAAAGCACCTATACAAAAGGCTTTTATGTCTCGGCCAACCCGCCGCCCGTTATAACGAGCATATCGCCTGCATCGGGTTCATCCAATGCTGCAACACCAATAACCATAACAGGCAATTACTTTGCATACGATGCAACAGCAGAGACTATCGATTCTACAGGTGCAAGTAATGTATGTTCAATGAGCTCTCAATCATCGACTATTATTACATGCACAACTGCATTACTTCCAACAGGTGTCTACGTAATACGAGTTACCAACACATCGGATAATACCTATTATGACTATTCAAGCTTTGTTGTAACAAACCCAGCAAACAACCTCAGCGGGTTTAGCGAATCAACAAGTCAACTCATCATTGGCAGGCAGGGACTTGCATCGGTTACAGGGCATGACAATATTGGTGATCGGTTTATTTATGCGATCGGTGGAGATGATGGTGCAGGCGGGCATACATTTGACAGTGTTGAATACGCACAGCCGGACAGGTTTGGGAATCTCAATCCATTCAACCTTACATCACCTCTTATCTATAAAACTACCGGTGCAGCGGCATTCCAGTATAATGGTTATGTGTATGTACTTGGAGGGCTTATTCCATCGGGGTACACCTCAGCAATAGAGCGTGCAAAGATTCTTACAACCGACAGTACTCCTGTTGTATCGTTCGAAGGCCTTTCCGCATTTACGATGGGGACACTGCCCGCTGGTACATGGGTATACGAGGTGTCCGCAAACCTGCCGACAGGCACAACGTACATAGGAGAAAGCCTGCCTTCACCGGTTGTTTTTACAACAACCACACAGACGAGCTCAATCCAGGTATCATGGCAGGCAGTTAAGGTATGGAGCCCTGTAACAAATAGCTTTATCGATGCTACGGGATACAATGTTTACAGGAACACCCCAGGCACATTCAAGCCTGTGCTTATTGCATGGAATATAAACGGCACAGGTTTTGTTGATAATGGGACATCTCAGCCTATCAGCATCACGGATACAACATCCGGCTTCCCGGCAACACTCCAGGATCCGAAAAATCTGAGTGCAACACCGTCTTCGTCGGGTGGTACCCTCTCACAGGGTACCTACTATTACCGGATTTCTGCCGTAAACTACAGGGGAGAGACAACAGCTCTGGACTTTATATCCGTTGCAACAACATCGAACACGTCATCGGTAACGCTGACATTCAATCCTGTGCCCGCAGCAGAGTATTACAGGGTTTATCGAAGCCCGTATCCAAATATACCGCAGGACAATGAAGTGCTGCTCCTGCCGATGACCCTGTCCACGACCATTGTTGATGACGGAGGTACCACACCCAATCAATACATAACCCCGTCAGACGGCGCAATAGCACCCCTGCCGTATGGCAGCCTTGGGCCGTTCATGCTTGCATCTTCTTCGTTATCAAGCGCACGGGGATATCTTGGCGCTGCAGTAGGTCATACGCAGACAGGCACTGTGTACGGTTATGCCGTTGGAGGGACAGCAACTGGTTCGACAGGGCTTTCAACAGTTGACTCAATACAACTATCCGCGTCTCCGATAACAGAAGCGAGCCTTACAACCGGCAGTCTTGCAGGAGGTACTTATACCTATGCTGTAACAGCTATCGTGCCTGACGGCGAGCTTGCCTATGCCGGAACACTCCAGACATCTGTAACAGGGGGCATACAGTTTACATGGGCAACTGTGCCGGATGCATTATCCTATAATATCTATAGGGACAATGGAACAGGATTAGAGTTTCTTGCTAATGTAGTATCACCAACAACTACATTCTCTGATGATAATGGTTCTGTCAGGCCAAATCCGGGTGAATTGCCTATGGGTGGAGGCATTGGAAATATCTTTGCAACAGCACCGCTACAAACAGCCAGATACCAGCTCAGTGCATTAGCAGCAGATAAAACAAATCTGCCTCTGGCAATAACAGATACATCGAGCTATGTGTACGTTGCAGGCGGGTACAATGGTACGGTTGCAAACACCATAGAAGTGTCACGTATTCAGGGCGACGGTTCTCTCAATACATTTCAGAATGTAACTATAACAGGAAGTGCACCACGGGTATGCGGAGAGTTCTTCATGGAAGACTCGAACAACTACCTCTATACCTTTGGAGGATGGAATACAAACGTCACAGTAAATATCATAGATTTAAAAATGACATCGTATAACAGCACAAGTGCAACCAACAATGGCAGCGGAAGCGGAGGAGGATTGTTGACTCCAACATATCTTGGGGGCGGCGTACTCCTCGGACCTTACTTCTACTTCATCGGAGGCACGTCCAACGGCTCGCCCACGACCCTGTCGTCGGACACCGTACTCGACAGCATCGAACAGGTAATCTATTGAGAAAGCAGGGCGGGCCCTGCCCGCCCTTTCCCTATTTCTACGTCAGGGGCACGTGTGCTATAGAAACGGCATGAGACTATCGATACGGTGCTTGACAGCCGCTTTCATCCTTTCAATCGCAACCGCAAGGGTATATGGGGAAATGGGCCCCGTCGATGGAGCGACCGGGAGAATCCGCTACATCCAGAAATCGCTCGATGACGGGACGGGACGTGCCATGCTGTGGTGGTACGGATGGGTGGGGTTCTACGCCGCCGCGACCATCGTCCCTCTGACCGCAGCGCTGACTTCCAGAAACGGGACACTCCAGGTAACGGGTGGGGTCTCGGCCGCCGAGTCGCTTGTGGGCCTCTCCGGCATGCTGGTATTTCCTTTTACCGCGAAGGACGCTGCAGAAAATCTCCGGAGCATGCCGGAAAGCACACCCGAAGAGAAGGCGAAGAAGCTCCTGGCCGCAGAAACGCTCCTGAGAGAATCAGCGGAAGACGAGACGACCGGGAGCTCGTGGATACAGCACACGCTCGGCGTTCTCGTCAATGCCGCGGGCGCGCTGGTGATATGGCAGGGCTACGGCGGCAGGATAAGGCGGGCGGGCGGCGAGCCCTGGGAACAGGCGCTCATAAGCTTCGTCGTCGGGACCTCCGTAAGCGAGCTCCAGATATGGACAGAGCCAACGAAGGCAATGGCGGATTATAAGGACTACCGGGACAAGTATCCTTCGTCCGGGCCCTCTCCTGACGCAAGGCTCATGGTCCTGCCTCTGGGAAACGGGCTCGAACTCGCCGCTGCCGTAAGGTTCTGAGCGAACATCCCCGGAACGGGTGTCAGCCGGGACCCGGCCTTAATCTTGACAAAACTTTATGCCTGTATAGACTCTATTGCATGCCGGAGTGGCGGAATTGGTAGACGCGCCAGATTCAGGGTCTGGTGGCCGCAAGGCTGTCAGGGTTCGAGTCCCTGCTTCGGCATTCTTTTTAAGGTCCTGAAAATTAAGGCTGATCTCCTGCAAACCCTTTATAGACCTGCATCTGCTGGCTTGGACATAGTTGGAAGTCAAAGGTGCTCTTTAGTGATTTTTGTCCATCTTGGGAGCACAAAAAGGAGCACAGTGTAAAAATGGTATTTCATATCGGCCTATCAAAGGTACATAGCTCTTGGTTCAAAAGAACCAAGAACTATGGAAATTCGGGGCAGATGGTTTACAAAGAGTCATCTGGTGGTGGAAATGATTTATGGGTAATTAAAAAAGGGGGATATATGCAAAACGGCATTAAGCACAGCCTACTATTAGCGATAGTAGGATGTTTAGCTGCAATACTTCTGATTAGCGGATGTCCGCGCTCATCAAGCACTGACGGGTGTATCGGCGGTTCTTGTGGACCGCATTCGATCGCTTTTTCTTCGAGTGGTACCGTCTATTTGCTTGGTTATTTACAACTTTTAGCAATTGATCCAACGGGTAATATAATACTTAATGGGAGAACAGGGAATCCTTTTGGCTGGTTCTCTGATATGTTCAGCATCTCTAAAAGTGGTAATATATGGGAAGTCACTCCCGATCTTGATGGGTACTCTTCTATTTTAATGATATCTAACTCACAGGGTAATTTTGTAACACAAATTACTACAGATATTTCTATACTAACTTCTGTAATAGTTTCGCCATCTACGGATATAGGTTGGGTAGGTGGACAGAATTACACCAGCACCGGGATTATAACTCCGGAGTTGGAAGCTTTAAATATAAGCGGTCAAACTTTAACATCCTTTACGTTGCCTGCAAATCCTACATCGAATGGCGATTGGATTTTGAGCACAGTAAAACTCGCTATCTCTCCTATCAATGGTACTATATGGGCATGGTCTCCAGGCTATTTGTCAGGATACTCGTTTACAGAGCTTGTATACGGGCCTTATCCTGTAAACCTTTTAGAAGTTTCTTACCCATATTTTATAGGGTGTGGTACAAATGAAAAATGGATGGCGGTGAATCCGGTCACAAACGATATTTGGATGGGGAGTCCTGCTACAACAACTGTACTTGCGCTATCGCCGAATGGTGCTGTCCAATTTCAGAAAAATCTTGATATATATGTATCAACAATGACGGTATCTCCCAAGACAGGGAATGTATGGATCGGAAGCAACAACAAAATAGAGGTGCTCGATCCTTACGGTAATATAATCAAACAATTAACCATCAAGAATCTGAATTGTATTACCTACATCGCAGTATCACCATTGGATGGTACTGTATGGGTGGGTAATTCAGTAAAAATAGGAAGTACTGATAAGAACATTTTTATTCTTGATGAGAATGGGAACATTATTAATAGTTTTTATGTACCGGATTGGTGTTTTGTCCCATGCCCTGGTTAATGTAAAGACTTCTGACACGGCTTATAAAGGAGATATATGGAAACAGAGAAAAGCAAAGACAAAAAGAAGTACTCAATATTCTTGCAGATTTGAGAAAACAGAAGAGGCTTGAGCCTTTAAAACATCTATTTTGGAGTGAGTTGAATTATAATCGGGTAAATGAGCCGCTTTCACGTCATGGATTACCAGATATTGCCAATAAAGCTCTGGCAGAAGACCCAATACTATTGGGAATTATATACTTGGTAACACTAACTAAAAAGTGCTTCCGCATTTTGATGCCCTGTTGGATCGCTAACTTTAATTCCTCCGTACCACCATCCTCGGTAATCTTGATACCTGTATTGTAGTTTTTTTATTCTTTGTCCAAAAGCAGTTCTAATATCTAAATATTTCGGATCATAATGTAAATTGCATTTCACGAATTTTGAACAATAGGCAGTAGCAGCAACTGGGAAAAGTATAGCCGAAGCAATTAAATCTATAAGTTGAAGACCGGCGTGGTTATCACTATGACCATACAGAGGCATTTCAAGAAGACGATTATAGGAATCTCCTTTTGGTTTATATTTCTGTGTGAAGATTGAATGGGAAACATTTGCATTTTTTTCCTTGTCTCTGCTATCAGCTATTATAATTCCAAATTCAAATTTTTGTGTTAAGAAATTTTGAAAGCTGGTAGCAATATGTTGTATAGAAGATGTGTAAACTGCTCTACCTTTAAAAGGTAATCCAATAGGCTTTATTGATATATGTCCCAATATAGATACATCATATTTTTCTAACAAGGTAATTATTTGATCAAGAAATCTTAACGCAAAACGACGTTGGTCGTGCTCCCCTTTAATAAATTTTCGTAAATAAGAACCTTTAATTTCAATTTTCATACAATCTAAATACAAAGAACGTGAGAATTTATTGGGGAAATATGTTCTTTTAAGATTCAGAAAATCATGTGTTAAGTTCATAATGTTTCTTTGATTGGTTATGAGGCCACAAATAGCTATAAGAGGTTGAATGTCTGATAACGGGTCTATTAAAGTACCTGTATCACCCGCTTCATCTACATAACACACATACATATCATCTCCTTTAAAACAGCTAAAGCCACTATATAAATAGTGGCTTTAGGGTTTGCCGCCATAGATTGTAATTATAAGCACAATCCTGTACGACCTTTTTAGAATTTATCTGATTATATATTTAAACAGAGAGGGGTAAGATGTCAACCAAGTTTATTGTCAATTTAAACCAATTATTAAATCAACTTAATTCTTGACTTTATCAACATTATTGATATATTGTTTACAACAAGAAATTAAAAGTTACAAAATAGTTGACAAGAGCTTTATTAAAATGTAGGTTATATTTATAAACAATAAAGAAGTGAGGTAAATAAAATGGATAAAGAAACATTGTTAGCTTTGAAAAAACGACTTAAAGAGCTTCAGAAATATGATGAAGAAAAAAGTGCTATTGAAACATTACTTAAAATTTATGAAGAAACATTACTAAAGAAACGGGATGCAGTAGAACCTATAGACACAGAATTGATAGAAAAAATTAAGAAAGAAAGGAAAGCAGGAAAATCACAACTGGAATGTATAAAAATGATTGCAACGGAAAGGCAAAATAAAACTATAAGACTTGTGGATGTTAAAAAAGTATTACTTGAAGCTGGAGTTATGAAAAACAGTAAGAGTATTTTAGGTAACATTTATGGGATAATAGATCGAAGTGGATACTTTGAAAAAGTTGATCGCGGAATATTCAAACTAAAAGAAGAAACTGTAGAACAGCAATTACCTTTGGATGAACCAGTATCAGCTTTATTGCATGTAAAAACTTAAGAGAATAAAAACAAGGAGGTGGTGTAAATGAATAGAAGAAAAAAAGCACCCTCGCTACTGTCATAGCAGGGTGCCATCATGGGGGCGGGGAAACCCGCCCTATTAATTATAGTAAATTATATAATACAGTTTCATTATGCTGTCAAGATGAATAATACTTTGTATCTTATTGATATATCTATATTAAATAAATAGTGTTACAAAATACTTGACAACACTAATTTAATGTGTATAATAGGGGCAAGAGGTAAATGATATGAAAGAAATAAGCATAACAGAATTTCTAACAAAGCGGTTTCCTACAGAGGGAAGTGCTACAGCTTTTTTTGCGGAAAAGCGGTGGGATGGTAAAGTTACTTGCCCTTATTGTGGTAGTGAAAAAATCTATCAAGGTAAAGGTAAACAACCTTACAAGTGTAGTGAATGTAATAATAAGTTTACTGTAAAGACGGGTACTATTATGGAAGGTAGTCATGTTGATGTTAGGATATGGTTGTTTGCAATGTATATTATGGGAACTTCCCGCAAAGGCATATCTTCAATTCAGTTTGCAAAATTGCTTGGTGTTACTCAAAAGACAGCATGGTATATGGCACATCGTATTCGTGAAGCCTGCAATGAATATGAGAAATTAAAAGGTATAGTGGAAGCAGATGAAACGTATGCTGGGGGTAAAGAAAAGAATAAACATGCAAACCATAAACTTGGCGGGCGTGGAACAGCGAACAAAACCCCTATACTTGGTTTAAAACAATGTGGCGGTAGTTTCAGGGGTAAAGTTTCAGATAATACCGATATTGAAACAATGAATAAATATATTAAAGCAAACGTAGAAACAGAATCAACAATTTACACAGATGAATTTTCAGGTTATCAAGAATTAAAAAACAAAGGTTACAATCATACTACTGTAAATCACAACAAAGGCAACTATGTAAATGGTGATGTGCATACAAACAGTATTGAATCGTTTTGGGCATTATTAAAGCGTGGAATATATGGCACGTATCATCATGTAAGCAAGAAGCATTTACAGCGTTATGTAAACGAATTTGCTTTCAAGGCAAGCAACGGAAACTTTGCCTTCCCGTTTATCAATGCTGTTTGTTTACAAGCTAATGGAAATGTGTTACATTACAATCAACTTATAGGTTAAATATGCCAAGACAACAAATAATAAAACCGATAGATAAGTCTTACACAGAGATTATTGAAGCTGTGTCAAAGTATACAACAAAAGAGATCAATCCTGCTTTAAAACAACATAAACAGAATAAAGCAAAATCAAAGTCCCGTAATGTAAAAAAGAAATAATGCTAAATTCAGAATTTAGATAAAGCTTTCCACGTAATTAACCGTTTCGCTTTTTGTTTTCCATAAGGTGTCCATCGTATTCCGCCAATGCTGATCGTTATATAACCAAGATGTTTCTTACCATATTTTTTCCATATCTTTATTTCAATACCACTTTTACCAATAGAAAATCCCTCTTTAATTGAAACATCAGCCCAGCTTGATGGTTTTCCTTTTGCCATTTTACACCTCCTATTATAACTTACTATAATAATTTATAAAAAATCAAATATAATCATACAGAGATGATGGTAGGTGTTACCAAGTATATAATTCCCATACTATTAGCATCAGGGGATCTGATAATGGACTCCATATTATCTATTCCAGATTGTCAACAGACCGATTGCTCATCGGACAGGAACGGCCCATAGTATCAAAACTTCTGCAAACACATCCTTATACCCTTTTTGTTTTCTCCAACAGCAATCAATCGAGATGGCATTTCCTCAATGTTAACTATGATGAGAACAGCAGCAAACGACGCTTATTCCGCAGGATAACCATAGGTAAGGAAGAACGGCTCCGCACTGCTTCCGAGCGTATTGCCATGCTTGATCTCGAATCAGTCAACTCAAGTCTATTGGGTATTTCATCATTAGATATCCAGGCAAAACATGATGAAGCTTTTAATGTAGAAGCTGTAACGACACAATTTTATGAAAATTATAAAATGGTTTTCCAAGACCTTCAAAGCACGGGTCACCACTGCATCGGTTTGCCGTCGTGGGAAAATCCCCCGCTGCGGCCTCTGTCCCTGAGGAGCGCCGCCCACACGATACTCTTTGCGCCTGCCTTGACATCGAGCGGTGCAGACTGGCCTCCCATGTCCGTACGCACCCATCCGGGGTGTACCGAGTTCACGATAATACCTTTCGGAGAGAGTTCCTTTGCAAGGATGCGCGTCAGCATGTTGAGCCCTGCTTTGGAAACGGAATACGCGGAGGACGGCCAGCCGTTGCGCGCAGATGTGCCGTCGCCCGCCGAGCGCACGAAACTGCGCATGAGATCCACGAGTCCATCCCTGGTAAGTCCGGGTGATTCAAACCTGCGTCTCAGATCCCCGGACAGGCAGGAGAGCTGGCCCATGGCGCTCGAGACCATGACGATGCGCGAGCCTTCGTGCATGAACGGCAGGAGCGCGTCCGTCACATGCATCGGACCGAAAAAATTTGTTTCGATGGTACGTTCTGCGGCCGTCCCGTCGAACCTTCCGAAATCGGACACACCCGCATTATTGACGAGCACATCGATCCCCTTCCACCGTTCGAGAACCTCGCCGGCAAACCTCGATATGCTCGCTGTGTCCTGAACGTCCAGGACAGCCCACGATACACCGGTCCCCCCTGGCGACAGCCTGCCCGCTGCTTCTTTGACCTTTGCCTCATCCCGGCCCGTGAGGATGACGTGCATGCCCGACTCTTTCAACTGGCGGCACGTCTCCAATCCAAGCCCCTTGTTTGCACCGGTTACTATCGCAATTCCCTTACTATTTTTATGTTGCTTGTTTTTATTCATTTAATGGATTATAGTTTTATCTTGAGAAGATGCAATAATTACGAGGAAGAAAATATGAAGGAATATAACTACACAATCATCCTGGAAAAAGAGGAAGACGGAGGGTATCATGCCTTTTGCCCGTCACTCCCGGGATGCCACACTCAGGGTGATACATACGATGAGGCTATGGACAATATAAAAGAGGCAGTTAAACTCTATATAGAAAGTCTTAAAGCCAACAAAGGACCTATACCTGCTGAAGATATAACTATAAAACCGCCCAAGGTGGCGATCTGAGCCCTAAACTTCCGCATATAAAAGCAAAAGAACTGCTCAGAATAGCAGTAAAACTGGGATTTGAATTTGTAGGCAATCAGGGAGTCACGCAATATATCATAGGAAGTCTGATAGAAAACGCATTGTTGTACCTATTCATAGCGATAAAGATATCAAACGAAAAACCATGTTAGGAATAATAAAAGATATGGGTTTGGAAATAGAAGAATTTTAAGAATTACTACCCTAGTAGAAAGAACAAGGCATAGCCGTTTTAGACAACTGTAGCAATGTTGTAGCAAAAACGGTAGCAAACTGATAATGAGATGTATGCAAAATTCTCTACCTTATCGGAAAACAAGTAACGCCGGGGTGGCGGAACTGGTAGACGCAGGGGACTCAAAATCCCCCGTCCTCCGGGACATGAGGGTTCAATTCCCTCCCCCGGCACTCTCCCTCGGCCATGTTTCCTGCGGCCCTCGCGTGAACCAACGTTGGAAAGAACGGAGTCCTACGCCGCGAATGACCTGTTTTACCCTGCGGCCTCTTTCCCTTTCTCTGTCTCTTTATTGATCGAATCCGTGAATACGCGACTCTTTGCATTGTTGAATGCCTCAATAATCGAGGGTGCATATTCCGCTGATATTTTAAAGCACTCATTCTCGTCCCTTGTCCGCTTTAGCGACCAGTACAATACGCCGAGGTAGAAATATCCCTGCGCAAGGTCTTTTACGTCCCCGTTCTTCATGCCTCCTGAAATTTAGCTGTCCCTCTATTGCCTTGCCACTCAGACGATGGCGTTTTAGTGCCGGGCCGGTGGTTTCGTTTTTCTTGACCAATATCAGATTTGTCGTATACATACGATCGAAGACGATACCTATATTGATGCCAACGGCAATCAGATCGCCGATTTGAGTGCATATGGCGTATGGTACGGTATCGGACCTTCTTTCGGATGGAGCTGGTAAAGGAAGAAATGCACCGCCTGCCCGGACATCCATTGATTGTGCCGGACATTTGAAGGGCTTCCCTGCATACCGAAGCAAGAACCTTCCGCGGGAGGTGAAGGCCGGTCTAATCGTTTGAGTATAATAATTGCGCTTGCAATATTTAATAATGAGTCATAATAAGAGAAACAGAGTAATGTTTACCCCGATCGGACGGGGCTGGAGCCTATAGCATGACAAAGGAGCCTTATTGTACGGATGGATAAAAAACTTGCAGTCATAGGAGCAGGGAGCTGGGGAACAGCCCTGTCGCAGGTGATGGCCAACAACGGCTACAGTGTTTCGCTATGGGCGCGGAGAAGGGAGCTGTGCGATGAGATCAATGCACGGCACACGAACAGCAGGTTCATCCCCGGCATTGCGCTCTCCGGCGGCATAAGGTCCTATAACGATTTTGGTGATACCCTGTCCGATCAGAAGATGGTATTCCTCGTCGTGCCGTCCCAGTTCATGAGGGACACCCTGAAGTCTGCTGCGCCGTACATCAAGGGGGACGCCGTCGTTATAAGCGCAGTGAAGGGTATAGAGACCTCGACGCTGATGAGGCCTTCCGAGATCGTACGGGACGTGCTCGGTGCCGGTGCCGCCTGTGCGGTGCTGTCCGGACCGAGCTTTGCGAGAGAGGTCGTGGGCGGTATGCCCACCGCAGTGACCATTGCGGCGGACGACATACGGACGGCGCGTGAGCTGCAGTACCTCCTGAATACGAAGTTCCTCAGGCTGTACGCATCGGACGACGTGGCAGGGGTGGAGCTCGGGGGCAGCCTGAAGAACGTGATAGCGATAGCAGCGGGAGTGTGCGACGGGGCGAACATAGGCAAGAGCGCGAGAGCCTCCATCATAACGCGGGGCCTCGCCGAAATAATAAGGCTGGGCACACGGATGGGGGCCAAGAAAGAGACGTTCTCCGGGCTGTCCGGGCTGGGCGATCTCGTCCTGACTGCGACGGACGAGCAGAGCAGGAACAGGACGGTCGGGTTCAGGATAGGCAGGGGCGAGAAGGTAAAAGACGTCCTCGACAGCATGATCATGGTCGCGGAAGGGGTGCAGACCTCGCTGTCCGTAAAGCTCCTTGCGGACAGGCTCGGGGTGGACATGCCCGTGTCCGTCGAGATATACGAGATTGTCCACAGGAACAAGGACGCAATGGAGTCCATACGGTCCCTGCTGAGTAGACCGCTGAGAGACGAGCACTATGGAAGCTAAGAACGAATACACGGTGAAGAGGCTTCTCTCAATCGAGCGCGACAAGTGGCTTGAGACGCTGAGCATCGACGGCAAGGACAGGCTCCTGTACGAGCTCGAGATGCTCATGAAGGCGTCGGAGCGGTTCTTTAACATAGACAACCTTCCGGTATCGAACAGGGAGCAGATCATATCGAAGAATTTCTACAACGAGCTGAAGATCCTTGCGGACGCCGCAAAGAGGATTATCTCGATCGTACGGCTGCTGCTCGTCGACAAGTCGGCCAATGCGTTCTACTTTCAGGCGTACGTCGAGAACCGCCTGCTCGCCGACTATGCGAGGGACAGGGTGATCGAGATATACCTGAACCAGTCGTCACCCAGAGACAGTCTGTACCTGCTCTACATAACGTTCCTCAATCTCGGATCGCTCTACGAGGCGGTCGCCCGCAGCAAGAAGGTATCGTACGGCATGTACAGCAACCTCGGGCAGCTCACGAGCAGGGAGATCTCGCTGAACAAATACTTTAACCCGCTGAAGCTCGAGCCGTTCCTCGAGAGGTACGACAGGATCCACGATCACCACATCCGCACCGTCGTCGGTGGCATAGACGACGAGAACCTCAGACTGAAAGTGTCCATCGTGTTCCTGTCGTTGTTCAAGCTGCTCAGGTACCTGCGGTACGTAAACAATGAATCGGAAGACATCGAGAAGCTCCGCTCGTCCCTTCTCATATTTACGCTGATCCACGCAGAGGCAAAGATGATAACCAAGTTCCTCGACGACGAGTTCCTCAAACAGAAGTCCAATCGCACCTATGAGAACGGAATCATCACGGCCATGGATTCCCTGTCGTTTCAGATGAGCATAGAGATAAGGAAGGTCTTCGGGCAGATACTCAAGGACGCGATAGAGATCGGGAACCTCCTCAAGCTGAGGGCGGCAATCGACTCGGCAAAAGGCATCCTCACCAACTTTATCCAGCAGTCCATCATACTCGTCGTCCACAAGTTCGACCCCTATTTGAAGGGGAAGGAGATATTCCCGGACTTCATTTCCAGGATAGAGCAGTCCCTGCGATTGAGGGAAGATATCTGGCTCTTCAAGAGCGTACTCGAATTTTTCGAGGACAACACCTCCGAGAACGGCATGGCCCGCAACCATATGCCCGGGACCCTGTTCAACATGGTGAGAGACTACATCTATTATTTCCAGGACATAAGCTTCTCCCTCGTCAGGTACAGCGATCACGAGGAGTTTGAGAAGTTTTTCGATAGTATAAGCGCCTACAGAGGGGACGATCTGCTGAACAAGTTCAAGTTCATCGAGTTGAGAAAGTCCATACATAATTTCAAGATCTTCCTCGAGACGACGTTCGGACATATCGCGAACAGGTCCGAGCTGAAGGACATGCCCCTCGATACGAAACATCTTCAAACCGTGCTCGCACAGTTTCTGCCGGCTCGGTAGGGCGCGGGTGCTGCTAACCCGAAAAATGCATTTGCAAGACAGGGAAGTCTGTGTAATGAGTGATAGGCCTGCGTCAAACAGGGGTATTCTTCGGACTATACCATCCCCTCTGACAAAAAGCTCAGAGAGCTTCGGTGGGTCGCACGGCCCATGCCCCGCATGGGTACCCCGAACGAACGAGCAAACTTCCCTGTTGCATTTTTCGGGCTAAAACAGCGTCTGCTGCGGACTCTGACGGGCATCCCTCCTGATGCTGATCCTGCCGTACTCTCCGTCATAACCAGGCTCGATGTCCACCATGCCGTCCCTCACCTTCATGACCCCCTGTACGATGCCTTCCGGAAGGAGGCGCCGCAGTTCCTTCTCGGGCATGTCCACCAGAATGTCCAGCTCCGGGACCCCCCTCTCGATGACGGCCTCCGTGTAGAGCCTGTCCACCTTTACGGTACCAGCGCCTGTGGAGAGGACGTCGGCCATGATCTCTTTGAGCGGGATGAGGTGCTTGAACGGAATGACGTTTTCCGGGACGGCCCCTTCCCTGCGCGTGGCCAGCCTTTCGACCCTGTTGAGCACGCCTATGGTCAGTGGCCCGCCGCAGACAGGGCACGTCCCGTCGTGCTGGCCCGTCTGCTGCGGCGAGAGCCGGACCTTACAGTTCCGGTGCCCGTCGAAATGGTATTTCCCCTCTTCCGGGAAGAACTCTATGGTAGAGAGGAACCGCCCCCTGTCCTTTGTTTTTATGGCAGAGACTATGTCCTCGTACCGCATGTCGCACTCGAACACGTTGGCCTCCCTGCCGAGCTTCTCCGGCGAATGGGCGTCCGAGTTGGAGACAAGCGTGATCCGGTCGAGCGCATCCAGCCTCCAGTTCATCGGCGGATCGGACGACAGCCCGGTTTCGATTGCATGGATGTGTACCGCCTGCTCCTCGAAGCACTCTTCGATGGAATCGAAGCCTGAGTTGGAGCCGAAGACGGAGTACCACGGTGTCCATGCGTGGGCAGGGATCACCATGCACAGCGGAGATGCGTCCATGACCAGCTTGACGAGGTCTTTTGCGTTGAATCCGAACATGGGCCTTCCATCGTAGTCGAGCCTGCCGAACCTGGACAGGGCCCGGTTGATCCTGTCCACCGCCTCGAACGAGGGTGCCAGGAGGACGTTGTGTATGCGCCTCGTCCTGCCCTTGTACGAGTATATGTTGCTGACCTCCGTCGTAAGCATGAAGTGTACGCCCCCTTTCGCACCCCTGGGCGTAAAGAGGCCGTCCGCAGACGGCCTCAGGATCTTCTTGAGTTCTTTCAGATACTCGGGGTGCGTGAAATCGCCAGTACCAACGAGGTCTATGCCCTTGTGCCCGGCCCACAGGGCGATAGTGCCGGCGTCCATGTCCCTGCTCGTCGCCCTGCTGAATTTGGAATGAACATGCAGATCGGCTACTATCTTCATGTCTCGATGTGGGAAACGTCCATCGTGCTTGCGCTCATACCCTTATTCCGATCCGCTCGCCGCACGTGCCGCACCTGCCGCCCTTCAGGCCGGCAACCCTCACGGTGTATCCCACCCTCTCGATGAGCAGGCCCCTGCACCTCGGACAGTACGTGCTGTCCGTCTTGCTGTCGATGACGTTGCCCACGTACACATAGTTGAGCTTCTTCCTCGCGTAGCCATATGCGAATTCCAGCACCTCCATGGGCGTTGCAGGGGCATCGAGCTTATAGCTGGGGAAGTACCGCGAGAAATGAAGGACCGTGTCTTTGCCGAGTGAGGCGACGTAGTCGACCAGCCTCCGTATCTGCTCCTCGGAGGTGTTGTGGCCGGTTACGAGCAGGTTCGTGAGCTCGACGTGCACGCCCTTCTTCAGCACATACTCTATCGTGTGTTTGACCGGATCGAGCCTTCCCTTGCATATCCTCTTGTAGAAATCATCGTCGAGCGCCTTGAGGTCTATGTTCATCGCATCGATCAGGGGTACGATGTCTTCGAGCGGTCCAGGGTTTACGAAGCCGTTTGTTACGAGGACGTTCACCATCCCCTTCTCGCGGAACAGTGCCGCGGTATCGTACACGAATTCGAACCAGATGAACGGCTCGTTGTACGTATAGGCCATGCCGATGGAATCCATCTGTCTGGCATACTCGTAAAGCCGCTCCCCTGTTATCTCGTGCGTGGGCGCCTGGCCCTCCACGAGCTCCCAGTTCTGGCAGAACATGCAGTTGAAGCTGCAGCCTATGGTGCCGACGGAGAGTATGGACGAGCCGGGATGGAAATGGTAGAGCGGTTTTTTTTCTATCGGGTCGAGGTGCATCGCGCTGACGGTGTTGTACGCCTCGGCCATCAGTACGCCGTGCTCGTTGCCCCGTATGCCGCAGACGCCCCTGCATCCTTCCGCTATAAGGCAGTTGTAAGGACAGAGGACGCACCGCACCCTGTCGTCCTTTCCCTTCACAGAATATTTTGCGGGTATCTTCATGACCTGTCCTCCCGGCGGATAACACAGCCTATCAGTCCATTTCCACAAAATCAAACGATTGACCGGCGGAACCGTTCCGGGCGAGCGCCCCTGTCGTAGGCGTTTCCCTTCGCATCGTTCAAAACTCTTTCCTCTCTCGAGCTGTAAGACAAAGGGCTTTCTGGTAAAGGGGCTTGTCGTCAATAAAGGTATTCCATGGAGTACCGATGGAGATGCTGTCCACGCAGGATATTATGAAAGGATTAGCCGTTGAGCAGCCAATCGATCGTCACGCTGCCCATCCCGGCTATCATTGACAGGGTAAGGAAAGACGGGACATCGACGTTGGCCTCGTACCTGACTATCGTGTCCCTGCGCTTACCGATGGACAGCCCGAACTCGGCCTGCGTCCTCTTCCCTCTCACAAGCCTTATCCTCTGCCCAAGTGACATTGCTTTTACGTTCATATCTTCTGCCATGCCTGTCCTTTATACGGGAAGAGATAAGATGTAAAGCAATTTAGGAATAATAGTTCCTACATCAGGAACCATAGTTCCCGTTCATCCGGCGAATATCGGAGGATTATAGAGACCGTGGAGAGTCGGTAAAGGGAATGCAATAGAAATCGAAAGGTTTGGACAACATATGGCTTGGCGATATGAAAGGCGTATATCCCGGAGTGTTATTCCGGTGCCCGGCGTGCGCAGCGGAAGCCGTAGTAGTCCTGCCAGTAGCCCGGTACCTCGTCGTTGCGGCGGGACGTACGTACGTCCGGGGGATCGACACTGTTCCATGCCCCGCCCCGTAGTACCCGCATACTGCTCGTAGTGGCGCCTCTCGGATCGTGGTCCGCCGATGTGTGGTAATAGTTCCCATTGTACCAGTCCGCACACCAGTCCCAGACGTTGCCCGCCATGTCCAGTACCCCATAGGGGCTTGCTCCCTCCGGATAACTGCCTACGGGACAGGTGGATGACTTGTCGAAACATGCCTTCGATGCGTCCCAGTTATTGCCCCAGGGGTATATCCGCCCGTCCGTCCCCCGTGCCGCTTTCTCCCACTGCGCCTCGGTCGGCAGCGTTTTGCCAGACCACGTGCAGTACGCATTTGCCTGGCTCCAATCGACGCATACGATGGGGTGATTGCCCTTTACAAAGTCCGGACCTACCGTTTTTTGCCGCCAACTGCTGCCGTGTGTCCATGTCCCGCAGTAGTTCCAGTGCGGCTCCGTGCACCCGCCTTTCTCTACACACCTTTTATATTCATCCACCGTAACATCATTCCTATCGATGTAGTACGCGTCGAGATATACCTTATGGTAGGGCCCCTCGGCATCGCTGCACTGTATGTCCTTCGGGCTGCACCCCATCCAGAACCAGCCCGCAGGGACATATACCATGCCTGCCGGGACGGGGATTCCCTCAGTTGTACCGGTGATGGCCTGCTTCTCTGCGGCCGGTACCGCCCTACCCTGCGCCTGCTCCTTGTGTACAGTCCCCTGCTTTCCCTTCTGAGCCACGCTGTGTTGGCATGCCGTACCGCCTGCGACCAGCAGGATGGCGATTACCCTTTTGCCCAGATAGACATACCTTTTTGCGCTGTGTCCTTCGGGAGACATAATGATACATACATATGTCATATCAATAAAGATTACAATAAGAATTTGATCCCGGCATTGAAGCCTGATTGTGGCTCTGTTATACACCAACCCGAAAAATGCAATAGGGAAGTTTTGATCACAAAAGCGATCACAGTAAACAATTGACATGCAGGTAAAAATCTGTAACCTATTAAAAATATTACTAATGCCGGGATAGCTCAACGGTAGAGCAGCGCATTCGTAATGCGCAGGTTGTGGGTTCGAGCCCCTCTCCCGGCTAATCGTCTTTTATGGCTTACGGACCCTACGGGAGGTGTTGTCGAGAATGAAGATCAATCTGGCAATCGACGACAACGAGCGCCTGACCCTTCTTCTGGCGGCCGAAAAAAAAGGCTACCGGTGTCGTGTCGATGGAAAGGACGTCGATGCGGACGTGTCTCTCATACATCGGAGCGGGGCAGTTGTCGTATATTCCATCCTTGGCGATGGAAGATCGTACGACGTGATCGTGTACAAAAGCAACGGCGGCCACACGGTATTAGTGAATGGACACGGCTTCGCGGTCGGTATAAAAAATCCCTTCGAGACCTTCAAAAACAAGGACAAAAAGCTGCACGATGGCACAAGGGCCTTCAAGTTGCAGGCACCGATACCGGGAAAAATCGTGGACGTAAAGGTGTCAAGGACGGAGAGGGTAAAGAAGGGTCAGGCGCTCGTTGTCGTCGAGGCGATGAAGATGGAGAACGAGCTCAAGTCGCCTGCAGACGGCACCATAACAGAGGTGTACGTCAAGACTGGCGACAAGGTCGAGAAAGACGCCGCACTGCTCGATATAGACTTGGGCGTGTCATGAAGCAAGACAGCAGCGGGACCTTATTGAAAGACCGCGTAGAAAAGTGGAGACAGAGGCAGGCACCGCTGAAGCAGAGGAAAAAAGCGTTCACCACTTCGTCCGGCATAAACATAGAAGCGCTCTATACCCCCGTGGACGTCGAGGCGCTGGACTATATCGCGGACTCGGGCTTTCCGGGAGAGTACCCCTTTACACGGGGCATCCAGCCCCTCATGTACCGATCCAGGCTCTGGACCATGAGGCAGTACGCCGGCTTCGGTGACGCTCGTAAGACAAACCAGCGCTTTAAGCTGCTGCTCGATGCCGGGCAGACGGGGCTCTCCGTAGCATTCGACCTGCCAACGCAGATGGGGTACGACTCCGACGAGGCCGCGGCGAGAGGCGAGGTAGGCAGGGTGGGCGTTGCCATCGATACCCTGAAGGACATGGAGGCCCTCTTCGACGCGATACCGCTCGACAGGGTCAGCACGTCCATGACGATCAACGCGACATCCGCGATACTGCTCGCCATGTACATGGCTGTCGCAGACAGGCAGGGGGTCCCGCACGACAGGCTCACGGGCACGGTCCAGAACGATATTCTGAAGGAGTACATCGCGAGGGGCACGTACATATTCCCGGTGGAGCCATCGATGCGCATCACAACGGACATATTCTCCTACTGCAGGTCACGCCTGCCGAACTTCAACACGATAAGCATATCGGGCTACCATATAAGGGAGGCCGGCGCCGATGCAGTACAGGAACTTGCGTTCACGTTCGCCGACGCAATAGAGTACGTAAAGAGCGGGATCAAGGCCGGGCTCGACATCGACGAGTTCGCGCCGAGGCTCTCGTTCTTCTTCGGCGTACACAACAACCTCATCGAAGAGATAGCGAAGTTCAGGGCAGCAAGGAGGATCTGGGCCGGCATAATGAAGCGCAGGTTCAATGCGAAGGACCCGAAGTCCATGATGCTGCGCTTCCATACGCAGACGTGCGGCTCCACCCTGACTGCCCAGCAGCACGACAACAACGTCGTCAGGGTAACGATACAGGCGCTCGCCGCGGTGCTCGGGGGCACCCAGTCGCTCCACACGAACTCAAAAGACGAGGCACTCGCACTTCCCACGGAGTCGTCCGTACGGCTCGCGCTCAGGACGCAGCAGATCATCGCCCACGAGTCCGGCATCGCAGATTTCGTGGACCCGTTTGCCGGATCGTACGCCGTGGAGACGATGACGGGCGAAATAGAGAAGAGAGTAACTATCTACCTTGAAAGGATAGAGGGCGCCGGCGGCGCAATAAAGTGGATCCAGAACGGGACCTTCAAGAACGAGATAGAGGACTCGGCGTACAGGTACCAGCAGTCCATTGAGGAGAAGGAAAACATCGTTGTCGGCGTCAACGAGTACAGGGAGCAGGACGACGGGGTGGCTGACATACTCAGGGTGGACCCAGAAGTGGAGAAGCTACAGATACAGAGGCTCGACGAGACAAGGACAAACAGGGACAGCAGGGCGGTCGACAGCACCCTGAAAGGACTAAAATGCGCGGCGGACTCCGGAGAGAACCTCATGCCGCATATCTACGACGCCGTCAAGGCCTATGCGTCCATAGGCGAGATCACGGGTGTGCTGAAGAAGGCGTTCGGGGAATACAGATAGAGTACGGGCCCCCGCTGGAAAGCTCAGGGCCGTGCACGGCACACGGCGCCGATTATGGCCGCATCGTCCCCGAGTGTCCCCTTCCTGTACACGATCCCGCGTGAGGGCAGCCTGAACGCCCTCCTGTTGACGACGGCCTTTACAGAGGGCAGGAAGAGCCTGATCGCCCTGCTCACTTTGCCGGTAAATATCAATGCCTCCGGGTTCAAAAGATTTACGACGTCGGTCAGTGCGATACCGAGGTACATGCCCATCTGTCGAAAAGCGTACATGGCAGGGGGCTCGCGCATGATCGCTCTGCGATAGACGTCCTCCGCCGTAACAGCCCTCGAGCGATCGTGGCTGCGCGCCCTATAGTACCTTACGATGGCCCCAGCGGACGCATACATCTCGACACAGCCGTTACTGCCACAGCCGCACTCCATGCCCTCCGGCTCTACGACGATATGGCCGATCTCCCCGGCTGTCCCGTCCCTGCCCCGCACGGGCAGGCCGTTCGCATACACGGCACCTCCTATACCTGTGCCGATCGTAACGAGGACGAAATTGTCATACGGCACTGCCGCGCCGGCGAATTTCTCCCCGGCAGCGGCCATCTTGGCGTCGTTATCGACGACGACCGGCACGGAGAGCCTCTCCGACAGCTCCCTCCTTATATCGAACCGATGCCACTTTGGAAAATTCGGCGAGCTGTCTACGATGCCGTACCCGTACCTGACGGTGCCCGGCACTCCGACACCGACCGATGCAATGCCGTCCGACGTAAGCCCGCACGCGTGCAGGACGGATTGTATGCCGGAAACGATCAGATCGACCGCCTGACTGCCGTCCATGCCCTTTGGGGTACCGTATGAGCGCCTGCAGAGTATGCGGCAATCGCGATCAACGATACCGAGCTTGACCGATGTCCCCCCCACGTCTATCCCGATATGGTATTCCTTCATACGCGGTCGGGCACTCAATCGGCCCACTTCGTGTGTCCCCTGAATATCGTGGGGTACACGATGATGGCATCGAATACGCCCGCAACGACGTCGAGCAGATAGTGTTGCTTCACATAGAGGGTCGATACTGATATCAGGACCGCCGTCAGGAAGAACAGGACGCCCATAGACCTGTTGTACTTGTAAAAGATCAACGCGACCAGCAGTGAATTGGCCACATGCATACTCGGAAACACATTGAAGCCTGGATCCACACGATAGAGCAGTGCGACGGCCTTTGTGCTCAACGAATCCGGGACCACTACGGGCCTTATCATTTTTACCGGGTATACAATGAACACGGCGAACGCGATGACGAACTCCATGAGATATGCACCCGCCACCCTCCTGAATGTGTCCACGTTATGGAGCAGGAACACCGGTGCGAAACAGAGTGGATAATAGAGCAGGTATATCCATATGAACTGCGGTACGAACGGGACTGCAAGGTCTATCGTCGTGTTGAGCTCGTGGAACTGCATGCCCTCCTTCCACAGGATCTGGTTGTGCCAGTCGACGTAGTAAAAGCCGCAGGTGAGGGATATGACCAGAAACAGCGTTATTATGGATTTTTCGTACCGCAGATAAAAATCGACTATCCTGTACAGGCCCCACGTTTCGGCGTGGTTCTCAGAACGCATAGTTTACCTCGAACCCTGTATCCAGTATGTAGCCCCTGCTCTCATAGCCTGGATAACCCGGGTTCTGAACGCCGGGTGTGTTCGGGTCCGCATCGACGGCGATCTCTTTATACGTCTTCCTGTCGCCCAGTATCTGTGCCTGGAAATGCATAAGGAAGCTTAGGTTCCCGTCCTTATACGGCACCTTATAGCCCCCCCCAGCGGAAACGATGTTCTTGACATTGTCGACGAAGTTGGTCCTCTGCGTCTGCGGTGGGATAGGGGTGGGCTCATAGAAATAGCCGGCCATGACGCTCCATGAGGGAGAGGGCTTATACTCCACGCCTATCCTTGGCACATACACATCGTTCCACGCCTGGCCAGGCTGCAGGGTGTTCGTGTTGGGGTCTATCCATTGGGTCTGGGGGGCCACATTGTGGTTGTCCCTGTACTGCGACCACTCCACCCACGTAACGTCCCCGTCAAGCTCGATCTCATCGTTGGGCCTATACATGACACCTGCAGATATGTGCGCGGGCGTGAAGAATATTATCTGCTCTATGGGCTGGGTAAAATGCTGGCCGATGGGAGAAGAAGGTGCATAGACAAACGCCGCACCCTCCAGCGGAAAGCTGTCCCTCCCCATGTACGAGACCCCGATCTTGAAGTCTTTGGACGGGTGAAAGAGTACGCCCAGATTCGGGACGTACGTGTATGTCTGCACATCATTGACGTTGATGAATACATCGCTCAGGTCGATCACATTCGGCACATACACATTGGAATAGGTGCTCGAGTGTATAAACAGCGATACGCCCGCCCCTATCGATAAAAACGGAAATAGCTTGAGTGCTATCGTCGGCAGCACTATCTGGCGCTCGGTCATGTTCTCATCGAGCTCGAAGTACAGCTTGTCCGTGAAGTAATACTCCGTCGCGTCCGGGAAATGCGTTATCTGCTTCTGGACGTCGTCGAGCGGCAAGTACAGGCCCACGCCCAGTCGGAAGAAGTCCAGCCCGAAGCTGTACGTCAGGCCGAGCGACATACCCTGCGTGTTCATGTTGTCCCTGTTCTCCAGTCCCGCGCTGCCGGGGAACGGCTTGACGTCGAGATGGTTCCATACAAATATGAAGCTCGCGCCCACCGAGCTCTTCCTCTGGGTGATGCCCGCCGGGTTATAGTATGTTGCTGTCCAGTCGTCCGCCGAGGCAGTCCGTGCGTCGCCCATTGCAATACCTTTCGAATCTACACCGAATGTATCAAAAACGCTTGCTCTCGCATGTCCATTGAGGACAAGTATCGTACCGATCGTCAAAAACAATAATCTTTTTTTCATACCTATTGTCCTTTCCTTTCAGTTTTTTTGAAAACTCACCAGCGAAGCGATGGCGCCCCTCTGTTTCCGAATGTCCATTCAATTACTGAACATATATTTTAGTTTATCTAATTACATAAGTATAATAAAGACGATTGTCAAGAAGTTAGAAAATTGTGCCGCTGCTCTCTGCGCAGGTCCGTTCAAGACATACCACAAAATACTTGCATAACGCAGATTCGTGTATATATTAGCGATCAACTTTATTCTTTGACTTTACCATTGTGGTATTGTATAAAAGGATCAAAAAAATAAAGGAGGTTTTTCATGGCAGCAAAGCAAGGAAGGTTGTTGGATGTTTTAAAGCAGTTTAAGGATGGGGTTCAGGAAGTTGTTCAGAGTACGCAATCGCAGGTCCGGGAACTCGTAGTCAAGACCACAAATGACGTCACAAAGCTGGCGGTAAACAACCCACAGATCAAGAAAGTCGTTCAAAAGCTGGAGGCCGAGCAGAAAAAGTATGAGACGGTATTCATGGATCTTCAGGACAAGGTACTGGACACGTACAAGGAGAGAGTGGAAAAGGCCGTTTCCGACATCAGGGGCAAGATAGAAGGCTACAGGAAACAGGCTGAAAAGCTCTACAAAGACGCAGTCTCCGGAAAACGGGCATCGTCGAAAGCAGGCACTTCATCGAAAGGAAAATCAAGAACGAGGTCAAAGAGAGCAAACGTCGCAAAATCGGGCTCGGTCTCTTCTAATGTACCTATGTAATAATAGAATGCTGCCCCGCCGCAGCCGGGCGGGGCATGCGTCTATCGAAGCGCCCCTTACCTTACCTGACGAAGCGATGTGAAGAGTTCCAAGAGGCCATACGCTTTTCTGCTAATCGCTGCACTGCTACTTCAGGGCTGCGGCTACCATTTCGGAAGGGGGACGGGCGCTGTCCCCTTGAAAGCAACGGAACTCTATGTCCCGGTGTTCACCAATTTAACGGACGAAGTGGCCATAGAGGACATGTTCACGTCGGCAATGCGAAAAACCGTAGCGGACTCATCCGATGCACGGCTCGTCTCGAAGAAATACGCAGACGGCATCATTGACGGTACGATAGTCTCGTACAGTTCCGTACCCGTTTTTTTCTCTGCGTCCGGCACGGTGAGCGTCTACAGACTGACAATAACAATCAATGTAAAGCTTGTCCAGGTCATAACAAACAAGACCCTGTGGGAAATGAATGGCTTTACAGAGAGCCTCGATTTCTACCCGATAAACGATCCCGTCCTTACCAAAGAGAGGGAGAGGGATACCATAAACCTCCTTGCGACATCGATGATGCAGAGGGCATTCGATGCCATGCACAGCAGCTTTTGATAACAGTGGCCGCCATGGGAAATATCCATTTGATCATCAGCAACGATAATTCTTACATCTCCTCCGTCGTCAAAAAGCTTGTCGTGCAGCATATCGACAGGGAAGATGCGGTCGAGTCCTTCGACGGGAAATACGCCGCCCCCCAGCAGATCGACAACGCACTTCACACGGGCTCTCTTATCTCAAAAAACAGGGCGATCGTCATACACAGTATCCAATCGTTAAAAACGGACCTGATCGAAGACATAACTGCGTTTCTGGCCTCTCCGCCCGAAAATGTGCTCCTGATAATGACGTCCGACCACCCGGAGGTCATGAAGCAAAAACAATTCGGGACGATACAGGCATCGAGAGCGGTCACACGGCACGTCGCCGTGAACAAGTCCACCCATTCGCTCCTACAGGACTACATAAAAGAGCACGATGTACGTATCTCGCCGGCCGCCGTGGACATGCTCGTCGACATACTCGAGGTGGGCACGTGGGGCATAGTCGAGAACGAGCTCAATAAGCTGTCGACATACGCCGGCAGAGATAAAACCATAGATGAGACCGCCGTCAGCGAGCTCACCTTCAACCTCAACAGGTCGGACACCTTCAAGCTCGTCAACGACGTTCTGGCTCACAGACAAAAAGATGCATTGAAAGACTTAAAGGCCGTACAAGAGACGGGCGGGGAGAGCGCCATGGTGATCGGAGCGCTTGCATGGAAATTCAGACAGCTCCTCGCAAGCTCCAACAGCAGGGCCTTCGTTAAAGCTATCGCTCTGCTCTACGGGTACAGTCTCGACATACGGAAGGGCATGATAGGCAATGCCATGGCCCTCGACAAGCTTATCATCGAGCTTTTGCAGCAAAAAATTCATTGAACCGACGGTTCAACCTCGAGATCTTCCTGCTCGCTGTCCCCTTTTTCAGTATCCCCTTCGAAGACAGGTGTGCCACGCGTGAAATCAAAGCGCCCATGAACGCCCTGGACTTTTCAAGCTCCTTGCCCTGCAGGAGGGCGTTGAACTTATTGATCTCCGTATGCAGCGCGGCCAGCGCAGATGCGTTATGAACCCTCCTTTTGGCGTTCTGTCTCTGTCTCTTCAGGACCGACTTGGACTTCTTCGGCGGCTTTCGTGTCTTGCCTGTTTGTGCCATGTATGCTCTTACCTCCAATCTTAAAGTTGGACGTGATTAGCATTGAAGCGAAACGATGTCAACCTTTCGGCCATCTGGCCTGAGGACCGGACATGCTCGGTAGTGGTCCCGGACGCAGCCGGACGAGCCGAGGGGAGAAAGATTGACACGGGAAGGACGTATGGTAGACATACGACATGACCGCATACAAAAACCCCATTCCGACGGTAGACATTATCGTGGAGATCGATGATGCGATCGTCCTCATAGAGAGGAAAAATCCTCCGCACGGATGGGCCATACCCGGGGGCTTCGTGGACTATAGAGAATCCCTCGAAAACGCTGCGATGAGGGAGGCACGGGAGGAGACATCGCTCGATGTGGAGCTTTGCGAGCAGTTTCACACGTACTCAGGCCCGGAGCGCGATCCGCGCCATCACACCATAACGACCGTATATATAGCCAGAGTGACCGGGGGCAGGCCGGAGGCTGGCGATGACGCACGGTCGTTAAACTTGTTTACTTTTGATTCATTGCCGGATAAGATCGCCTTCGATCATAGGAAGATACTGATGGATTACTTCGAATATAAGAAAACGGGAAAAAGGCCGTCGCCATAAAATGCCGAAGTTGAACCTTCAGGAACAAAAAGAGCTTTTAGCGCTTGCGCGCACAACGATAGAATCGTACCTTAACGATGGCTCCATACCCGAATTCGAAACAGACAATCCAAACCTCCTGGGGAAGGTAGGCGTATTTGTGACCCTGAACAAGCACAGCATGCTCAGGGGCTGCATAGGGAACTTCTCCGCAAAGGGGCCTCTCTACAGAAACGTGCAGATGATGGCAGTTGCTGCTGCTGTCGAAGACCCGAGGTTCAGGCAGGTCTCACCGAACGAGCTCAAGGACATAGAGATAGAGATTTCCGTATTGTCGGAGCTGGTGTCCGTGGACTCTATCGACGGGATATGCGTTGGCGAGCACGGGCTGTATGTCACGAAGGGCCTTTCCAGGGGTGTTTTACTGCCACAGGTCGCGACCGAATATGGATGGGACACGGACACCTTTTTGTGCGAGACCTGCGTAAAGGCCGGCATGGACCGCGATGAGTGGAGAGACGGCAGCGTGAGGATAGAAAAATTCACCGCACAGGTCTTCAACGAGGCCGGCGTATCAAAGGGGGACACCGGCTCCTCCAGCCGAGAGAAATAGTCTTCCCTCCCCGGGAGTACGTTCCCCAGGTTAAAACGGATATACCGTAAAGGAAACGAGCTGGGTATTGCCGTACTGGTTTCCCAGGCCACCGACAAAGGTATACGAAAGCGTAAAGCGTGGCGCCTTCCATGCGAGACCCGCTGAATAGTCATTGCCGCCTGTCGTCTCCCGCCATGCGTAGCCCCCACGGAGGGCTACCTGATGTATGACAACCACTTCTCCGCCCAGATGGAAGTCGACGTTTTTGGCTGTTTTTATATCAAGGTCCCTTATAGCATCGAAGGCGAGGGTAAGCATACCCTGTAAAAACATGGATATGCCCACATCAATAAGTCTCGGCGGGAGCTGTTCCGGAGAGCCCTTTACCTTCGTTACATTGAGGGCCGCCAGCGAGATATTCAGAAACGGTAGGTCCGGAGAAAAGAGGACGCCATAACCGAGCGTACCGGAGCTCCCGGAGATACCCTTCGTAAACTGATCCATCCTCCCTGTGATGCCTGCGCTGAATATGCCTGGCTCCCCCATCGACAGGGCAAGCGCATATGTGTCCCTTTCTACCTTGAGAGAGGAAAGATGGTACGTATCCGTGTAAAAGCCGACCCCGACCCCGACCGCGGCCGTCACACTATCGACGACCGATACGTCGATCCTGTTTTCGCTGTACGGGTTGTTGTATAAGTAGGCGGTCTCCGCACCGTACCGTGGCGCTGCACTCATGCCCGCGGGGTTCAAAAGGATCGCACCGTTGTCCGCGGCGACCGCGCCATAAGCACCGCCCATGCCTGCCGACGCCGGGGTCGTAGAGACGAGCAGAGAATCCGCAAAAGAAGGCGACACAACCACCACAGCTATCCCCGCTGCCGATGCTATACAGACCATTTTCTTAAAGATACTTTTCAAGGTTTTCGGTCTTCCGCCTTCAGGAGCTTATAGGTGTACGCTATGTCCGCCGTCTTACCGAGCATCGCCGATACCGAACAAAATTTGTCCTGGGAAAGCCCTACGGCCCTCTTAACGTCCCCGTCTTCCATATCGCCTTCGATCAAATATTCGAGATTTATCTTGGTATACACCTTCGGATGCTCAGACGACCGCTCGGCACGTATGTTCAATTTGAAATACGTAACGTGCTTCCGCATCTTTTTGAGGATGGACACGACATCCATGCCCGTACATCCGCCGAGACCTATGAGCAGGAGCTCCATCGGTCTTGCTCCGGTATCGGTCCCGTCCGGGGGCCCCCCCGCATCCATGACAACCGTATGCCCCGAGTCCGACGTCCCCTCGAAACGCATTCCTTCCTTCCATACGATCTCTGCCCCGGGCATATCAGACCTTTTTCATCGCATCATTTGCGGGCGCCAATATATCCGGGGACACAGGGGCAAAGGGCGGTGCATAGCTCAGATCGAGCCTCGACAGTTCGTCGATCGTCATTCCCTTGTATAGCCCTGCTACAACGATATCGATCCTCTTGGACACGCCTTCACCCCCAACCATCTGAGCCCCCAGCAGCCTCCTGCTCTTCTTTTCGACAACGAGCTTCACCGTTATGGGCCTCGATCCCGGATAGTAATGCGCCCTCGTCTTCGATGTAATGGTGGTCGCCACCGCATTGAGCTTATTGTCCCTGGCCTCTTTCTCCGTCAGGCCTGTCTTTGCGACTTCGAGATCGAACACCTTGACGACGGCCGTTCCTGCCACCCCTTTGAACACCTCGTTTGCCCCGGATATATTGGCGCCCGCAATCCTACCCTGCTTGTTGGCGGTCGTCCCCATCGGGATGAAGAGGTCCTTTTTCAATAGTATGTGCTTTGCGGTCGCACAGTCCCCCGCAGAGTATACATGAGGGACGTTCGTCTCCATCTTTTCGTTCACAAGTATCGCATCGTGCTCTCCGGTCACAACGCCGGCGGACTTTGCAATCTCGGAGTTCGGCCTTACACCGATACCGAGTATCACCATATCGACATCGAAGCTTCCGCCCGTCGTCTCAATCCTTATCATACCGCTGTCTTTCCTATCAAACGACCTTACCTCCGTCGATTTCAATACCCTGACGCCGTTGCCTTCGAGCGTCCTCTCGACAACGGAGGTGATCTCGCCGTCCATGCCTCCGAGGATGTTCGGGAGCCTCTCTACGACGATGACCTCGAATCCGAGGCCTTTCATGGCTTCCGCCATCTCCATGCCTATATAGCCCGCCCCTATGATGGCGGCCCTCTTCACGTGGCTGGACTTTATATAGCCCTTGATGGCGAGCCCGTCATCGAGCGTCCTGATCTGAAAGATTGCATGGTTTCCGATGCCCGGTATGGGGGGCCTTGTCGGCGAAGCGCCGGTCGCAATCGCAAGGTAATCGTACGGTAACACCACGTCCTTCTTCTCGTTCTGGTCTATCGCACGAACCTTCCCTTCCTTCGGGTCTATACCGACGACCTCCATCTTCGTTAAGACATTTATGTCTCTCACGGACTTGAACTTTTCCTTTGTAATAGCTATGAGGTCCGTATGCTTTTTGACGACGTCCATTATGTAATAGGGCAGGCCGCATGAGCCATAGGAAACGAATTCGCTCTTTTCAAGCACCGTGACATTGAGCGACGGTCTCCTTCTCTTCGCCTGACTTGCCGCACTCATTCCTGCCGCTACTCCGCCTACGACGATAAGGTTTTCAGACATACCTCATTTCTCCTCTCCACAAAAGTGCTGGGACAGGTGTGCGCGCTTTCTCCCGCGACAGCTATCGCTGTCAGTGCTGTTCAAGGGCCGAAAGGACGCCATCGACGAACTGGTCCTCAGGAAGGGCCCCGACAAACTCCACATCATCGTTCACGACAATCTTTGGGACAGACTGCACACTATACCTGTTGCTTATGTCCGGGAACTCCGTTGCCTCCACCATATCGGCGGTGACGAACTCGTTCTCTATGGCTATCTTGTGTGCAGTCCGGACGGCCTTTGGACAATACGGGCAGCTCGGTGTTACAAAGACCTGTATCCTTACCGGTCTATTTATCGCTTTCAGTCTCGTTTTCGAATTGTCCGATAGGTTCGTAGTGCCCTGGGACACGTCCATGATGTCCTCTATGACCGAGGCAAACTCATAGCCGGCCGGTATGCCGTAATATCGAATGCCGTAGTCCTTTGCTCCCTCAATGATGAGGGCCGGGAACTTGTCAACCTTGTAAGTGTCCTTTTTATCCGCCTGTCCCCCATAGTCATAGTACTCCACTTTTATCTTCGGCGAGAGCGAGCTGAGCTCGTCCATCAGCATCTTCTCGTCACTGCAGTATGTGCATCCGTCTTCCTGAGTGAAAAGGATCAGCCTGACGTCGTTCTTTAATTTTGAAAACTCGTTCCGCAAATACTCTTTGTCTTTCTCTTGCAGTACACCCATGTTACCTCCCGTCTATTCCCTTACCGTTTCCAGCCTTTCAATATACCTCTGCACGGCAGCGCCAGCCGTGGCCCCATCGCCCACTGCCGTCGAGACCTGCCTGACCGTCTTTTCCCTCACATCGCCCGCTGCGAATATACCGGGCACGTTGGTTCCCATTTCGGACGTCGTTATGATATAGCCGCTCTCATTCAATGTCACGATATCTTTCACAAAGAGTGTATTCGGTTTCGTCCCGATAAAGATAAACACGCCGTCTGTCCTCTTTGTCGAGGAGGTCCCAGTCTTCAGGTTCTTTATATCGACCGCCTGGACGGTCTTTGCCCCTTTGATCTCCGTCACAACGGAATCCCATATAAACTCTATTATGGGTATGCCAAAGGCCTTCTCCTGCAGTATCTTCTCGGCCCGCAGCTTGTCCCTGCGGTGCACCACCGAGAGTTTTCTTACGAACCGTGTAAGGAATATAGCGTCACCTATCGCGGTATCTCCGCCGCCGATAACGATCGCCTCTTTGTCCCTGAAGAATGCGCCGTCGCACTGGGCGCAGTACGAAACACCCCGGCCGGTAAACTGCTTCTCGCCCTTCACATTCAGTTTGACGCTCTCCGTGCCTGCCGCTATTATGACTGCCTTTGAAACAATCCTCCGGTCATCCGTCGTATTCACAATCCTGTCGTCTCCTTCGACAGCGATGCTGTGTGCACCTACCTCGCATATCTCCACCCCGAAGGACCTCGCCTGCTCTTCCATTGCAGACGTGAGGTCCGAGCCCGAGATCCCCTTCGGGAAGCCCGGATAGTTCTCCACGATGTCGGCAACCACGATCTCCCCCCCTATGGCTTTTTCTTCCAGAAGCAGCGTCTTCAGCCTCGCCCTCGCCGTATAGATCCCCGCGGTAAGTCCGGCAGGACCGCCCCCTATTATTACACAATCGTAGCTCTCGCAGGACGGCTTCTCTTTGGTTTTCTCAATTGTTAAGTCTGATAATAGCATTATCGATAAAGTTTTCGTAATCCGGCATCTTGCTTTCCCCTACGAGCCTCTCCACTGAGTTGCCCTGATAGTAGATAATAAGCGTCGGAAGACTGGTCACCTGGTACGTCGACGCTATGCTCTGGCATGCATCGGCATTTATACTGTAGAACTTCAAATGCTCCTTATACTTCGATGCAAGCTTTTCCACTATGGGCTTTACGGTATGACACGCTGCACACCAATCCGCCCAGAAGCTGACGATAACGGGCTTGCTGGACTTCAATACAAGGCCGTAAAACTCTTCGCAGTTGATGTCGGCAACAGGCGTAGGCCCTGCTCTCAGTTTCTTTCCCTTTACTATTTCTGGTTTAATCATAGCTCCGCCCTGGCCACTGTACTACAATATCTTATTGACCATCTTCTCGATGTTCGATTTCGGTACTGCACCCACTATCTGATCGACTATCTTCCCGTCCTTAAAAAGGATTATCGTCGGTATTCCCATTATGTTATACTGCGTGGGCGTGCGGGGATTGTCATCGGTGTTAAGCCTGCCGAACTTTATCTTGCTCTCGTACTGCTCAGACAATGCCCTGAAAGACGGCTCTATCATCTTGCACGGCATACACCACTCGGCCCAAAAGTCTAACAAGACCGGCCTGTCGGCTTTCAGGACTTCTTTTTCGAAGTTATCATCCGTTACTGTGAGCATAGTATCACCCATTTTATCCTCCCTGTCATGGAATTATTATGATCATTCTTTCCCGGAAACATAGCCCCACAACGAGTATCATGCGGAGCCATCGAGAAACCACTTGTATGTCATCGCTACCCCATCTTTTATGCCGACGATGGGTCTCCAGCCGAGTGCTGCTGCTTTTGTATTTGTTAATATATCAATTTGATCATCGTGTTTCAATATTTCAAGAGGTATGTCCCGCCTGCCCGAGACCTGTTTAAATATGTCGAATAGCTCCGATATCTTCGTCCCGGCACCGGAGCTTATGTTCACGGTCTCGTCGTCCCATCTCTGATCCAGCGAAGCGATAAGGGCACGTGCGGCGTCATCGACATAGAGAAAATCATACCGTGAGCCCGGGCTGTCGTACAGCGTTACCCTGCCCTTCCTCAGTATCCCGTTTGCCATATCGAACACCGGGTTACGCTCCATAAAGGGACCGTACAAACGTGAGAACCTCAGTATCGTATACGAGACCAAGAACTTGTCCCTGTAGAGCCTTATCACGTTTTCCGCGTTCCACTTCGTGAATCCGTAGTAGGTGTTCTTGGGCACGGGGTCGTCTTCCCTCGCGTGATCGGTCGTCTTATAGACCGCGGCAGACGACGAGAAGATGACCTTCCGAAGCCCTGCCCTTCGTGCCATCTCGAGTACATTGACCGTTCCGAGCACATTGACTTTGAAGCAGCCGAGGGGCTCTTCGGTCGCCTTGCGCTCCGATGAGACGCCTGCAAGGTGCAGTACGCAATCGACGTCCCTGAATGGGTGCTCCATGTCCTCGAATTTCGTAACGTCCCCCGGGAAGAATTTGAACTGCCCCTTGTGGAGCAGCGGTTCGATAGAAGGCCTTTTCGCCCTTGCCACCCCATGGACCTCATGCCCAAGCTCCACCAGGGATCCGGCGACACGGCACCCGAGCAGGCTCGTAACACCGGTTATGCCGACCTTCATCGAGGTCCTGACCTCCTCATAATAATTCCATGACCCATGCCGCAAGGAGCGGGAACATAACCTCATGGTGCCCTGTTATGGCAAATCCCTGCCCGCCCGTTTTCGTGGGCCTCTCGACCACGTTCTTCAACGGCCTGTAGTGCTGTATCATGTCCATGTTTATTGCCGTAAAGTTCTTCACATCATAGCCGATATTCCGTACGACCGAGAGCGCCTTCAGGAACACCTCCGGCAGGATCACGGCAGAACCTATGTTCAGGATAACGCCGTTCTCGAGCATGGACACTATCGTTGTAAACCTCCTGAAGTCTATCTCCGTGCCCTTCCCTATCGCCGCACCGTCTGCCTTTGGGTGCATGTGTATAATATCGGTCCCGTACGCGACATGGACGGTCAGAGGTATGCCCAGCCTGTAGGCGTTGTATGTTATGCTCATATGCTTGTACGGCGCATCGATAGACGACAGCGCCTCTCCCGCGGCCTCGCCTATGCCCATGCCCTTACCGGCCCCGGACTTGATGGTACTGTTCAGGAAGGAGCCAGTTTCCTCTGCCATGCCGAAGCTGCCATCCTTTATGGTCACGGCGACATCCTCGGACGTCTCGCCTATGAGTGCTATCTCCGTATCGTGTATCACGCCGGCTCCCTGCATGGCTACGGCCGTAATAAGTCCGCTTTCCATCAACTGGACGACGAGCGGAGAAAGACCGACCTTTATTACGCTGTCTCCCATTGCGAGGATGACCTGCCTGTTGTTCTTCTGGGCGGTGACTATCGCCTCTGCGGACGCCCTCAGCTCCTCCGTTTTCAGTATCCTGGGGAGACTGTCCAAAAACTGTCTGACCGTCCAGCCCTTTTTATAGGGGAGCGAGAAGTCGGCGACTTTCACCTTGTTCTTGCGTGTCTTTATCGAGCTGGTCTTTACCCTCTTCAGGTCTATCGGCTCTACCCTCATCGTCTTCTTCCTTCCTGGCCCTTCAATCTGTCGCCGCTCCATCCGAAATTCAGCGGCCCTGTCCTCTCGGACAATAATCCATCTTTACCCAAAGGCTCCATTTATCCTCCTTGTGATTTATACGTAAACCGGAGCTCGGTGAAGGGATCACCGTAACACTGGCACTTCTCGATCCCGGACTTTACCTCTTTGAACTTGCACATAACCAAAAATTGTTCAAGCCATCCCTGTGCATTCTTTACATGCGCTATGTCTATGTCTGGGAACTCCTTTATCGTTACCGAAATCCCATTGTCTGCGAGCATGCCTGCTTCCACCTGACCAGCATCATAATAGCTGTTCCATATGCTCATTGCCTTTGTAACAATCAGTCTGGGACTGACGAAATTTAAAAAGATCCTGTACACGGTCGAAAGATCATGCTGGGCGGAAAGTCTTCCCTGCTCTATGCAGTACGAGAGGTCCCCCCTACCAATGACCTTGTCCATCGTCTTGAGCAGATCGGTGTAAAGCTTATAGGGGTACCACTCGGTAAGCAGGATGTGCTCGTCCATATACTTCTTCGTCTCCGGGGGCAGGGAAGCAACGATTTTCGGGAGAGCATCCTTCATGTTCTTTTTAATAAACTTTATCAGGCCGAGAACCGCAATGCCTTTTACCTGCGCCATGACTTTTCCTCCTCTTACCATTGTTACTTTATAAGTTTCCCACAAGTCAACAATTGCAAAAGTAGGGGCGGTTCGTGGACCGCCCCTACCAAATCCTCGCGATCAAAATGGACAAAATCCATCCTTCTATGATCTACCTCATAGACATACTTACTATCGGTAGATAAGCTATGAGTATGAAGGTAAGGAGCATCCCATTCCCGAAAGAGTACGGCTCGTGGGGCATACTGCTGACATCATGCGCCATCGGTATCTTCGTAAGCGGGAGTATACCATGGCATGCCATCGCCTCACTCGCCGGGATCGCGCTGCTCTTCATGACGAAGGCACCCATCGGCATATTCATGCGGAGGCGTGACAAGGCCTCCTTGCTGTTTACGTCCCTGTACACCACTGCCGGCATAGCGCTGCTTCTGCCCGCGCTCCTTCGCATCGGTGCAGGACACGTCCTCGCACTGTCGATTGTCCCCCTGCTGACGATCATCGTATATGCCGTATCAGCATACATGCATAAAGAGCGGAACCCGGTGGTTGAGTTTTTCGCAATGGGGACGCTGACGACGCCGGTGCCGTTCTTTTATCTTGCCGTGCAGGGCAGCCCCGGCATCGGCATCCTCGCTATCTGGTCCTTCACGTTCCTGTACTTTTCTGCAAGCATCTTCAGGGTAAAAATGCTGATACTTAAAAAAAAGATGTACCGGCGCGCAAACTTCGTGTACCTCGTTGCAACATCCGTATTCGTCTCCGCCATGATCTATCTGCAATCCGCCCCCCTGATTGCGGCCGCGGCATTTGCACCCTTACTCGAAAATCTCGTGGAGACGTTCAGACACACGCACGCACGCAGCCTCAGGGTAATAGGGATAAAAGAGCTTTTAAAAGGCGTCGTATTTGCATTCGTCATCGTCATATCGGCGCATCATACGCGGTCCGGATAGACGCTATATTTGCTCCGATGGCAGACAGAGATATTGGAAAGCAAGCACTAAGTCGTAAGCCCAAAGAATCATTTCTATAGACGTGGCTGTTGCCCAATAATTTCGGGTCGGGATCTTTGCCATATTCAGGGCATTTTTGAATTTCCTCAGTAAAAGGTATGGTTATTGCTGTTTTTCAGGAATTGTTGTCCTAACGAATCAAATATATAATGTCAAGAAATTTTATCTCTCAAATTACAGATTCAGTATCTTCTTTAAGATATAATCTACCTTTCGTATCACTTCCTCGCCTACACTTCCCCACCTTTTTAGAAATCGATAGACAGAAATCGATTTTATTTGATCACACCGTATAACTGAATCATGTTTTATACCACCTTCTGGTGGTGATATAAGGACATGCAATCTAAATATCTTGTCTTTTCTGGAAGCCGTAATTGGACACACAACAATCAGGCCCCATGGACTTTCGTTCAGCTCATCCACAGAAACCACAAGGGCCGGATGTTGGTCTTTTATCTCAGAACCTATCGAAGGGTTAAAATCGACCAGCCATACCTCTCCCCTCCGGGAATACCTTTATTTTGAAAAACCATCTTTTATGGTCTTTTCGAAGATTGACCTCAATTTTAATTCTGGCTCTTATCCTAAAAGTGATCATGGGACTGATAGAACAAAAAGAAAGAGTGTTCGACACTGCGAAGGGAAACACATCCGGACTGCCTGCAATGCTTCCGTGGTACTCTGCGTGGACTGCTTCTCTCTCGCTATGGAA